>JBCCSZ010000178.1:0-16164 GCA_039199225.1 Bacteroidota bacterium
CAAGTTGCAAAGTTGCCTGCCTCATCAAACACATAAATGGTTAATTGCTCTGCCAATCCAGTCACCTCAGCACACGTACGGCGAATGGTACGATCGTTGGGGTCTTCTGAAAAAGCATAAACCAAATTGGAATCGGCCGTACAGTTATCAAAGCTTGCCAAATTGAAATCACTGGCCCAAATATCGATGAATTCACCAGCTGCAACAGGCATTGGAATACCTGATATGCCCGGCAAGCAGTAAGGCGTCGGCGGCTTACAATCTTCGATGGTCAATAGATATTCACAAACATTGATGTTGCCACAGCCGTCTTCAGCCCCCCAGAGAATACGGTGTGTTCCGACGGGATAAACACCGTCTGCATTGGGAAGCGTATCCGGCATAACTTGTACCGGCAAGCCATTGGGATTAGGAAAAGGATAATTGGGTCCATAATTAGCACTGTAACCCAAGCGGTCAAATACACCATCATTGCCCAGGTCGAGCTTGTAATCAATCCGCAGCAATTCCAATGGCGTACAATCATCCGAAACATCTGGACGAATCTCAAAAACACCAACGCATTGGTTGTTATTCGGATTCAGCGTATCGCCAAAGGCACAGAGCGTTTGGTCGTCGCAATTGGCAAAATCCGGTCCATCCTGGTTCAATAACTTTATGACCTGGACAAAGCGCCAGACAAACTCTCCCGAGTAGGTTCCTTCCTCAAATTGTTCGTACAAGCACCAGTTGATGACCTCCCATTCCCGAAAGACCTTACTACAGGCACTATCAACAAAGGTAAAAACGCGGTCTTCATAGGTGGCAGCCAGTAAGTTGCAACGGTCGGTATTCAACCTTGGACGACGATCCTGATCAAAAGGAACGTCCAGATTTTCTGGCTTAAAAGCTTCTGCTCCCGTCGCCTGGCAGGTGGTCAACTCCAGATCACAAGGCCATTCCACAAGCTTGTAACCAAAGTCATTACCAACAAAATCACAGGACCCTACATCGCGGGGCGTAAAGCGCCAACAGACCGTTGGCACATAAAATTCTTCACAGTTAATAATGGTAATGCGCTGCTGCCCTAGAAACTGGCCCCAAGGCTCGCGATAACGCCACTCGCGTATGATGTCGCCCTGCCCACAGACCAGGTCGGCGGTGACATTTTGAAAAATCAGCCCACCAAACAGGTTTTGGTAATAGCCATCGAAGCCCCAATTGATGTCGTAAAGGTCATCGTAACAAGGATCGTCAAAGGGTGAAGCCGGCGCAAATTCAGCAAACCGAGGGTGTCTTGGACACACCTGATCTCTAACAATCACCTTATCTCTATTGGATGGTCCATTGACAATCTTTCCAAATCTTGCATCCAGCTCAGAAACATACTGATCGGGATTATTGGGATTGAACGGAAACCAATAGTTACAAGTAATGGTAATATCGGGTGGTGGGAAGAAAGTGGTAAATTTTTCTTCTGTGGCCTGAGCCGTCACACAATAGGCCAATAGTGCGACAAAAAGAGAATACTTTCTAAGATTGGAAGAAAGGAAAATAGGAATGTAGCTTTGTTTCATAACTCGCTTCTTGGTTTGTTCATGGTGAAAAAAGATTTTAGCGTCGATCAAACAGCGATGCTTGAACGAACAAAAATGCTTTTAACGGTTTGTGGGAAGAAATGAGACCGTGTAGATGGCCTCAATCAATAAGGTAGTTTTGTAAGAAGCAAAAAGTATATACAAATATAATGAAAAATTGCTGGAATTGCCAACACGCATTTTGCAAACGGACAGATAGCAGACCTCTGAGCATTAAAAAAGCGGCTGCCGAAAAGCAGCCGCCCTGTTTTTGAGTCTCATAGTATGGTAATATCTTTCATCAACGGCGCAGTTGGACATAGCCCGATTTGACAATGCCGTTGCTTGCTTCGATCGTGTAAAAGTAGGTACCATCGGGTAGGTTGATCCCGTTGAACGTACCATCCCAACCATTATCGTTGTCGTAATTATTGACTGTATACACTTGATTACCCCAGCGATTGAAGACCGACACCCGGTGATCGGGATAGTCCTGCAGCCCTTCGATGACAAAAGTGTCGTTGGTGCCATCGTTATTCGGCGAAAAGCCGCTGAACGCGTGGATGGAGTTGCAGTAGACAAGGATGGTCACCTGGGCCGTGTCACAACCATTGGCGTTGCAAATGGCGTAAGTCAACACATCCGGCTCTGTGGAGTTGCAAAAATCTTCATTCGGAGTGTAGGTAATGGTCGAATCTACATTGAGAATCGCCAAACCATTGGATGGCTGCTGAACAATATACAGGCTGTCTATGCTGCCATTGGGTTCATCATTGGCCAGTACATTGAGAATGGCTACCTGGCCTTGTATGATTGAACTGGTATCCACTCCCGCTACAGGAGTCAGTTCTACCGTGTTGTCTTCTACTGTGATGAACAAGTAAGTTGTATCACAATTGTTTAAGTCATCGCAAATCACAATGCAGGCCGAGTCGACCCCTTCCTCGATGGCAGTATATACAACGCAATATTCATCTGTCAGCAATTCAAACAAGACAAACTCACCGGAGCCATCTGCACAAATGTTGTTGATGCTTATGGGCGGACCAGGCAATTCAGCCGTTGCGATGCAAAGTGTATCCGATGCCATTAGATCAATGGTATCGCGAAAGGTACTGCTTTCCAAAGTAGGACAGTTGACTGTGATGCGCACAGAATCTTCACAGCCTGTAGAACCTTCGCCAAAGACGAGCAGATGCTCCCCTACCGGTAGGTCAATGCTGGTGGCTGTGGCCTGCCGATCTGTGTTGACTCGATATAGATTGAGTGCTCCCATAGGCAGCGGTCGTACAGGAACCGAGGTATAGGTACCATTCGGATTGGTGGTCGAAAAAGTATTTGTTGCCGCATCATACGTCCAATTGGCGGCAGGGTCCCAAGTCTGCAGCAAAATCAGCAAGTCATTGGCCGTTCTGAAGGTACCAGAGTAATCTTGTCCATTGATGAACCAAAAGTTGATACTGAACTCATCAGAAGGATCGGCCGAAGGCAAAAAGCTTAAACTGAAACTGTAACCAGTTGTCACAAATTGGCAGCCTTGACGCGTATCGGTAAATGGGCGGCCATTCAATTCGACGCTGTAATCTCCCCAATCTGCTGGATCGACATCCAAACAAACAGAGGCTACATCGTCGCAGTTGGTAGCATCTACTTCCAACCGACTGGCCGAAACCACATCCGGGCAGTTGAGCATGCGGCACTGAACCGTCATATTCACCGTATCCGTACACAAGGCGGTCGGATTGAGAAATAAGATTTGGTAGCGTCCCGTATCCAACTCCATCGATGCATGAATCGGCTGGGTGATTGGATCAGGTGAAAAAGCATTGGGCGAGTTGGCCCCTACATTGAGTACCAAATTGCCATAAGTATTATTTAAGTTGCCACCTTCAATATTGAATTGATTCATCATCCAATTGGCTCCGGCATCCCAAACGTTCATGGAATCCACCATTTCGGCATAAGACCCTAAACCAGAGGCCGTATAAACACTGCCGTTGACAGACCAACTGAGCAAATCAAAATTGAAAGGAAGGGGTGGAACCTCCAGCCCCAGTGCATATACCAAATTCATGGTGTCCAAAACATTACCACAGCGGCTCAGGTTACCAGAATAGTTCACACCATTTAAAAAGACCAAATAATCATTCCATTCATCCATCGGAATATTTGTACAAACGGCAGCAGGTGTCGAGCAATCATCGGTCATCAAATCGAGCGCTCCACTGTACACTCCGCAACGACTAAAGCCGCCACTGCCATCGTCACAGCTTACCTCAATGGTAAAAATATCGCTGCAACCACTGTTCAAATCTCTCACCTCAAAATCATAGCTACCAACAGCCAATTCGATTTGTGTCGATCTCGGCACAGGCAAGGTATCCAATGAAAGAATAATGACCGTATTATTGATCAGGCGGATGTTGATGTCGCTGTAAGTGGAAGACCACTGGCCACCATCGATGGTGGAAGTACTAAAATTCAGGGTCCAATTGGCGGCGGGGTCCCAGGCATTCATGGAGTCCACCAAATGAGAGATGTTGTTGAAGCTGCCCAAAAACGAAGAACCATTGACCTGCCAGCCTTGCAAGAGGTAGGGGCCAGGTTCGGCAAACAGCGCTGAAAAGTCATAAGTATAGATGCTGTCGTATTCACAAGGAGCCGTCGGCCCCGCGTAAGTAGCATTATTGACCGAAATCGAATAAGCTGATAAATCGTTGAAAGGAATTTCCAGGCAAACCGTGGCCGCGCTGTCGCAATCGTCTACTTCGATCGATGAGCTACCAGCATATACATAAGGGCAAGTGATGCAATTGATAATCGCATACAAAGTATCTCGGCATCCCAGCACCGCATTGTCGAGGATGATTTCGTGATAGCCTGTATCTACCGAAAGGATGGAACCATTTGGAGTAATATTGACGGTAGCCTCCAGGGTATCCTTGATATTGGTATTGGTTTGAGTAATGAAAATATCGCCGTAGGTATTATTGGCATCGCCTCCTTGAAGCAAACTACCAGGAGCATCCTGCATCCAATTGCCAGCTGGGTCCCAACTATTTAGTGAATCGACCAATTCTGTGACGCTGTTGAAGCTTCCCATGAAGGTACTTGAGTTGACCTGCCAAGCATCTACAGTGTAAGGGCCATTCGCGCCACCATCTGTCAAACCCGAATAAGAGTATACAACGGATGTGTCAAAGTCACAAGCTTGCATGCCTCCAGCATAAGGGGTCCCATTGTCCGTAATGGTATAGTTGGCCATATCTGTTGTAGATATTCCCAGACAAATGTCATAATCGGCACTACATGTAAAGATGGTTTCTCGAATGGTATCCGGCAGGGTCAGTCCTGGGCAAGCCAAAAGTTTGTCTTCTGCAGTAGGTGTTGTGGCCATAGATGGACTAGCCATACTTAAAAGCCAACCGAAAAGAATCCAGTAAGAATAAGCAGAAGTGTTTGCAGGGATAAATTTGTTGAACATAAATGTTGTTTTTCGCCAATAAGCGCTTGAATCCAATTTCACAGTTCGTTTTTTATTTCACGAAAACTCAAAGTAGCTTCCTTATGATACTGCCCGATTCTTAAAGTTTGGATACCATGACTTAGATACTATCTTGGGTACATCATATACCAGACTCCCATGACCGAGGCGTCTTGTTAATCGGTTGAATTCAAATTCTATACCAAACAAAACAATAAAATTTAAATATGTAATTACACAATAATTTGACGCTGAAATAAAAAATGGGTACAGCCGAGTTTTCGACTACACCCACAAATCACTATTATATATGAGCCATTATTCGTTCCATGACAAAGCATGGTAATTTTCCACTTCTATGGTCGCAAGATTGACCTGTCACATTTCTGCGAATTAATAACTATTGATAAACCAAAATAACAATTGAGAGAATTCGTATCACTTGTGACAAAACATAGAAAACAATCACTATGCCAATACATATGATTTTATCCGAGGGACAGAATAGTGGAAAGGAAAAAAATGACTTTTTGTTTTCAGTTCATGGAGAAGCGATCTTTGTCCTCCACGCGGATATTTTTGCCAAAGCGATCGTAGCGCGGGTAGAAGATGCCCGCTTTGAGGCGAATGGCGTCCAGTAGCTCGATGAGGTCGATGCTGAAACTGAGCGGCAATGTGGCACTTTGCCGGCGACCAGCGGCCAGGCAACGTTGCACTTCTTCTATTTCGAGGTAATAACCCAGTCCTTTGTAATTGAAGAAAACATCTTTGGGTTCGCGCCCTTCTACTTGCAGGCTCACACTGGTAGGTTCGTGCCAGCGCGTATGGATGTGAATGCTCCCTTTTTCGCCGTGGATAAAAGCCTCAGTTGCGGTCTTGGCGACGATGGAAGAATGCAACAAGGCCATTTGTCCTTCGGGATACTTGAGCAATATGCCACAGCTTTCATCGATGTTGGACGAACCAATGGAAGCAGTCGCCTCGATCTGGCTGGGTTTACCAAAAATCAACAAGGAGAGAAAAACCGGATAGATTCCAACATCCAACAAAGAACCACCTCCTAAATTTTGATTGAACAGACGACTCTCGGGATTGAAGGGCGCATTGAAACCAAAATCGGCGCGTACCGACTTGACCTCCCCTATCTCACCGGCCTCGATCCACTCCAAAGCTTGTTTGATGGTAGGCATAAAACGCGTCCACATAGCCTCCATCAAAAAAGTGTTTTGCAGTCGAGCCTCTCGGACCATTTGGTTGACCTCCGAGGCATTCATCGCAAAGGGCTTTTCGCAAAGGACCGGAACACCCTTTTTCAAAAAAAGCAAACTGTGCGCACAATGTCCAATATGAGGGGAAGCAATGTATACGGCGTCCAGACCAGGACAGTCTGCCAATGCTTCATACGATCCAAAGGCATGGGGTGCATGATACAGCTCGGCAAAACGCTCTGCCTTCTCAAAGGAGCGGGAGGCCACGGCAAACAGCCGGGCGTCTTTGACCACCCGAAGGTCCTGCGCAAATTTGTTTGCGATTTTTCCAAGACCCACTATACCCCAGTTGAAGACTTTAGACATGAAGTTGGTTTTTTGAATGAATATCTGTTTTTGGGATGCGACGCCAACAAATATATGAAAATATTTTATAATACATAAAACCAAAGAAGATTTGCAGCTATCCTCAAATTTTGGCGTTAAGCCTCCTGGATAAATCCCTAGTCAGTTACCTTGAAGGCAGCCTCCAGGTTTGCTACGCGCAGCGTAAAATCGCCTGCTTCTACCCGCCATTGATTTTGCAAATCTACAAATGCCAACTCGCTTACTGCCAACTCAATTTCTATCGTTTGCCGCTCACCAGGCTCCAAGGTAATCTTGGAAAAGGCGCGCAAGCGACGGACCGGAGGTGTGATGCTCGCATACAAATCGCTGACAAAAACCTGTACTACTTCCTGACCTTTTCGAGGCCCGGAATTTTCCACATCGACCTTGATGTGAATGCGATCTGTTTGGGCATATTGCGACTTGTCCAACGCCAAACTATGGTAGCTGAACTGCGTGTAGCTCAAGCCGTGGCCGAATTCAAATTGCGGGGCGTATATCCTTGGCGCTCCCTGGATGCTTTGTAGCTCGGAATACTTGTGGTCGTAGGTGTGCAAAGCGTTGGGGAAACGAGGGTACGTAATTGGCAGTTTTCCAGATGGATTGGTATCGCCATACAGAACATCTGCAATGGCGTTGCCGCCCTCATTGCCAGGATACAGCGAAAGTAGGATGGACGGAATCGAAGGCTCTATCTCCCGAATCAGCCGGGGTCGACCTTCGGCCAATACCAAGGTGATCGGCTTGCCTGTAGAAAGCAAGGCGTCTGTCAGCAACATCTGGGCATCTGGCAAATAAAGATCATTGAGATTGCCAAAGAATTCTGTGTAAGATTGCTCCCCCAGGCACAGAATGATTTGGTCGACTTCCTCAGCCGCCTGCTGCGCCTCCTCCAAATCGATGATCTCATCATGAGAACAGCCTCTTACATAACGTACCTTATCTGCTCCGATGCGCTCGACCACCGCCTGAAGAATGCTGTTGTGCGCCTCGGCAAATTCATCCGAGCGCTCCCCTTGCCAGGTGTAGGACCAGCCACCGTTGAGGCTGACCATGCTATCGGCCGTCGGTCCACATACCAACACCGTTTTGGAAGCATCCAATGGCAACTGACCGCCTTCATTCTTCAAAAGAATAAGCGACTCCCTAGCTGCCTGCCGACTCAATTCAGCAGATTTTTGTGCAGCAAATTCGGGAAAAGACTCTAATGGCTGATGGGTTTTTTCAAACAAGCCAAGTCTCTCTTTCAGCCTAAGAATGCGACGGACCGATACATCCAGGCGTTCTTCGGAAATGGTTCCCTCCTTGACCAGTTCGATCAAATGTGTCGTAAAAGTCGCATCCATAGGTACCATGCTCATATCGACGCCCGCTTCTATGGCCATGCGAACAGCCTCCTTATGGTTGTCTGCTACTCGGTGGCGCGTATGCAAATAACGGATGTCTTCCCAATCTGTCACGGCGATGCCTTCAAAGCCCATTTCGTCTCGCAATATATCGGTCAACATCTGACGGCTGGCATGTACGGGTATGCCGTTGATTTCTCCGGAATTAATCATAATGGTTGCGGCGCCTGCCTTGATGGCTGCCGCAAAGGGGGCTAGGTGGTATTCCCGGAGTTGACGCTCGCCCAGGTAAACGGGCGTTCGGTCGTGACCAGTCCAGCTGAAACCATAGCCTGCATAGTGCTTCAAGCAAGAGGCCACTCGGTGGGGATGAGCAATGTCTTCTCCTTCATATCCCTTGACCATGGCCAGTCCCATCTGGGTGGTCAGGTGAACATCTTCGCCGAAGGTCTCCCAAAGCCTTGGCCAGAGAGCCTGCCGCCCCAGGTCCAATACAGGAGAGAAAGTCCAGGGGATGCCAGAGGCGCGGGTTTCGTAGGCAGATACAGCAGCCAGCTGCTCGGCCAGGTCGGTATTATAGGTTGCTGCCAGCCCCAATTGCTGTGGAAACAGGGTACTTCCTTGGGTGTAGTTGGCCCCATGAATGGAGTCGACCCCATAGAGAATGGGTACGGAGAGTTGCGTATGTGCTGCTGCTTCCTGAATGGCGCCAATCAGCTCCTGCCAGCGTTCTACGGGATGCGCATAGATGCCGACATTGAGGATGGATCCCACTTTGAGTTCCTTGACGACATAATCGAGCTTGGCCGGGTCGATTTGTAGGGGATCACTCAATTGGTAAGGCTCACCAAAGCAAATCGTATCTATAGAGAGTTGGGTCATTTGACCGACCTTTTCCTCTAGGGTCATTTTAGACAGCAGTGTTTCTACAAAAGAGGATGCTTTCATTGGATTTGTTAGTTTTTATCAGGTGCGCAATATAAGCAGTTCGTAGCTATTGGGTTAACAATCAAGCTGGAGAGAAAGACTTCATACAAATTATTAGGTCATTTAAATTTTATGAACTGCCTAAGCATTGGCCAGTGCAATGTGTTTAATTGGGCTAGTAAGGGACTGGCGGGCCAAAAATAAAGTTTAGCAGCCTTATCTAATTCAATTGAAGTATGTTATTTTCGCATTAGGTATGGAATTAATAGACAGCATTAGGATCAATTTCAGTCCGGACCAGCTTTTTTTGCTCAATATCTGCCTCGCCTTCTTGATGTTTGGGGTGGCGCTTGATATTAAGGTGCAAGACTTTCGGGACATCTTCAAGCAGCCTCGCGCTCCTTTCGTCGGGCTTTTCTCACAGCTCATTTTGCTACCGATACTCACCATTGTGTTGGTGTACCTCTTTGCGCCCCCTGCCAGTATTGCATTGGGTATGATTTTGATCAGCGTATGCCCGGGTGGCAACGTTTCCAATTTCATGGTACACATCGCTGGGGCTAACACAGCCCTTTCGGTGATGCTGACGTCCATTGTGACGCTCGGCGCCGTTGTCATCACCCCCTTCAGCTTTACCTTTTGGAGTGAGTTGATTCCTGGGGCCACCAAATTGCAGCAGAGCATTGCGGTGAATCCGACAGATATGGTTCGCACCATCATTTTACTGATATTCTTACCGCTGATTGCCGGCATGGCCCTCAATCATTTTTTGCCTAAACTAACGGAGAAGATTCGCAAGCCCATCCGGACGCTTTCCATTGCCATCTTTTTGGGCTTTGTCGTAGCGGCTATGTACAGCAACTACGACAACATCATCAATTATGTAGGCTTGGTCTTTTTTATTGTCTTGATCCACAATACTTTGGGATTCCTACTCGGCTATTCTTTTGCACGCCTCAATAAGCTTAATCGGAGAGATGCCCGAGCGGTTTCCATCGAAACAGGCATTCAGAATTCCGGTCTGGCACTCATTCTCATCTTCAATTTCTTCAATGGCATCGGCGGAATGGCTATGATTGCGGCTTGGTGGGGTATTTGGCACCTCATCAGTGGATTCGGCCTGGCCAGTTGGTGGGCGCGCCGCAAATAGGCGAGCAGGTAATGAATGACCAAAGCTTTCGTTTTATTAGGAAAAATACTTATATTGACTGATGTATAATCCCATCCTTTGTTTTACTACAATCATTTAAGTCATGACAAGTCTATTGCAATTTACTGAACATGCATTCAACACCAGTTGTTTTTATTAAAGCTACAACTGTTGATCCGATGGTTAAATAGCAACCTAATCTAAAGCTAGCAGCAGAAGTTATAAACAATAGGCAGTCCTAAAAATATTCAAGACTAATCTTTTTCATGAGATTATGTTCGGAGGCAAGGTGCATTGTGACTTTGCCTCTTTCTTTTGGCCTTTGCCGACCATCTTTTCACGCTCAACACCACCACCCTATCACACGGTTGATTCAGCAATCTACCCGACGCATGCTGTAGCACATGTAGTATCCATTGCCTGGGTATTGGTAACTCCTGGGAGCAGTTCCATCGTTATTGGGAAAGTCAGGAAGACAAAACGGATGGCTATGATTGGGATTAGAGCAAGACGCTGTACATAGGCTTTATGTACCCTTTTGGCAGCTGATCCGAAGCGTATTTTTGACCGTTCATTACCGAGTTGCTAAGACGGCTCAAAATCGTCTTAAAATCCGTTAAAAATATGTTAAAGACGAAATAAAGTTATGACATTGAAGTTATAACATCGATTATTGTAGTAACGAAACCGAAATAGATCACCAGTTAAAGGAAAACAATTATGAGTACCACAGAATTCACAGCTAACTTTGATCGAATTACCTCTGCCCTGCAGTCTTTCGCCTACAGCTTGACCAGTGACTCGGCCAAAGCCCAGGACCTTTTTCAGGAGACCGCACTGAGAGCCTTGAGCAACAAAGATAAATTCCACATTGGTACCAATTTTAAAGCATGGGTGATGACGATGATGAAAAACATCTTCATCAACGATTATCGTATGCGCCGCCGCAGGGCTACGCAAAGTGAACCAACCGGAAGCTACCTGCTGGACAACAACAGCGGTATTGCTAGTAACGGGGCCGTCTCAAATCTAACCAGTGATGAGTTGATGAAGTTGCTCAATGAGCTCAACGAGCAGTACCGCGTCCCATTTTGGAAGTACTATACTGGATTCAGCTATCAGGAGATTGCCGATGAGCTGGGCAAGCCACTTGGAACCATCAAAAGCCGCATTCACCACGCGCGCAAAAGCTTGCAAGACAAGATTTCAAACCGCTATGAGTTGAGACACAACCGCTTTGCCGCTTAGTCTGCACTTTTTTTTGAATAAAACGATGTTATAACATCATCGTTGTAACATTAGAATTCAAAAGCTGGTCCCCGATATGGCCGCCTGTGTCGAAAAAAGTCTTTTTTCGATTGGGCAAAGCGCAAATTTACAGTAGTAACTTGCAGTTGCTTTTAGGCCATGTCGACAACTCTAAAAATGCTTCTTTTGGAGCGGCCTCACGGGAAATGTCTGCAAGCATACAAATGCCGCGATGCTTGCGTTTAAAGTGCCGAATAAAAAAAAGTCACGTAGGGGTGGTTACCTTCTTATAGTGTCAGAGTATTAAAGAGTGTAAGGAAGAAATAAACTTTTAAGAATACTTAACAATTTTTAACGATTCCTTAAGTGACCTAGAACAACAAAGCCCATTTTTTACAAGTTTAATGGGTACACAACTATCCGAAAACACACATTAAGACAAAAACAATGAACAATCTACGAAACCTCAAACTGTGGCTTACAACTGAAATCATAAATAAACAAAGTGACAACAATGTATTGCGTGCCATCCGTGACTTGATGAACACTGTCAAGGAGCAGGCAGGCAGGTTCCTGGAAATCATCGCCAATGATCCCCAAAGCATCAGAGGAGGCATGGTTCGCCAAAAATACGCGATCCGCTACGAAAACTGCACGCTAGACCTCGACTTGATGACCAACCGGGTTACCAGAGAGCAATACTTGTCCAACTTCGACCTCCGTTGAGGTCTTCCCAAAACCAAATCTATATATACGAATTACAATTTCCCCCAAAACCGATGCGTGAATTCTCCTCCCAGAATTCACGCTTTTTTTGCACCTCCTCCACCCAATCACCGACCACCCAATAACCAAATCACCCGATCGCCCGACCACAAATCACCCGACCACCCGATCACAGATCACCAAATCACTCACCCCCCTCCCCTCATCACAAAACCCTCCGAACCATCTCCCGCCAACGCCGATACCCCTCCGCATTCATGTGCAAACCATCCTCCACAAATATGGTCGAATCCACACCACCGGACGGCAGTAACATAGCCGCACTACAGTCGAGATAATGCAAGTGATTATATTGGTCGATGTAGCGCTCGATCAGCTCTTCCCCTTCCCGAAATGCCGGCCACATTTCCCATCGAGCGATGGAAGGTTTCATAGAGATGTAAAAAATCTGTGTTTTGGGCAGCTTCAGGCGGATGCGGGCCATTAGGGCGGTAAATGATTCATAGACCTTTTGCGGCTTTGCACCAGCGGCAATATCGTTTTCGCCACAATAGAGAAAGATCGTATCTGGCCGATAAGGAAAAATAATCCGATTGGCATAATAACTGACTTCAGGTAGTGTAGAACCACCAAAACCGCGGTTGAGTACTTTCATGGGTGCCAGGTCTTCTGCCAGGCTGTTCCACAGTCGTATGCTCGAGCTGCCAATGAAGAGTATGCGGCTGGTATCAATGCCATTGCTTTGATCTTCTGCCTCGAAGGCTTGTATTTCGGCTTCGAACCGGTCGAGTGGCTGGGGTGTTGCTTCTTCAGCTGGTTCGGTGGACGCCGCTGTAGGGTCGGAGGAAGACGAAGGTTCCTCTCCACATGCTGCTAGAAAAAAGGCCGCAAGAAAGGCCAAAAGGGAGGATAGACGCATTATATGGTGCTTTTTAGCGTGTGATTGTATCTGAATGAGAAAAGTCATGTTTTACTCCATCAACAGAAATATAGCATCTTTTTGCCGCATTGATGCAATATTCCAACCGCTGGTCAGTCTTTATTTGTAAACCATTGCGGACTTGATGTCCATACAATGAAGAACCATCCCATCAATATGGAAAAGGTGATAGAACAGACGGAACAAAAGAAGTTGATCGAAGCCTGTCTGGCGGGCAATCGGGAGGCACAATTTCGCCTGTATGCCCGCTATGCAAGCACGCTGCTCAATTCCGCCTATCGCATTGTCAACAATCGCGAAGATGCGAAAGACATTCTGCAAGATGCCTTTATCAAGGCGTTCCAGAATTTGAATACCTACCGCCGACAAACCAACTTGGAGGGATGGCTGCGCCGAATTGTCATCAATACGGCCATCAATTATGTAAAAAAGAAAAGATTGCTCATTTCTGGTGACTTGGATAAGGTCCTCCATCTCAAAGCCCAAGAGGCTGAAAGTGAGCCCTCCTGGAACCGCAACGTGGATGTTGAAACGGTCCACCAATGCTTGATGGAATTACCAACCGGATATCGGACAGTCTTATCTCTTTATCTACTGGAAGGATACGACCACCAGGAAATTTCCGACATTATGGGTATATCCGTCTCCACCTCTTTGACACAATATGCCAGAGGCAAACGCAAGCTGGCTTCTATCATTCATAAAAGGCAACAACATGGATAGGCTAGAAGATTTCTTCCGGTCGAATCGCAAAGAATTTGACCGACTCAAAGCGGATGCCTCCATCTGGGAGGGCATCGAAAGCCGGCTAGAACCCGCTACCGAACCAGTACAAGCTCCCATCAGGCGCAGTTTGTGGAGCAACTATGGAGCCATTGCCGCCGCCTTGGCGCTGCTGGTTGTCGCTGCGCTGTGGCTGTATTCCCCAGCTCCAACGACGGTACCTCCTCTCAAAAGCCGCGTCGGACTTGAAGTGAACGATATATTTCCGGATATTGCACTCCGAGATCCCGACGGGGAGATCATACCGCTCGCATCTTTGAAGGGCAAAATTGTTTTGGTAGAGTTCTGGGCCTCCTACAGTAAAATTTGTACCGAAGACCATTGCTACTTTTTCAAGCCCATTTACAACGAATACAAAGACAAAGGCTTTGAAATATATGCCATTTCCGTCGATTCCAGCGCTGCCAGTTGGGTAGATGCCATCCAACGCGACGAACTAGACTGGTTGCAGGTTTCCGACTTGGAGGGCTTTCGCTCCCCCATGGTCGACCTGGTGGAGGACAATCAATTGCCGACCACCTACTTGCTGGACCAAAATGGCCGCATCATTGCCAAAAACCTGGATGTCGAACTATTAGAAGATACACTCAGCCAGATTCTGGCTTTTAATTAATACTTAACAAACCACTATCTCAAGATGAAACCATTCGCTTTTATTTTGGTACTGGCCCTCTTTACGGCTTGTAGCAATAATACAGAACAAACAGATGCCAGCTCGCAAACACAAACGGAGACGCAGGCGGCTGCCAAAGCACCTGCTAAAACAGTGAAGAATCCTGCGCAGGTACAAGCACAGCCTGCCAAAGCACCCGCTGTAGGCGAAGGCAAAATCAACTGGGTTTCGCTCGAAGAAGCTCAAAAACTCACCAAGAAAGAGCCTAAGAAATTATTGGTAGATGTCTACACAGCTTGGTGCGGCCCCTGCAAAATGATGGACCGCTTCACCTTTTCAGACGATAAAGTTGCCGACTACGTAAACGAAAACTTTTACGCTGTCAAATTCAATGGAGAATCTGCCGATCCCGTTACTTTCAGAGGTAAAACCTACGAAAACCCCAACTTTGTCTCCAACCGGCCACCCAACCGCCGCAACTCTCCTCACCAAATCACCGGCGCATTCGGCATCCGAGGCTACCCAACCCTCATCGTTCTGGATCAAGACCTGAAAAAAGTAAAAGACATTGTCGGCTACCGCAAACCCGACCAACTCATGGGCGAATTACAAGCCTTGTAAAAGATATTTTTCAGCACAAGTGAATTTGGCAGCCAGTAGTTTCCAAAAAATTACGCACTGCCAAATTCCTTGCCCTCCTCTACAATCCCCAGATCAAGAAATCACAAAACCACTAAATCCCCAAATCACAAGACCACCAAATCACAAAATCCCCAAATCACTCCCCCATCTCCAACTTCTCCACAATCCAGTTACCAACCTGCTTCCCCTGATCTACTCCATAATCAATCGCCGGCCGATAGTGTATCCCGCCATACAAACGACTCACCGCTGCCTCCGCAGATGCGTCGTAAAATGATTCATAGGAGCGCACGGGCAAGCCATAGGCTACCTCTGTACTATCGACAAAAGCGTAATTGTCTCCATACAAACTGGTCAGGGCAACGCTGGCAGCAGCTGAAATCACGCTGTGGCCACTCGTATGTTCCGGAAAAGGAGGTGTTTGCAAAGCAGGCATCCAGTCTTCATCGATGTGCTCATTGATAACCGTTTCAGGGCGAACCAATACCGAGCGGTACTTCTCATCCCAACAACTGATAAAGGCATCTGCCAAGGCAATCGAAGTCAAAGCATAGGTTTCTACCGTTTTCATAATATCTGCATCCGCCTTTTGGGCCGCAATCTTTGCAATACCGATCCAGTGGCCACCCGGCGTGATCTTCTTGGTAGCATACATGACGTGGCCGATGTGGTGCGATACGTATGGGTTGCAATCCCAGAAGCTGGCAATCGCCAGGCGCTCCTCCTTATTTTTGCGCAAGGCATTGTAAACCTCCATCGTTTCCTTGTAAAACTGGCTGTTCTTTTCCATGCTAAAGGGCGTGGGCGGGAGGGGCTTGAACTGCTTGGCCGAATCCAGTGCAAAGGTCCGAATCTTCATCCAATGGGGCTCAATGCCATCTATGTAATCCGGTGGCGTAGGTTTCCATTTGCGCTCTTCGGTCGGAATGCTGTACTTCGGAAAAGTACGGGTCTCCTTGTAGTTGTCCTTGTCAGCCCAAGCTAAGATGTGCTGACTGGCGCGGTTGCCATATGCGATGGAGCGCTCAAAGACATCGGATGGCATTTTCAACGATTTGAAGTGAGCCATCATCTCCTGTTGGTAAGCCTCGATCTTATCTTCCGAAAAAATAAGGGCCTTTCCACACTGTAAAAATGCTTGGATACCCGCCAAA
>JBCCSZ010000179.1:0-16074 GCA_039199225.1 Bacteroidota bacterium
CTTTTTGTTTCATGGCCAGGATATTTTCGCTGATTTCTGCCCTTCGATCCGCTTGTCCAAGCAAACTGATGGCCTTTGGAATCATTTCGGCGGCAGCTTCGGCATCCTTCACCAGAACGGCTGCATCCCTTTCGACCAATGCCTTTGCATTGTGGGTTTGATGATCCTCTGCCACGTTGGGAGAGGGAATCAGAATAGCTGGCTTTCCGATGATGCTCAACTCCGAAATGGTCAGCGCACCCGCCCGGCAGATCAAAACGTCTGCCATTGAATAGGCCAAATCCATTCGATCGATGAAAGCTGAGATTTTCACGTTGGGCAAACGGGCTGTCTCACATTCTGCATATTCATCGATGTACAACTTTCCAGCTTGCCAAAGGACTTGCACATCTTGGTGTCTTTTCAACAAGTCGGCATTCGCTCGCATCGCGCGGTTGAGTGAGCGCGCACCCAGGCTGCCTCCAACCAAAACGATTACACCCTTAGCGGTTGCCATTCCAAAGTGCTTTAAAGCCTGTTCTTTGTGGGCGCCCAAGTCTGTCAAATCCTTGCGAACCGGATTGCCTGTCAGCACGATCTTCTCTTTCGGAAAATAGCGCTCCAACCCTTCGTATGCCACACAAATCTTATGGGCCTTGGCCGCCAGCAAGCGATTGGTTTTTCCCGGAAAAGAATTCTGCTCCTGTATCAAGCTTGGAATGCCCAGCCTGGAAGCTACCTCCAAGGTCGGACCGCTGGCAAATCCTCCAACGCCAACAACCACTTGCGGACGGAAGCGCCGGATGATGCCATAGGCTTTGAATAAGCTCACGATCAGTTTTAATGGGAACAGCAAATTGCGCCAGATTTCACCGCGATGAAATCCGCTGATCCAAAGCCCTTTTATCTTGTATCCCGCTTTCGGGACTTTTTCCATTTCAATTTTTCCTTTCGCACCGACAAACAAAATCTCAACACCTGGATGTGCATCCTTCAAGGCATCCGCAATGGCGATGGCTGGAAAGATGTGTCCACCGGAGCCACCTCCTGAAATCAGCACCCGCTCGATTGCCTTTGTTGTTGTCATTTTGCTTAGGCTGTAAGGATTCTTTAAGCTGTTTTTTCAATGTATCGACTCACACTCAAGATCATTCCGAATGCAATACTTGTAAAGATTACCGATGTTCCTCCCATGCTGACCATCGGCAGCGTCAAGCCCGTTACTGGCACCAAATTCACCGAAACAGCGATGTTGGCCAGTGCTTGTATGGTGATGAACATTCCGAGGCCAAGTGCCAGCATAGCACCAAAGGCTTTCGGGCTGCGCGTTACCAGAGCCACTACTCTAAAAAACAGCAGCACATATAGACCGATGATCAAAAAGCCGCCCAGCAATCCGTACTCTTCGCAAATGATGGCGTAGATGAAATCGGAAAAAGGTGCTGGCAAGAAATTTCGCAAAGCACTGTTACCCGGTCCGACACCCAGCCAACTACCTTCTGCAATGGCGATCTTGGATTGTACTACCTGGTAGACTTCGTCGGAGCCTTGCATAAAATCGCTCATCCTCGAAATCCAGGTTCCAGTCCGCACGACTTCCGGAAAAAATACGCCGATGGTCACCAGGCAAGTAAATACAACAATGCCCAGAAAGAGCAGCAATAAAATGTAGCGGACATCTACCCGACCGATGAACATCATCAAAACGCAGATGAAAAATAACAGCATGGCAGAAGATAAATCCGCCGGTGCGATCAAGCTGCAAATGATTAAAATCGGTACGATGATCGGCAGAAAAGCACTGTTGAAATCCTTGATGTATTCCTGCTTTGCGGAGATGGCTCGTGCTACATAAATGATCAAAGCCAACTTGGCAAAATCCGATGTCTGAAAAGTCATTCCCAATCCGGGTACCGTAATCCATCGCCTTGCCTCATTGATTTCGGCTCCAAAAGCAATGGTGTATACCAACAGCGGAATCGATAAAATCAGCAGTACAGGTGCCATTCGATTGTACTGGGTGTAATGCATCAAATAACACAAGTAGGTCAAAAACAGGCCACCGGCAATGAAGATGAAATGCTTCAATAAGTAAAACTCCATATTGCCACCTCTTTGCTTGAAAGCAATGGAGCCGGTTGCACTGTAAACTGCCAGCAGGGAGAAGATCGAGAGGACGGCCAGGATCATCCAAATGGTCCGGTCACCTCTTAATTCAGCATAAATTCTGTTTCCTAAAGACATTGTCTCAAATTTTAAATTCTGTTTTGGCAAACCTCCTTTTACAAAGTTTACCGATTACAGCTTTAATACGGCTGCTTTAAATTGATCCCCCCTGTCTTTGTAATTTTCAAATAAATCAAAGCTGGCACAAGCCGGAGAAAGTAAAACAGTATCTCCCTTTTCTGCCCGGATGGCTGCCTGTTCGATGGCGGCTTCCATGCTTTTGACTTCTACCAGATCGGCCACTTTGTCGCTAAAGACCGAAATGAGTTTTTGGTTGTCAAGGCCCAGACAGATGATGGCTTTTACCTTTTGGTTGACAAACTCGAACAGTGGCTCATATTCATTGCCCTTGTCGGTTCCGCCTACAATCCAGACGGTCGGTTTGTCCATTGCTCCGAGCGCAAAGTAAACCGCATCAACGTTGGTCGCCTTACTGTCGTTAATGTATTCGACGCCTTGAACGGTGGCCACTCGCTCCATGCGATGTGGATCGTTGACAAAACTGTCCAATCCTTTTTGGATCGATGCCGGAGCAGCGCCCAAGCGAAGAGCGACCTCAATGGCACAGTAGGCGTTGAATAAATTGTGCTGCCCCTTTAGGCTGCACTGGCTCATATCGAATTCGGCAACTCCCACTTTCAGTTTCGGCCATTGGAGGCTGTTGAAAGGAATGGGAAGACCCTGCGGTATCAAAGCCTGCTCGTCTACTTTGCGACGGATGTTTGGATCATCTGCATTGTAGATGAACAAATCATCAGCGGTTTGATTCATCAGGATGCGGAATTTCGACTGCAGGTACTTTTCAAACTGATAGTCGTAGCGATCAAGGTGATCGGGTGTGACGTTCAGCAGCATGGCGATCTGCGGCCGGAAATCCCGGATGCCGTCCAATTGGAAGCTACTCAGCTCCAATACAAAATAGTCTCTCTGATTTTCGGCGACCAGCCGGGCAAAACTCTTGCCGATGTTCCCCCCTACACCCACATTGAATCCTGCTGTGTGCAAAAGGTGGTAGGTTAGGTTTGTCGTTGTTGTTTTCCCATTGCTACCAGTGATGGCGATCAAGCTGGCAGCTGTATGTCTGGCGGCAAATTCGATTTCCGAGATCACTGGAATGCCACGGGACCGAATCGTTTGAATCAATTCGATGGTGTCGGGAATGCCAGGGCTCTTGATAACCTCTGTTGCCTCAAAAATCCGTTCTCTAGTATGTTGATTTTCCTCGTATGGAATATCCTGTTTTTCCAGCTGTTGTTTAAAATCCGGGGCAATCTTGCCATAGTCCGAAACAAAAGTTTGATAGCCTTTTTGTTTGGATAAAATGGCGGCACCTACCCCACTTTCTCCTGCTCCAAGTATGACGATGTTCATGTGACTGTAAATCCGTTATCTGATCTTCAATGTTATGATGGTCAGCACAGCCAATAAAACTCCGACAATCCAAAAGCGCGTCACAATCTTGGCCTCGTGCATCCCTTTTTTCTGAAAGTGATGGTGCAGTGGCGACATCAAAAAGACCCGCCTGCCTTCACCGTATCTCTTTCGGGTATATTTGAAATAAAATACCTGAATCATCACCGAAAGATTTTCTATCAAGAAAATGCCACACAAAATCGGAATCAGCAGTTCTTTTCGAATCAAGATGGCCAGGGCCGCAATGATGCCTCCGATGGTCAAACTTCCCGTATCGCCCATAAAAATCTGAGCGGGGTAAGAATTGTACCACAGAAAGCCGATGCATCCTCCCAGGAAACAGGCAGAAAAAACCACCAATTCCTCCGTGTAAGGCAAGTAGAAAATGTTGAGATAATCGGCCAGCACGGCATTACCCGAGACGTAGGCCAATACACCCAGCGTTGCCCCAATGATGGCACTTACACCGGTTGCCAAACCATCCAAACCATCTGTCAAGTTTGCAGCATTCGATACGGCCGTCACGATTAAGATGACAATGGGAACAAATATCAACCACACCATGGAGGCTGCATTATCGCCCAAAAACCATAACAATTGCTTATAGTCAAATCGATTGCCTTTAAAAAATGGCACATTCGTTAATGTGCTTTTCACATAGGCAACTTCTATTACTTTTCCGGCATTCCGGAGGTCTTTCACCTCTAGGGTTTTGACGATTTCGTAGCCTTCGGCCACCGCCAGTCGTTTTTCCATTCGCACCACAACATCCTCACTAAAAAGCATGATCAAACCGACGATCAACCCCAAACCAATCTGCCCCATGATCTTAAACTTCCCACTCAGTCCCTTCTTATCTTTTTTAAAGACCTTAATGTAGTCGTCCAAAAAGCCAATGGCCCCCATCCAGATTGTTGCCAACAACATTACAAGGATGTAAACATTGTGTACAAAATCTGTTACCAGCAAGCAAGGAACAATGATGGCCATAATGATGATGATCCCACCCATGGTCGGTGTTCCTTCCTTTTCTTTCTGGCCCTCCAAACCGAGGTCCCGAATGGTCTCTCCTACTTGTAGTCTCTTGAGAAAACGGATGATCCGATGCCCGAAAAGCATGGATATCACGAGCGAAATGATGATGGCCAAACCAGCGCGAAAAGTAATATAATCGAATAAGCGCGCCCACTTCAGCCCAATCGTTTTCTCAAAGTATTCAAATAAATAGTACAACATCCTGTTGCTTCCTGCTTTGTTTTGATTCCTAATTATTTTGTTTCCTTGCTGTTCTCCGGGCTTCCCTTTCCGGATTCTTTCTGTATCTCTACTCCTATAAAATTCACGACCCAGTAGCAGCGGCAGGGGATTCATCGAAAGATGGAGATTCGCTGAACCTTCCTGCCACGATGCTGCTTATGAATCTGAGAATGATAATAGCCAATTCAATTAGGCATCAGGAATGGGCTAAGCCCATTTTATCAGATACCTTTTAAAGCATTTTCCAATTCGACCTTATCATCGAATGAATGGCGCACGCCTTTGATCTCCTGATAGGTCTCATGGCCTTTGCCAGCAACCAAAACGATGTCTCCGGTTTGAGCCAATCGACAAGCGGTTCGAATGGCCTGCCGGCGGTTGGTAATGCTTAGTGTTTTAATCGTACATGCATCAGACAAACCTTCTTCCATGTCGCCAATGATGACATCGGGGTCTTCACTGCGGGGATTGTCTGAAGTCAAAATGAGTTGATCGCTGTGTTCACAGGCAATTTTAGCCATCAGCGGCCGCTTTGCTTTGTCGCGATCACCCCCACAACCGACAACTGTAATGACGCGCTCCTCCCCTTTTCGCAATTGTCGAATGGTTGTTAACACCTTCAACAAGGCATCGGGCGTGTGCGCGTAGTCGACGATGCCAGTGATTTTTCGATGCTTGTCAAAAATGTATTCGAACCGCCCTTTGGCAGACCGAACTTGGCTCAATGCCGTCAAAACCTCTATGGGCTCTGCTTCCAGCAAACGAGCTGTTGCATAAACCGCCAGCAGATTGTAGGCATTGAACTCACCAATGAGGCGGCCGTAAAATTCCTGGCGATCGATTTCGAGATGTAAGCCACTGAGGCTGTTCTCAATAATTTTTGCTTTAAAATCGGTTAGTACCCGAAGGCTGTAGCGGTATTTTTTGGCCTTGGTGTTCTGAAGCATCACCTCACCGTTGCGATCATCCATATTGGTCAAGGCAAAACTTTCGGAAGGCAACTCATCAAAAAATCGCTTTTTTGCATGGAGATATTCCCGAAAAGAACCGTGATAATCCAGGTGATCGTGCGTCAGATTGGTGAATATGCCGCCTGCGAAATACAGTCCGGCAATCCGCCGCTGGTGAACAGCATGCGAGCTGACTTCCATAAAGGCAAACTCACATCCGGCCTCAACCATTTCTGCCAGTAATTCATTCAAAGCCACCGCATCGGGTGTTGTAAAAGTGGTAGGATAAACCCTTTGGCCAATCCTGTTTTCGACCGTTGACAGCAAGCCTGCTTTGTAACCCAGCGACTGATACAATTTGTAGAGCAGCGTAGCAGTCGTTGTTTTACCGTTGGTTCCGGTCACTCCCACCAGTTTCAATTTACGGGAAGGTCTCCCATAGAAATTACTGGCAAGAATACCCATAGCTTCGGCACTGTCGGCAACTTTGAGGTAGGTCACGCTTTCTTGAAGAGCATCCGGCAGTGTTTGGCAGACAACCACCTGAGCCCCCTTTTCTACCGCTCCGTCGATAAAGGCATGCCCATCTGAGTGCAGCCCTTTGACAGCGACGAAGCAGTCGCCTTTTTCGACCTTTCGGGAGTCGAAGATGATGCGTTTAAACATCGCCTTCGGCTCTCCAATGGTTTCGATAACAGTCAAATCTGTCAATATGTGGTCCAGACGAATCAATGTGTTAATAGTGTTTCAAGAATAGTGTTTCATAATGAGGGATAACCAGCTGGATCAAGTATTTGAAGCCAGCTTGAGTTTGATCGTCTGTCCCTTTATTTTCGTACCGGCTCGAATGGATTGTAAAACCACCTTTCCGGTGCCACTTATTACGACATTTAGTCCGCGATTTTCCAGTATGTAAAGGGCATCGCGTAGGCCCATTCCGACGACACTCGGCACAACATCGTCTTGTATATATCTCGGCTCAAGGTTGAGTGTGTCCGATTCTGCTCTGGTAACAGCCCAGATGTCATTTGCATAATTTTCGTAGGACACATCCAGGAATTCGAGCACCTTCACCAAATCCATGCGATCACCGACAGAGTAAACCGGCAGTTGCTTTCCTTTCAGATCCGGCTTGCGGCGCTTATTCAAAGCCTGGTGCAATTCAATTTTAGAGTCAAAGCAGCGATCAGCGATTTCACGGAAGACCGGCAAGGCCACCTCACTACCATAAATACCGTGTTCCTTTGGCTCCGTAATCATCACCACGCAAGTAAACTTGGGATTGTCCGCTGGAAAGTAGCCTGCGAAAGAAGCCCGGTGCTTAATGTTGGACCTTGGCTTAAATTTGCGATAATCAATTTGCGCAGTACCCGTTTTTCCAGCAAAATCGTATCGACTACTCTTCCATTTTTTAGCTGTTCCTCGCTCCACAACACCTTCCAAAAGTGACTGTGCTTTGCGGATCGTAGAGGGCGAAGCAATTCTTCTTTTGACAACGGTTGGTTTGAAACTGGTTTTTGTCTTTCCGAAGTGCTGAATCTCAGATACCAGGTAAGGTTTCATCATTTGCCCGTTGTTGGCCACGGCATTGAAAAATGCCAGCAGCTGTAGGGGCGTGATGGTTAACTCGTATCCAATCGACATCCAAGGGATGGTCGTACCACTCCATTCGTCTTCCTCGCTGTAGGCTTCCTTGATGTAAGGCGCTGCCTCTCCCTCGATTTCAATACCTACGGGCAAGTGCAAATTCATTTCCTTGAGGCGACTGATGAATTGGCCAGCCTCCTCCTCGTAATATTTTTGGGTCAGCTTCGCAATCCCCACGTTGGAAGATATTTCGAAAGCTTTGCGAATCGTCGTTGTATCCAGTTGGTGATAAGAAGCATCCACCATTTCCTCTTCATAAAAATTGGCTCTTCCCTGCTCCAAATCGATGGAGTCGTCCAGGTCGATGTGACCATCTTCCATCAAGGCCATCATGGCAGCCAGCTTATAAGTTGATCCCGGTTCGACTGCTTCCCCAACCGCATAGTTGTAGGTCTCCCAAAGCTTATTGTTGGCCAGCCTACCGATATTGGCGATGGCGCGAATTGCACCCGTTTCGGTTTCCATCAAAACTGCCGTTCCGTGATCGGCATTGTGGTATTTCACCGCTCGGTACAAAGCCTTTTCGACCGATTCTTGTAGATTGATGTCGATGGTAGTGACAATGTCATCACCATTTTGTGGTTCGATGGCTGTCAAATCCTCAATGGGCATCCAAGTGTTGGCACTTACGCGCCGCATCATCTGCTTTCCTTTCTTACCGCCGAGGACATTGTCAAAATAGCCCTCCAGGCCCACCGGTTTGGCGCCATCCCGTACATAGCCAATGGTTCGCTGCGCCAGCAGTCCAAGTGGTCGATCCCTTTTGGCAATGCGATTGATGATGAGTCCTCCGCGATACTTTCCAAGATTGAAAAGCGGAAACTTCTTAATCTTCATCATCTCCGAATAGCTGACACCACTTTTGATTTTGATGTATCGATTGCCAGCAGCCCGCTCGTCGATCAGGTATTGCTTATAACCTCCGATCGTAAAGGAGTCTGACACATAGGTTGCCAGGCAGATAGCCAACGAGTCTATGTTTTCGTTGAAGTCCTCCTCCCGCATACCGCTGGAATTGGGATCGAATCGTATTTCAAAGAACGGAAGGGATGTTGCCAGAAAGCTCCCGTCGGCAGACAGGATATTTCCCCTCTCAGCTTTAATATCCTTTAATTCATAATAGCTTCTACGCCCTTCATTCCGCCACTTTTCTCCTTCTATCACACTGATGTCCAATGCCTTGTAGAAGATCACCAGCGCCAGTAAGACGACGAACATCAGCAGCCCGTAAACCCGGTATAGAACTTCATTTTTAACATTGAGCATAAGTCTCGAATACGTTTTTTCTAGTCAGTATTAATCAGATACGACAATCTTTTTAGCTTTTCCTTTGAGTGATTTTAAACCTCCTTGATCTACATTTCGCAGAACTTCGGTGCGCTTGCTCCGCTGCATCAGGTCGGTTTTCAATGAGATGTAGTGCCAACGCAATTCCTTTACCTCCCCCTCTAACTCCTGAATCAGGCGAACTTTCTTCTCTGCATAATGCGCATTGGCGATGTATGCCAAGAGTAAAAAACCAATAAAGAGAACCAAGGGAAAGTTCTTGAGGACAACCGCAGCGCTCATTGGCCCGAATGCCATGTAATCTTTAATTGATTTCTTCTTCTTTGCCATTTACACTCTATTTAAAGCGCCAGTATGAGGCGATTCTAATCTAAGAATTGAATGTATGCGACTTGTTGTTTCGGATCATTCAGCATCAAATTTTCTCAGCAACTCTCAATCTAGCACTCCTCGCCCGAGGATTTTGCCGGACCTCTTCATCTGAAGCCATCACGGATTTCCGCGTAATCAGCTTGAATGGACGGTCAATGTTGCCATAAAAATCTTTTACCACTGTTCCATCGACATTGCCGCTTTTCAAAAAGCGCTTTACCAGCCGATCTTCTAGCGAGTGATAAGAGATGACAACCAGTCTACCACCGGGCCGCAAAACCTCCAGAGCTCCTTCTAAGAAATCTGTCAGTGCCTGCATTTCCTCGTTGACTTCAATGCGTAAAGCCTGAAATACTTGAGACAGGTAGCGCTGGCGATTGCCTCGAATGAGCGGCTCCATGACCATGATCAGTTCGCCCACCGTCCGAATTTCTTTCAGTCTGCGCGCCTCAACAATGGCATTGGCCAGAGAGCGAGCATTGCGAACCTCTCCATAGTCGCTAAACAGCTGCTGCAACCTTTCGGCTCTCTCCGTGTTTATCAGTTGCGCCGCAGTCGTTCCTCCGTCGCGATTCATCCGCATGTCAAGTTCTGTGTCGAATCGATGAGAAAAGCCCCTTTCAGGACTATCCAATTGGTGAGATGAAACACCCAGGTCAGCCAATATTCCGTCTACCTGGCGGACTCCGTGCAAACGCAGGAAGCGCTTGAGGAATCTGAAGTTGTGTTGGATAAAGGTGAAGTGTTCATTCTCAGATATCAGATTCTCCAATACATCGCTGTCTTGATCGAAAGCGTATAAATGCCCTTTGGCACTTATGGTATCGAGGATGACTTTTGAGTGTCCTCCTCCTCCAAAAGTTGCATCGACATAAATTCCATCTTTATTTGCTACGAGCGCATCGATGCTTTCCTGTAAGAGGACGGGAACATGATAAGCCATCAGGGTTCTTCGTTTTCAGGTAGCTGTCCACCCATGACTTCCTCTGCCAATCCAGAAAAATCTTCGGGCTCCGTTTCCATCTGATCGTCGTAATTATCAGAAGCCCAAATTTCAATATGGTCATTGACAGCAAAGAGCACCACATCCTTGTCGATCCCGGCATATTCCAACAAACGTTTGGAAATCAACAACCGGTCAGATCCATCTAACGACAATTCGCTGGCGCCGCGGTAGAAGTACCGAATAAAATCGCGGTTCTTCTTTACATAGGTATTCAAGCTATTGACTTTGGCAGATAGTTGATCCCAAATACTTTTAGGGTAGAGGTTGAGACATTTCTCAATCCCCCTGTTGACTACGAAAGTGTGCGCCCCTTCGGACCCCAGCTGCCGTATAAGCTGGCTGGGCATGCGCATTCTTCCCTTCGCGTCCATTTTGCACTCATATTCACCTAAAAGTTGCGGCATTACGTATTTCCAGAATCAATATTTAAACCAAATGTACTACTTTTTCCCACAGTTTACCACTTTTTCCCACTTTTTAGCCATTTTTTTTCCCATCGTCCCACTTTCAAAAACCACAAACAAGCAATTCATCACTTATTTGCGTACTAATATCAGAATAACATCAAAAAAGGATAGAAATAGTGCTGAAAAGGAGTCTAAAATTCCCACCACTTGACAAAAATTCCCACTTGGGGGTTGGTAGGGCTGTTTGGGGATGGGGTGAGCGAGGAGTTGTTGGGTGATTTGGTGATTGCAGCGGGGCTGCTTGTGATGGGGGGAGCGGGGAGCTTTTGGGTGATTTGGTGATTGCAGCGGGGCTGCTTGTGATCGAGTGAACGGAGAGTTTTTGAGTGATTTGGTGATTGCGGCGGGGCCGCTTGTGATCGAGTGAACGGAGAGTTTTTGAGTGATTTGGTGATTGGGGCGGGGCCGCTTGTGATGGGGTGAGCGGTGAGCTTTTGGGTGATTTGGTGATTGCAGCGGGGCCGCTTGTGATGGGGTGAGCGGGGAGCTAGTCAATGATTGCGGCAGAACTACTTCAGGATGAAATCACAAGACCACCAAATCACAAGACCACAAAATCATCAGACCACAAAATCACAAAACCCCTACTCAAGCTGGGCAGTGTCTTTGTTGGGAAGGGCGTAAGAATTGAAGAAACTTTGGTAGCGCATTTGCAGAACGCCGATGATGGCTTCGCTGATGATGCTTGTGTTCATCTTGGAAACGCCTTCTACCCGATCGACAAAGGTGATGGGAACTTCCGTGATTTTAAAGCCTAGGGAGCGGGCGGCAAATTTCATTTCGATCTGGAAGGCGTAGCCGACGAAGCGAATTTTACTCAAGTCCAGGGCTTCGAGGACTTTGCGGGAGTAGCAAATGAAACCAGCGGTAGGGTCTTTGACAGGCATCCAGGTGATGGCTCGGACATACAGGGATGCGCCATAGGAAAGGAAAATACGGTCGAAAGGCCAGTTTTTGACTTTGCCTCCTTTGATGTAGCGGGAGCCAACGGCCAAGTCGGCACCAGTTGTTTCACAGGCTTCCAGCAACCGGACCAGGTCGGCAGGGTTGTGGGAAAAGTCGGCATCCATCTCGAACAGGTAATCGTAGCCTTCCTTGAGGCCCCAGCGAAAGCCGGCGATGTAGGCGGTCCCTAGTCCCTGCTTACCTTCGCGCTCCAAGATGTGTAGCGCATCTGGAAACTGCGCCTTTTTCAAACCCTTGACAATATCTGCTGTACCATCCGGAGAACCGTCGTCGACAACGAGGATGTGGAAGCTTCGCCTCAACGCAAAAACAGTCTTGATGATCTTGGAGATGTTCTCCTTCTCATTGTAAGTAGGGATAATGACTAGATTCCGCGGCAAAACAATAACTGACTTTTAGAAGATCAATAATTTAGGAAAAAGAAAATCAAGCAAAGCAGCTGAAACCCTATCCATTCTTTTGGAAATACAGGTCTAGACCCTGCACAAGCGGTTTTCTTTATTCGCCCGGCAAATATATACTTTAATGTACTTAATGTACAAGCAATCATATGAAATAGTTGGAGAAAGGTTCAATCCAAACAGTAAGTCGAAGACGCTCAGAAATATTTTATTGGATCGGCTTCTTTCATCAAGGCGTAAACTGCCTCGAAAACAGCTTCAGGGCTAGGCTTCGAAAAGTAATCCCCATCCGAACCATAAGGAGGCCGATGTGCCTTGGCGGTGATCGTAGTTGGCGCTGAATCCAGGAAGCGGTACCCACCTTGTACTTCCAAAACCTGCTGCATCATGTAGGAAGAAGCACCTCCCGGCACATCTTCATCTAAGAATACAATCCGATTGGTCTTTTTTAGGGAAGCTAAGATGCGATGCTCCAAATCGAAAGGCAGCAGTGTTTGCACATCAATTAGTTCGACAGAGACATCGTATTGGCGGAGTAATTCCAGGGCTCGTTGAGCAATTCGAACACAAGAGCCGTAGGTTACCAGGGTAACGTCTGTTCCTTCAGACAAAACCTCTGGAACACCCAACGGCACAGTAAATTCGCCAATATTATCCGGCAAGCGCTCCTTCAATCGATAACCATTGAGGCACTCGATGATCAGCGCTGGATCGTCAGACTTCAGAAAAGTATTGTACATACCTGCAGCCTGTGTCATATTGCGCGGCACACAAATGTACATACCTCTGAGTGCGTGCAGCAACATACCAATGGGAGAACCCGAGTGCCAAATGCCCTCAAGGCGATGACCGCGCGTGCGAATGATCGCAGGAGCTTGTTGCAAATTATTACTTCTGTAGCGCAGCGTAGCCAAATCGTCAGATAAAGGCTCTAGACCATAAATCAAATAGTCCAGGTATTGAATTTCTGCAATGGGCCGCAAACCGCGCATCGACATTCCGATGGCCTGCCCCATGATGGTCCATTCGCGAATGCCCGTATCAAACACCCGATCTTTGCCATAACGATCCTGCAGGCCCGCAAAGCCCTGATTGACATCGCCAATCTGACCGACATCCTCACCAAATGCATGAACCGCGGGATTGTTATTCAAAGCGGCATCAAAACAGGCGTTTAACACCTGAAAGCCATTCACTGACTTGGAACCTTCACTGTAAACCGCCGGCACTACTGGTACCTTCAGGGCAGAATGAGGTGATTCACTGTATAAGTAGGTATGATAACGTTGATGCGCAATCGCTGCGGCTTCCTTCAACCACTCTGTCAATTCAGGGTATTTTCCTCTTAAATGATACTCCAATCGCCTCGCGTTTTGCACAACCTCAGCATATAGAGGGTCGATTGCCTTTTGGATTTCTTCGCGCAAGGTCACGATCCTTTCATGCTCTTTGTCCGACTCGTCCAGGGATTCGTAAATGGTTACCAATTCTTGCAAAGCCTCGCTGACCGGATTGTAGTAATTGTCCCAGGCGCGGCGCCGAGCTTCCTTCACGTGTTGCTTGGCCTCCTGTTGAATCTGCTCCAGGGCCGCTTCATCCGCTATGCCCGCGTCGATCATCCATTGGCGCATCACCTTGATGCAATCGTGCTGGCGCTCCCATTCCAGTCGCCCCTTGGACTTGTAGCGTTCGTGCGAACCAGAAGTGGAGTGTCCCTGGGGTTGCGTCAATTCTTCTATGTGAAACAAAGCCGGAATGTGGGTACGGCGAACCTTGGCAATGCCTTTTTCATAAGCTTCGCAAAGGGCCGGATAATCCCAACCATTTATGCAATAAATATCCATTCCATTTCCCTGCTCATCCAATCTGAAGCCTTCTAAGATATTTGAAATGCTTTCCTTTGTCGTTTGAAATTTCTTGGGTACAGAGATGCCATAACCATCGTCCCAAACCGAGATAGCCAGCGGTACCTGGGTCACACAGGCCGCATTGATGGTCTCCCAGAACACCCCTTCGGAAGTACTGGCGTCCCCAATGGTGCAAAAGCACACTTCATCCCCATTTTGAGAAAAACCCGTTGAGTCGGACAATTCCTCGCTTTCCCGATATATTTTCGAGGCGAAAGCCAATCCCATTGCCCGGGCCATTTGACCGCCCGTACAAGATACATCTGCAGAAGAATTGTAGAGGTCTTTGTGTGGAAGCCACTCCCCTCTTTCGTCTATGGCCGGACTGGCGTAATGGCTGTTCATTTGACGACCGCCAGAAAAAGGATCGTTTTGAGCATCGGCATATAATTGAGCAAAGAAACTCTCGACATCTGTCAGACCGAGCGCCAGCATGAAGGTTTGATCGCGATAGTAGCCAGAGCGCCAGTCTCCCTTTTTGAAAGCCCGGGCCATGGCCACTTGTGGCACTTCTTTCCCATCACCGGTAATTCCGAATTTACCCTTTCCGGTAAGCACATCTTTGCGAGCCATGAGGCTCATTTCCCGGCTGATACAGCAAATCCGATAATCATTCAACACCTCTTTGACAAAAGAATCTGACTCTGAATCACGACTGTTTGGCTCGGATGCTACTGTGTTGTCAAGCATATGTTGCTTAGGTTTATTTGATTTATTTGGTAGGTATCAGGACAATACCCTACGGAATACACTTCCTCTTTAAGGGTAACCATGTACGACGCAGATATGTTCCTGTTTCAGGCTGCAAAAGTACAAAAAATTAGCGAATTAATGATGGTGTGGTGCGTTTTTTGCACCTCAAAGCATGCACCAACAGAAGAACTGCATTAACTAATCATTAACGAGTTTAGGAGCTGACCGATCTTTCTTTTCCGGTCAATTTTGGCTACATTTGTCCTTGGATTGTTTCATGAACTCAACTAAAACTTGATTATAATGAGAAAAATATTTGCACTCTTAACTATTTTGTCTTTGACAATAGGCTATGCTACGGCTCAGACAGACCAAAAGCCTGCGGAAGAAGCTCCTGCAGGAGGACCTGTCATGCAATTTGAAACGATGGAAGTCGACTATGGTGTCATCGAACAAGGCTCCGATCCTCTCCGCGTTTTCAACTTCACCAACACGGGTAATGAGCCCCTTCAGATTACACATGCAAAAGGCAGCTGTGGCTGTACAGTACCTAAGTGGCCGAAAGAGCCTATTTTCCCAGGTGAATCCGCCAAGATTGAGGTGCGTTACGATACTAAGCGCATGGGTAAATTCTTCAAGCGCGTGACTTTGACAACCAACGAAAAGTCCGAAAAGAAGGTTCTGAGCATCAAAGGAGAGGTCGTTAAGAAGGTGGAAGAGCCAGAAGCGATTCCGGAGAGTTCTCCAAGTATCTTCACTTCTCCTGGTGACAACGGCAACTAAGCCCTCTTAATCACCGACAAAAAAACCTCCGTTGACGACAGATCAGCGGAGGTTTTTTTTGAACACCCTTACAAAAAGGGCATCATTGAAATCCCAGAAAAAGAAAACCCTTGCCAATAGACAAGGGTCTCTAACCCAAACAAATAAACACAAAAACTACTTTTAAATAAAGATAAGTCAAAATTAAAGCCTTTTTAGGCAAGAGCCAAAGAGATACCTTATTTTTTGTGACATTAAATCCAGCGCAAAAAGCACAAAAAGCCCTTTGTTCAAATGTATTTTACAAATTCCTTGTGAGGCCGAATTCCCGTTCAACCACCGATATATAACATTTTAATTTCGAAAACTGTGCGATTAAAAATCCGTGTAAAAAATGTTATTCAATGTTTTTATTCCGTTTTCACACCCCAAAAACTGTGACTTCATTTTTTGAACTTCTCTCCATCTAACGGTAAGATTCTGTCAATCGATAGTAGTCATTCATCACCATTATGAAGTTGTTCTTATCCTCATAATTGGAAAACAGACTTGCAGACCCACCATCTTTCAGGCGTATTTGAAGGTCGTGACCTTCTCTGAGCCACTTAAAAACAGAAGCTGCAAAATCGTATTGCCCCTGCTTGCCAGGGTTGGTCAGTACGACAGGCGCGAGGCTGGTATCTTTCTCTACTGATATTGCATAGGGCGTGGCAATCTGCTCGAAGCCATTGTCTTCCACCA
>JBCCSZ010000180.1:0-16043 GCA_039199225.1 Bacteroidota bacterium
CTGATGGTGATCTTAATCCAGGACAGTGGCTTTTTGCCATATACCCGACCCGTTTGGCCGTTGATGGAAAAGCGGTAGATTTTGTCGTTGTATCGGTAGGAACAGATCCAAGCCGGTAGGATGATGTGCTTAAAAGTCTGAGCAGTTTTTTGGCTGCGTACATGCAAGTTGCGTTGGGTATCGCCCCCCAACTGGGCGGAACACATGTGGCGGATTTTGGCATCCATGATCGTATCGGCAATCTGGTAGCCCTCATCGACTTCCGTTTTGTACACCTCTGCCTCCCATCCGATCATCAATCGCGGATCGAAGTTGACCACCTCCTCCAAGCGGAAGGGCATAATGCGCTCCACAAACCGCTGCTCCAATCCCCCGGAAGCCACCACCAAAATGTCGTCGAAAAAATGACTCAGATTCCCCGAACGACGACGCCAGCGAATCTTCTGAACTTGCTTTTGCTCGATTTTGCCATTGACCCGCACTGATTGCGTTTCATAATAATAATCGCCTGCCTCCCCTTGCCATTCCGACTCCGTCTGGGCATCAAAGGTCCAAAAGGGAATGTACAAACCATGCAAATCTTCAATGGCTGCCAATTGTTTCAGCTTGCTGGGGTGAAACAACCCACGACCAATCCACTCCTTGAACTTTCGGTTGGCCTCATCGCGACTCACATAAAAAGGGATGATTCCCGACGGTTGAATGTACTTATGTTCATACGCCTCGACATTGACTTTGTCCGAACCGCAAAAACCACAGCTGATTTTTACTTTCTCCTGCTCCACCATGAAGACCGCTCCACAGTTGGCACAGTCGACCACCTTCTTGCCACTTTGCTCCGGGATGAATTTCGATTTTTCATCGATGGCATCCGCCAGGGAGCGTTCCACCACCTGGTCAGTCGAATCATCGACCTCTTCTTGATAACCGCAATACTTACAAGATATTTTTTTGTGAACAGCAGAGTAACCGAGCTGCCCGCCACAGGACGGACAGTCGGAATTGACAATTTTTTCTAATGACTTGGGTTCTTGGTTAGATTCCATTTTTACAAGCGGGCCAATAGCTCTTTTTTCTTCTCGTCAAATTCAGCATCTGTCAACACACCGGCTTCTTTGAGTTGTCCCAATTCCTTGAGCGTCGACATAATCTCCTCTCGAGTGGTAGCTTTTGTAGTAGGCGCCTGCTGCTGGTTTTGATTCTGAGCCTGGTTTTGCTGTTGGTTCATCATCATGTTCGCCATGCCAAAGCCCATTCCCATTCCGATGCCCTCACCGGCACCACCACCGGGGTTTTCAGCTGCCTTCTCGATGGCATTGGCCGATTGGAATTGCGTGAACTTATTCATATCGCTCACCATATTCATGTTGGTCATCTTGTCGTAGAACTCCTCCACTTCTTTGGGCAAGGAAGTACTTGTGATCTGGAACTTGGTCAGCTCAATACCGAATGGATCGAGGTCTTGTTGTAAGATCGGAATGATCTTTTCGCCCAGTTCAGAATAGTTGGCAACCATATCCAGCACCGAAATACCCGATTCGGCGACCGCCTCTGCAAATTTGGGAGAAACGATGTCTCTCAGGCGAGACTCAATGTCGCCGATGCGCAATATATGATGGGTACCAGCGAATTCTGTAAAGAACTTTTTAGCATCCTTGACCTTGACAAAGTAGGCACCGTGGGCCTTGATGCGGACTTGCTTAAACTCCGGATCGCGCAGGATGATGGGATTGGACGTTCCCCACTTCAAATCCGTGAAAGTTCGGGTACTCAGGAAATAGACATCGCACTTGAAAGGAGAGTCAAAACCCTTGTCCCAGTTGCGAAGGCTGGTCATAACCGGCATGTTCTCGGTGATGAGCTTGTACATGCCTGGCTCAAATTCATCTGCGAAGCGACCTTCGTCCAGAAATAAGGCCGTTTGCGACTCCCGAACAGTTAGGGCCGCACCATACTTGATATTGGCATCCTTATCGGGGAATTTCCACAATACTGTGTTTTTGTCTTGCTCTACCCAATCGATTACTTCTACCAGTTCTCCGCGAATGAAGTCGAATAATCCCATAATTGATAGCGTTTAAGTGAAGAATGTAAACCTTTGGATGGATCGCTGTCCAGCCAATAGATCAAAAACACTTGCAATATAACCCAAAGTCCACCTTTTCAGTGGAATTTTTTCGATGAATCTGGAAGAATGATCGCCGGGGACCGGTCCAAAATGCTATTCGTTCATCACCTTTTCCTGATGATTAATGGATTCCTGGTGGATTGCCCGCAAAAATTGCTCGATGAAATCCTTGCTCAAATCGTGGCGTGCGCCCTTTTCAGCGGCCCTTTCCAGTATCTTATTCCAGCGCGAAGGCTGCAAAATGGAAATGCTGTTTTGCTTTTTGTACTGACCAATTTGGCGCGCTACCTCCATTCGCTTACCCAGGATACTCAGCAGCTCATTGTCGATGCCATCGATCTGACCGCGGAGGTCGTCTAGGTTTTGCAAAAACTGCTGATCGTCTGTCGTAGGTTCGCGGTAAACCAATTGGTCGACCATTTGCAGATAAACCTCCGGCGTAATTTGTTGCATCGCATCGCTCCAAGCTTCATCCGGGTTTGGATGGGTTTCTGTCATAAGGCCATCGAAGTTGAGGTCCATTGATTTTTGAGCCACCTCTCCCAATATATCCCGACGGCCGCAAATGTGGCTGTTGTCGCAAAGGATGGTGAGGCCCGGAAAACGACGCATCAGTTCAATGGGAATCTGCCACATAGGATCGTTGCGAAACTTGGAATTGCCAAACGAAGAAAATCCCCGATGGATGACTCCAATGCGGCGAATGCCTGCCTTATAAATCCGTTCGATGGCACCAATCCAAAGGTTGAGGTCGGGATTGATGGGATTTTTAATCAGCACCGGAATATCTACTCCTTCCAAGGCATCGGCAACTTCCTGTACCGAAAAAGGGTTGACGGTCGTACGCGCGCCCAGCCAAACGACATCGATGCCATACTTCAATGCCTCAAAAACATGCTGCTTATTGGCCACCTCCGTTGTTACTTTCAAACCAACCTCCTCTTTGACTTTCTTCAACCATTTGAGGCCGATCGTTCCAACGCCTTCAAAGCTGCCGGGCCGGGTGCGAGGCTTCCAGATACCCGCCCGAAACAGGTCGACGCCCTTACCTACCAACCCACGGGCTGTTTCCAAAACTTGCTCTTCTGACTCCGCACTGCAAGGACCGGCAATGAGGAAAGGCCGATCGTGGCTGACATCTAGTACGGGTTGTATTTGCATATTCATGTTAGTCATTTTTTAAGATTTTGCGAATTTGATTAGCCTGTTCTATGAGTTGATAAAATTGATTGAAATTCTTCTTGATCAATAGGCTGCGAAAACGGGCCAGGGTGTTGATGTGCTCGTCCAAAACATCGAGGAGGTTGTCTCGGTTCTGTTCAAAAATAGGAATCCACATATCTGCCGAGCTTTTGGCCAGTCGAACCGTAGAGCTAAATCCACCACTGGCCAATTCAAAAATGCGGTCTTCATCTTTTTCCTTCTCCAAAACCGTTAAAGCCAGTGCAAAGGAACTGATGTGCGAAATGTGCGAAACGTAGGCAGTGTGTACATCGTGCGACTCGGAGTCCATTTGTACCACCCGCATATTCATGGCCGCATATAAGTCCCGAATCCTTTGGACCGCCTCGGGATGGCTTTGGCCTACCTCGCACAGTACGGTACAATTGCCATCGAACAAGTTGGGAATTGCGGCCTCCGGACCACTGAATTCCGTACCTGCCATCGGGTGGGTGGCGACATATTGCTTTCTCCTGGGATGCGCCGCTACCACAGACATAACAGCCGTTTTAGTCGATCCAACATCGATGACCACCTGGCCATCTACCAGTCGGTCCAAGACCTCCGGCAATACTTGAACAATGGCATTCACCGGAATCGAAAGGATGATGATGTCGGCCGCCCGGATGCCCTCCTCAAAAGGTAAGTCCCGGTCGATGAGGCGGCGGCGGATGGCTTTATCCAGATTGTCCTGGCTTTTGTCAACGCCAATGATTTCATCGGCAAAGCCACTTTCCTTGAGGCTGATGGCCATAGACCCGCCGATCAAGCCGATGCCGATAATTGTTATTTTCATAGTGTTTTGTTTTTAAAATATGCGATCAGTTGGCACGAGCCTTTTCCCCAGCCGGCTCAGTGCCTTCCAGTCGACGGATGGCCTCTACGAAAACCTCTTCTGGGCTACAAAGCGAAATGCGGATGTATTGATCGCCTTCGCTGCCAAAGATGCCACCCGGCGTGAGAAACACATCGTTTTTGTAGAGTATCTCATCTGAAAATTGGTAGCCATTCTCATAATCGTTGGGAACGCGCGCCCAAACGAACATACCACATTGGTTTTCCTGATAGTGACAACCCAGCAGGTCCAGCAACTGACACACCTTCTTTTTGCGTCGTGCATACACTTCGTTGATGCTCTTGTACCAAGACCGAGGACTCTCCAAAGCTGCAACGGCTGCCAGTTGAACAGGCCGAAACATACCAGAATCCATATTGCTTTTAAATTTCAAAATGGTCGACAGACGCTCCCGGTCGCCAGCCATCATACCGATGCGCCAACCAGCCATGTTGTGCGACTTGCTCAGAGAGTTCAGCTCAATGGCCACCTCCTTGGCACCTTCGACAGATAAGATGCTCAGAGGCTCTTCGTTGAGGATGAAGCTGTATGGATTGTCGTTGCAAATGAGGATTTGGTGCTTCCGACCGAAGGCCACCAGCTTTTCAAACAATGCCTTGCTGGCTTTGGTCCCGGTAGGCATATGTGGATAATTGACCCACATGATTTTTACCCGGCTCAAATCTGTGGCTTCGAGTGCCTCAAAATCTGGTAGCCAATGGCGATCGGCACTCAGGTGGTATTCACGAACAGCCGCACCCGCTAGGGCCGCCGCCGAGCGATAGGCTGGATAGCCCGGATTGGGAATCAGCACTTCATCGCCCGCCTCCAAATAGGTCATCGAAATGTGCATGATGCCTTCCTTGGAACCAATCAAGGGCAGGATTTCCCCGTTGGGGTCGAGTTGTACATTGAAAAACTTTCGGTACCAGCTGGCAAAAGCCTTTCGCAATTGCGGAATGCCGATGTAGCTTTGGTACTTGTGGTTGCCGGTGGCCTTACTTTCATAGACCAACACATCGATGGTACTGTAAGAAGGCATCAAATCCGGGCTGCCGATCCCCAGGTTGAGGATGTCCTTACCAGCTTCGCGCAAGCTGGCAATCTCTTTGAGCTTGGTGGAGAAATAGTATTCTTTGATTTGCTTGATTCTGCTGGCTGGCTTAATATTCATGATGATTTCCAGTTTTGTACTTACCTAATATTTTTAAATTGCGGGTATTGGCTTTTAGGGCGACAATGGTTTTGTCGTAATCTGCTGGATTGGGCAAAACAAAATCGACGAAAAACAGGTACTCCCACTGGCTACCGATGACGGGAACCGATTGAATTTTGGTGAGGTTGGCTCCCCGGTCGGCCATAGCTGCCAACACCTGGTGCAAGCTGCCTACTTCGTGTTTTAGCGTAAAGGAAACAGAGATTTTATCGTTGTCGGTGGATTCCTCCCGAAATCCATCTCGGCGAAGTATTAAGAAGCGGGTATAGTTTTGTTTGTTGGTCTCTATGCCATTTCCTACGATTTCCATGCCATACAAACGAGCGGCTAAGGTGGAGGCAATGCCACCGATGTGGCGGAGGTCTTCATCGCGTATGCGCTTGGCACTTAGGGCCGTGTCGGTGGTTTCGACTAGGCGGATATGGGGATGTTGCCGGAAGAAACTGCGGCATTGTGCGATGGCCATAGGGTGTGAATGAACCTCCTTGAGTTGATCGATGGTGACGCCGGGTAAAACCATCAGGTTTTGTTTGATTCGAAGGAAAACTTCGCCGACGATCGTGAGTTTGGATTCGTTTAAAAGTTGGTAGTTGAGTAGGATGCTACCGGCGATGGAATTTTCGATGGCCATGATGCCACCTTCTGTTTGCTCGGCATCTTCCGACATTTGGACAAGTTCATCGAAGGTTGTGGCAGGAAGGATTTTCAATTCCCTGTCTTGATAAAACAAGCGGGCCGCGATTTCATGGAAAGCACCGAAATATCCCTGTATGGCGATGCGCATCGTTTTCGTCTGTGTATTAGCTGTCAAAATATTTTGTTTTAATCCGAGTTGCGATGCGTGGAAATTCGAATCGCAACTTGAATGTTGAACTAATAGAAACAAAAAAAGCTCCTTTGAAGGAGCTTCCGACCAAAATATACGATAGATCATACCGAATTTTGCCAGTCACTCCTTTGGGAAATGCTGTAATAATAGTAATAGCCAAAAAACCGGCCATCTATTGGCTTGGTCGAAAGTTTTATCATGATTAAAGGGCCTAAATGCAGAAAGGGAATCCTTCGCAGGACTCCCTTTCATGTTTTATCTTGTTCAACAACAAACCGAAGCCCTATCTAAGATTGGTTCTTAAAATAGTAGCTAAAAAAGTAAAAGCTGTTGTTGTATGATTTCATAATAATAGTGTATTCTTTACACCTCACAAACCTAGGCATTAATTCTATTAGATGCAATACCTCCTTGGATTTATTTTTCTATTCGACTTTGAAGGTATCGTCTGTGACGGCTGCATTGACCTCCACCTTTACAGACTTCATGGTCAAAGGTACAGGCAAGGTGGTTCCCTTCATGGTCATCTTATGCGGAAAGGCCACGCCATCGGTCACTTGATAATCCGTGATGTCCATTGTATTTGTTTGGCCATCGGTGACCGTTTCCACTCTGACCTTAAAGCCATTTTCTACATCGTAATATTGATTAATAACCGCTCCTTTAGGCAGTTTTGTCTCCACCCGAAAGGCCGGCTTGTTATCGATCATCTGGATGTCCTTGAGGCTCGTATTGGCATTTGTCGGCGGATTGAGCTCTACAAATAGGCGGCCGTTAAACGCAAAAGCCTCCAATTGCTGCCCCTCAAAATTAGTAGTTTTCCCCATGGTGCTGGCCATTGCCTTCTCGCCATTGAGCACTTGCTTTTGCATGATCGTGCCACCAGAAGAAACGACCATCGACATCTTGTCTGATCCCTTGTAGATTACTTCATTGCTCATTTTCTGGCCCATCATTTCCATTTCAAAGGTATGCTTCACCGTATTGATACCCTCCACTTTTGCCTTGCCTCCTATCGCCTGAAAATATTTCTGATAGACAGACTCCAAGGTGTAACCATCGGTGCTGAGATTGGAAGACATATCGACCTCATTGCCGTAGGTATCGTAATAGTCCACCTTACCGCTACTGGCAAAACGACTCAGTTTATCAGCCACTTCCCCCTTGTTGCCAACGACCACAAAGTGCGCCTTGTCCGGATGGATGTACTTTTGAGCCATCTGTTGCACCATTTCGGGTGTAACTTGGCTGAGTTTTTCCAGATAGTTGGCATAATAGTCTTCCGGCAAATTGTAGCGAAAGGTGTTCAGGGCAAATCGAGCGACGGTTTGTGGATTTTCCAAGCCTCTGGAAAAGCGACCGGAGATGACACTCTTTACAGTTTCGACCTCCAAGGCATCGGCCTTTTCGTCTCTCACACGCTTCAGCTCATAGATGAATTGCACCAAAGAACTGTCCGTTACTTCGTTGCGGACGCTGGCTCCGGCGGAAAAATAGCCCATCAGCCGATCGCTCCGCAAGCTAGAGCCTGCGCCGTAGGTGTATGCATTCGTTTCCCGAAGGTTGGCATTGAGGCGACTGCCAAAATAACTCCCGAGCATGGTGTTCATAACAGTTGACGGAATGGCATCCGGATCGCCGGGTTTTAGATCAACCGGGTAAGTGACCGAAATAACAGATTGGACAGCACCAGACTTGTTGACAAAATCAACCGTTGCAGCCGCTGGCATTTCAGGCGCTTTATAAGTGGGTCTTTTCAAATCTTTGGAAGCCTCCCATTTGCCAAAGTACCGAGCCATTTTTTGTTTGATCTTGGCAGGATCGACATCTCCGACCACCACCAAGTAACTGATGTTTGGCCTGAAGTAAGTATCGTAATAAGACCGTATTTTCTCGATCGTAATTTTCTCTACAGTCTCTTCCGTTACCAATTCTCCATAGGGATGATCTTTTCCAAAACGCATCACATTGGCCACATTTCTGGCAATGGTATTGGGGTCTTCTTTAGACTGTGCTAAGGAGGACAGCGTTTGCTTTTTGGCCTTTTCAAATTCCGACTCCGGAAAGGCCGGATTGTAGAGAATATCCGACATCAGGTCGAGCAGCTTATCCGAATGCTTGGTCAGAGAAGATGCAAAAATTCCACTAGTGCTGGTCGAAAGTGTCGCTCCGATAAAGTCGATCTCTTCATCCAACTCAGATTTGCTTTTCGACTTGGTTCCCTTGCTCAACAAGTCACCAGCCATGTCGATGTAGCCAGCGTATGCCTCTTCCATGATGCTGGGGGCGTCGACAAAGAGTTGAAAGGAAACCCGTGGCAGTTTGTGGTTTTCGACAATGATGACCTGCAGACCATTTTCCATCTTATAGTGGTCGTAAGTTCCCATTTGAATCTTGGGAGCTGGCCCAGGCTCAGGTGCCTGACCGCGAAAGTCAACCTGCTCGGGCGCATCGTCTGTTGCTGCCGTTTCGTTGAGTGCCTCCTCCACCTTTTCTGTCGAGGCATCGGCCGGAATCCTCGTTTTGGGACTGCACTGGACAAACAAAAAGCTCAATAGAAGGAAAGAAAATATATTTTTCATTTTGAGAATCATTTTTCTGGCTTTGCTTAAAGAATTCAAAAGGCGCACTAAAAACCCATTAGGGCTGTGCTTCCTTTGGTAAATAATAAAGGACGACGCGATTGTTCTTATGAAAATACTTATTGGCAACCCGGCGGATGTCCTCACGAGTCACTTTCATGTAGCGCTCCAACTCGGTATTGATCAGTTCGGTATCGCCAAAGTACATATAATAATCAGACAGACTTTCGGCGATGTCTGCCACTCGTGCATTGCCAAGGATAAAATCCGATTCCACCTGATTGCGGAGCTTTTGAAACTCTCGTTCAGAGATTAGGTCTTTTTGTACACCCGCAATCACTTCATCCATACCATTTTCCAGATCATCTGCGCTGACTCCCATGTTGGCAATACCAAAGTTGAGTGCAATGCCTGGGTCCTCTGTAGAAAACGGAAAGTTGAATACGGCCAGGGCCTTTTGCTGATCGTCGACGAGAGCCTTGTACAAACGAGAACTTTCTCCTTCTGCCAAGAGCGTACTGAGCATACTGACGGCATAGAAATCTTCGGTGCCTTGCTCGGGAATGCGATAAGTTTGCACAACCGCTGGCAGTTGAACATTGTCATAAATGGTGTCGCGAATCTCTCCGGCCAGCGGTGGCTCCACGATATTGGGCCGCTTGATCGGCTTGGTACTCTTCGGGATGTCTTTAAAGTATTTATCGATCAGCTTTTTGGTTTCTTCAATATCCAAATCGCCTGCAATGGACAGTACGGCATTGTTGGGGACGTAGTAGTCTTTGTAAAAATTGACATAGTCTTTTTCCTCAGCCGCATCGAGGTGGGCCATTGATCCAATCACAGGCCAGCGGTAAGGATGTATGGTAAAAGCTCTTTTGATGGATTCTTCCAGTACCGATCCATAAGGCCGATTATCCACCCGCTGCCGCCTTTCCTCTTTGACGACTTGCCGCTGGGTTTCAATACCCACTGTCTCTACACGTGCATGCAACATCCGTTCTGATTCCAGCCACAGTCCGAGTGCCAACTGGTTGGAAGGAAAAAGCTCGAAGTAAAAGGTGCGATCAAAAGAAGTATTGGCATTATTGGTCCCCCCTGCTTTGGAAGTGTAGCTGTCGAACTCACCCCGCTTGATGTTTTTTGAACCTTCGAATAATAGATGCTCAAAGAAATGGGCAAAGCCCGTGCGATTGGGGTCCTCGTTTTTGGAGCCTACATGATAGCTGACCGTTATAGCCACAATGGGCGTAGAATTATCTTGATGCAGTATGACGTGCAAACCATTGTCGAGGTCATATTCTACATATTCAATACGGTTTTGAGCCAGTACATTTGTTGTCCAACAAAGACAGAGCAATAAACAAATAGGTAGTATTTGATACCGCATATAATCAATTTTTGAAAAGATGAAATAAAGTACAAAGATAACGAAAGATCAACGATTCTCTGAAGGCTCGGAATATTATCGAACAACTTTGAAAAACCTTAGACAAAAAAGGGGCTTTAGAGGGATGAAAATCCTTAGACTACTTGAAATAAATCGAATACTTCTATCCAATCCGATGGCTATTTTTTACAAATTTAACGAAGGAATATCAGCGGAATCAAAGTGGAATTAAAGTGGAATTAAAGGGATAATTATGTTAAAAAATGAAAAATTTTGGCCCAGCCCTCGTGTCTCATTGATATTTTATATATATTGCCGCCAGCACGACTTACTCATCTTTACATCATTATTTTTAAGACATTCAGTTCTTATAGGCCATAGGGGACTTGTACGCAAAGCCCGATTCGTTAAATCTACTTTTCAGATAAGATTTACTTGGAAAGTAACTCCTATGCCTATCACACAACAGGGCTGTCTGACACATGCTAAAACCATTCAGGCAAGGCACGTTCCTTGTCTCTGTAAATCATTCTTCAACTCGGAACTTAATGTTACCAGTTGAACTGGAGAAGCTATGCAGCTAGTAAAAATTACTAGGATTGTTCTAAGGCTATAGTCGACGACATTCCATTTCCTAACGCTAAAACTTTTCCTGCACAACAAAACTCATTGATTTGGAAGTATTGCACGAAGCAATTCAGCTGAGTGTGGCTGCACTCCTATGCAATCTTTCAATTGATTGATTCGTAATCCATCGGAATCTATACTGCGTCTGCACTTAGAGTATAATCTCTATGTCCCAGCTGCAGCTGGATTTCCGTCAAAACGTATTTATTACTTTTTTCACTAAAAATGTTACACAATGAAAAAGTTATGGTATTTGTTTTTATTCTTTTTGCCACTGAACCTTGTGGCCCAACAACCACCATCATTTGATGGACAAAAACTAAACCTTAAACACCAACAACTAAGCTCCAATTTTTTAAAGTATGATGCCTACCAGCTCAATTCCCAAGAGATTTACAATTACGCACTCGAAAAATCGATTGATGGGCGCATTTTCAATCTAAAACTTCGCCTACCCGGACATGAAGATTACTCCATCATGCTGGAAACCAACAAGCAACTCAGCTATTCCAACGCACTGGTAATGACGAAAGGTAAAGACGGTGTCCAAACCCAAAGGTTGGAAAACAATCAACTGTATTTGACCGGCTTTTTATCCGACAATAAGCAGAGTCAAGTTGCATTGACCATTGGATCAAACACCATTTATGGCTTTATCGATGATGGCACTTCGATCAAATTCATCGAGCCAATTTCTTACTTGACCCAACAAAAGCCCAGCGACCAATTCGTCTTCTATGATACCAAGGACGTTGTAAGCAAAGATGTCAAATGTGCGGCAATAGAAATGGAGCGACAAATAGGAAGAACCGAACAGCAATTTATCAGCCCCAATCCTTGTATTACGATTTATACTGTTCAAATTGCCCTAGCAGCAGATTTCAGCATGTTCCAAAAGTACAATGATGTCTTAGGAGTAACTCAATACCTGACTGGCGTTATGAACAACGTACAAACCAATTACGATGATGAATTTGACTTTGAAGTGAGATTCGACATTACAGGCTTCTTGGTTTCCAATTGTCTTACTTGTGATCCTTGGACCTTCTCGACCGATGCAACAACCCTACTGTCAAGCTTCAGCCAGTGGAGTAATAACTATGGATTTGGAAACTTAGAATATGACATTGCTGGTCTGTGGACAGACAGAGATCTGGACGGCCCTGTCATAGGAGTTGCTTATACGGGTGGTACTTGCGCCGACAATCGCTATCACCTCTGTCAGGATTTCTCTACCAATGCTCAACTGATTCGGGTGCTTACAGCGCATGAAATCGGTCATAATTTTGGCTTGGAACACAACGACCCAGCTGTCGGATGCATCATGGACCCTTCTGTAACAACGACTAATTGTTGGTCCGCACAAAGCCAGGAAACCATGAACAGGAACATCCCAGCGTTTTCTTGTCTTCAAAACAATGCTTGTACGGTTCGTACTCCTCCGGCCACCCCTCCGGGAGCCATCAATAACTTATGTGGCGATGAACAAAAATGCATCAACCTCGGCTCCCGATGTACAGATTTCATCTCAGCTTTCGACAATGATCCAGACCTCACAGTGAGTACCTTTGGAACGACCCTCTGCCTACAATCGACCGAGTGTACCCGCAGGAGCGCCGTTGTCAATGTCTATGCGACAGATGGATGTGGACAAATTTCAAACATTGTCTCCTGGCCCATCAGCATCAATGCCGATCAGGGCTGTTGCCCCAGAACACTTCCTTGCAATGAGCCAGTTGGCTTCAATTGTGATAGAAGTAACTTTAGTGGTATGACGACTGTCACCTGGGCCAATAATGCCGATGCAGAAAGCTACGAGTGGCGCCTCCAAGGCAGTACTTGCTGCCTGGCCAACCCACAAGTAGGAAACGTCACTTTATCAGGCAGTACCAATTTTCCAAGGATGACTTTCAACCACCAACAATTGGGGCAAGGCTGCTATGCGCTTTACGTACGGACAAACTGTGCAGACGGCAAGTTCTCCAACTGGTCGGTGTATTGCTTGGAGGCATGCAACCCACAAATCTTTATTTCAATTGATAAAACAAAGCCTCAAGACAATGCCAATGATGGACAATCCAATGATTTGCTGGGTGTGGAACAACACCAAATCGTACCGAATCCCAATGGCGGAACCTTCAATCTAATGGTGGAAGCGGCCGAGCCGGGCTTCAGAGAATTGGCAGTATTCGACCTAAGCGGCCGAGAAATCTGGCGGAATGAAGTTGTTTTGAATAAAGGACACAATCAAGTTGGCATCGCTATACCAACGATTCAGAATGGCGTGTACATTTTCTCTGTCAATGATGGCAAGGAAATTAAGACACAAAAATTCATAGTCAATACATCTTTGAGATAAAGCTGTAACACCTACCAGAGGCCGTGGCCTCTGGTAGATTCTATGATTCTTATACTATGTATTCAAGCTGCGATTCACTGCGAAGAAAGCCTTTGACTCGAATATTTGCTATGAAATCGTAGACTTCTACCAAAATTCTATCTAAATCCTTTCATTCACCACAACTTGGGTCATGTGACCAATCCTGACCAGCCAGGCACTACAGGCTTGTGTTAGACAACCTTGTCTGCACAGCTAGAGCTGGCAAAGGCATCCGGCTTGGCCTTGAAAACAAAGCCCATTCCCAGGATGTAGCCCATCGCCTCCTTCAAAGCGGTATTGGACTGGAAATGCGGATCGGTATTGATGTCGGCATGGACCTCCAGTGCCACATTGTACTTGTCCAGCAAATCACACAGAGCATAGGCAATCTCAACCGAACGAGCTACCTCAGTAATCATCCGCTCGCGGATACCCATTTTTTGGTTGATCTTTGTGTTGCTGATGAACATAAAACCACCTTTCTTTTCTCGCAAAAAGACGATAACGGTCGCCATTTCGATGACATCGCCCCTAACTTGAGAATCCGTTCCGATACACACTTTCAGTTTGTGGCCATCTGCTGTTTCCCGGATGATGGTTTGCTCTACCGCTTCTTTGATCGGCAGTTCAATTTGCTGGCCATTCAATCTTCTCCATTTCATTTTGTAATAGTGTTTATGTTAAAGCAAACTTTTTGGAATTACAATAGCAGCAGAGTTTGTGTACAAGTGTTATTACGTAAAGTCTTAATTGGTTAGCGATGAATTGGTTTAAAGAAAGCTTTCGTTTTCCGTTCAGCTAAAGTCGAGTTTAAAATACCTCATATCTGTTGAGATAAAAAGGATTGTAACAACTTATTATCCTAAACTTAACCCTATCAACAACATTTACTTAATGATTCGTTCCATATGTTAAATTAAGGTATATTTACATTCATCGCCAATCGGCTAAAAAGCAGCAAATGAAAACATCCGGACACTTTATTCTACTGATCTTCTTAACCCTGGCAGCATGTAAATCTCCGGTGCCACCCAGCTCCCAAAGTCAAACATCCAAAACAGAAGGAAGCATGAACCACTTGGCGGGCCAAAGCAGCCCCTATCTACTACAACACGCCTACAACCCGGTCGATTGGTACCCCTGGGGTCCGGAAGCACTCCAAAAGGCCAAAGAAGAGAACAAAATGTTGATCATCAGCGTAGGCTACGCAGCTTGCCATTGGTGCCATGTGATGGAGCATGAATCTTTTGAAGACACGACCGTCAGCCAGATTATGAACGAATACTTTGTTGCAATTAAAGTCGATCGGGAGGAACGGCCAGACATTGATGATGTGTATATGACGGCCTGCCAATTGGCAACAGAGAAGGGCTGTGGCTGGCCCCTCAATGCCTTCGCCCTGCCAGATGGTCGTCCAGTATGGGCTGGCACCTATTTCCCAAAGAAAAAATGGATAGAAATCCTTCAGTATTTCAGGGGGGAATACGCAAAAGCGCCCGATAAAATGGCGGAGTATGCCGAACAGCTGACCAAGGGGATTCAGAGTCAGGGTTTGATTCCCAGCGGTGACGAACAACAGGCGTTTAGTCGAGAAGAGCTGGATAAAATCAACAAAAACTTCTTGCAACGAATTGATTTTCAGGAAGGTGGCAGAAAGGGCGCACCTAAATTCCCCATGCCCAACAACTACCAATTCCTATTGGCCTACCACCATTTTAGTGGCAACAAAAAAGCCTTGGAGGCCGTAACAACGACCCTGGATAAAATGGCTTGGGGTGGTATTTACGACCATCTCGGAGGTGGATTCGCCCGCTACTCTACGGATGCCGTTTGGAAAGCACCGCATTTTGAAAAAATGCTATACGACAATGGCCAATTGGTGAGCCTCTATGCTGATGCCTACCGCCTGACCCAAAAGCCGCTTTACAAATCCGTTGTGGAACAAAGCCTGAGCTTTGTCGAAAGAGAATTGAGTGATGAAAATGGTGGCTTTTATTCCTCCTTGGATGCCGATAGCGAGGGAGAGGAAGGTAAATTTTACGTTTGGACAAAAGAAGAAGTGGCTGCTCATATCGACGATCCAAACGAATTGGCTCTTTACTGTGCTTACTACGAAATCAAGGATGGTGGCAATTGGGAACACGATAAGAATATCTTGCATCGCAAGCGAAGTTTAGCCCAACTCACTAAAAAATATAAGCTGTCAGAGGAAGCGATTCTACAAACTGTCCAATCCATCAACGACCGCCTGCTCGAAGCGCGCACCAAACGCATCCGCCCGGGCCTGGACGATAAAATACTCACGTCCTGGAATGCCCTTATGCTCAAGGGTTATGTGGATGCCTACAAGGCCCTCGGCAACAAAGCATATCTGGACAGAGCCCTTAAAAATGCACACTTTCTAAAGCAAAACGCTCTGCAAAAAGGTGGTCGCCTGAACCGCAACTACAAAGACGGCCAGTCTGTCATCAATGCTTTCTTAGACGACTATGCCTTGCTGGCAGATGCATTGACCAGTTTGTACGAAGTTACTTTTGACGAAGAATGGCTATTTCTAGCCGATCGGCTTGTTCAGTATGTCCTTGAGCATTTCAAAGACGGAGAATCTGCCTTTTTCTTCTACACTTCCAAATTGGACCCGCCTTTGGTGGCCCGAAAGATGGAAACGAGCGACAATGTCATTTCCGGCTCCAACTCGACAATGGCTCGCGTACTATTCAAATTGGGAACATTGTTGTACCAACCCGATTATGTCGAAAGCGCAGAACGCATGCTGAAACAGATGCAACCCAGTCAAAGAATTGCTCCTCAGCCCAACTTTTACGCCAATTGGTGCAG
>JBCCSZ010000181.1:0-15998 GCA_039199225.1 Bacteroidota bacterium
CCAGACAGATTTCAAGCGCGGACCAAAAGAAAACCAGTATTGCTGCCGTACGAATGTTAGGCGAGTTTGACCTCCAAAGCAATCGGACCTTTGGGACCTTTACCCACTTCAAAGACAACCTTGTCATTGTCCTGTATGCTGTCGATCAAATTAGCGGCATGCACAAAGAAGCTTTCCTTGGTATCATTGTCGATGATGAAACCATAGCCTTTGTCGGTGTTAAAAAATTTGACGGTTCCTTTGCGAGAAAACTTAGACTCATCGGAATCTACCTTTTTAGGGACGCCAATTTCAATATCTTCTGCCTTAATCGTACTTTTTCGATTGGGATCGGGTGGTGTCGTTGTTAAGTTACCATCTTCATCGAGGTACATAAATTCTGCTCCACTTTTTCCTTCTTGCCTGCGCTGCTCTTTGCGTTGTTCTTTATCCTTTTTTCTTTTCTTTTTCTTTTTTTCTCGTTCTTTTTTATTAAAGCTGTCTGCCATATTGATGATTTGAATAAGCTATCGTTGCAAGATGTTTACCGAAGGTAGCAAATGAGCGATTTGACCATACATTTTCGCACAAGCTATCTAGGCCAGCATCACAACGTGAATTAAATAATGACTAAAAAGGCGCTATCATCAAAATTAAGCAAATGGCTCGAGAGATACCTATCCGGTTAAATCTGAAAATAACTTTCAAAAGTGAAGATAACAATTTCAGAACAATGATGCATTCTCGAGGGACCATAACTTTATAATTGCGTCAATAATCATCGAGTCTGCAGATCTATTTTACAGCAATTGCCGCTGATTATACGAATTCACCCTCTTTTAACAACTTCTCTAAAAATCTTAACATCGCCTTAACGGTACAATACGCTACCCAATAGGTTCTATCTATGTAGCCTAATAAAATCCCAAACTGATGAAACATTGTCTGCTAATTTTCCTTTTTCACTTCCCAGCTTTACACAGCATTCATGCGGCAGATCCACCTACCTTATCGGATTTGGATGCAAAAGAAAAGCATGAAATGCTGTTGGAGCTGATCAATAGTCGGAAATTCGTCCTCGAATCACATACTTTATACGGTCGCTACGGCCAAACGGCCTTTGTATCGCCCACCACCAACTTTGTTTTTGTCGACGGAGAGGCGGCCATCATTCAATTGGCTTTGAATGACCAGGACAACGGCCTCGACGGCTCGGGAAGTCTTACCTTGGAGGGGAAGCTGACCAAATTCCGGATTCGGGACCGCGGCGCAGGCAAGGGGGTTCACATTCGCATGACTTTCTTAGGAGCCACCGTCACCGATTTATTCATGGAAGTATCCGATAGTGGCTTTGCCATCATCGATTTGAATGGCATTCAAGGGGAGCGCCTGCGCATGAAAGGGGAGTTGGTGTCCTTGGAGCAAAGTGATGTCCTCCAAAGCATTCGCGTATATTAAGGTGTTAGTGAAAAACTAAGTGCAATATCCCCAAAGACAGCAAAAGACCCAGCCCGATCCGACTGATCTGTGGAGAGGCAGATTCGAAAAAGCTCGAAGACTTTCTAAAGCCATTCAACAAAACGCTAGGGATGGCCAACAAGCTGAAGGCGATGGCAATTACCCATCCGGCACGCACAAAGTAGTTCATTTCCGGTTCGTAATGCTTGAATGCCAGATGCAGTGGTACGGTAAGCAAAAAGGCGAATAGCGCCAATCTATGGTTGGGCATCCACAAGAAAGCTGCGGAACATATTAAGACCACAATACCACAGTTGATGTAATACCTCAGATCGTTGAGCGTATGCGTAAAGGCCAATTCAGGATTCTCAAATTTGACATACAACAAGACGCATCCCATACTGATCCCCGTCAATAAGGTCACCAGAATGGTTCGTCGGCCCGCCAAAACCATCTGTGCGTCGCTGGCTTCAGGGCGAATGTATTCTTTGTAAATATCAACCGACCAAAGGGTCGCCAGGGAGTTGAACAAGGAGTCGACCGTACTCATCAGGGAGGCAAACAAAGCGCATAAGATGATTCCTCTGATGCCAGCTGGTAAATAAGTCGTGACCATATACGGAAAAGCTTGATCGGGCTCTTGCAATGGATTGTCGGCCAGGATGCCCGCCAAGGCAATACCTGGAATGATGATGATGATGGCCATGAAATACTTCATGACTCCTCCAACCATCAAACCGACCTGCGCTTCTTTCAAACTCCTTGCCGCCAACGACCGCTGTACAACGCTTTGATTGGCACACCAATAATTGATATTGAGTAGCCCCAAGCCAAAAACCAACGTCCAAGGTAACTGCTCGTGGTCTCTCGGAAGGTGCAAGTGCATCAATTCAGGCGTCTTTTCATACAAAGCTCCCCAACCTCCAAGATGGTGGATGGCTACAAACAAAATGGCTGTTCCACCACTCACCAGGATGACAAATTGGATAATATCCGTGCGAACAACTGCCCCCAAACCACCAAAATAGGTATAGATGGCTGAAAAAATACCCAGCGCAGCAATCAAAATGCCCACCCGAACGATCCGTTCTGTACTGATGAAAGACAAAAAATCACTGAAGACCAACTCTGCAGCATAAGCCCCCCAAAAGAGCGCCGCCCCCAAGCCGATGGTAGAAAATAAAAAGACATTTGCCAACGAATAACACAGAGCCACCGTGCGCCCCAAGCGATTTTTAATGAATTGCGTAATGGTGATCACCCTATCTTTCAAATACAGAGGAACAAAAATGAAGGCAGCCATCAATATGCCCTGCATGGCATTGATTTCCAGATTTGCTTGCGCCAAGCCATACAAATAGGCCGATCCCATCATCCCCAAAAATTGATAACCCTGCACATTGGTTGCAATGGTAGAGATGGCAATGGAAGGCCAACGCAGGTTGCGGGAGCTTAAAAAATATTCCTCCGTACTCATATCCCCGCCCTTTTTTCCGGACAAGGCCACGACAAGCACGACGGCGAAATAGATTAGAACGATGGAAAAGTCTAACAACATAAGCATTCAGCTATCCGGTGAAGGTAGCAAAATAATGGCTTATACCCGGATTTATCTACAGGGCGACCTTCACCGCCCGGAAACGCAGAAAAGCCAGCAGGCTGATCACAGCAATCAAGGATGCTACCACCAAAGTCCATCCCGGTAGGGGAAAGCCAGAGCTTATCAACAAATAAACCAGTAGGGGCATGCCCAGCAGCCGCAAGCCTTCCAACCAAGTCAAGTGAGGGCTCTTGTGCTCAAAAAGAAAACCAAACATCAAGGTGCTGAAGATGATCCATAGGGCAAAAGTGACTTTAACGGATAGATCGAAGCTGCCTTGCTTGAAAAAGTACAAGGCATTGAACAACAAAGCCAACAGGAATTGTGCAAAAATATAATAGTTGATGCCGCTGTTTACCAGCTCGTTGTACTTTTGATAGCCTCTCTTGGGAGATTCCGGCGCCTGGTAGCCACCCATATACTCGGGAAACCAACCGGGCTTATTGAACAGTATTTTCAACACATCCCCGGCGCTACGCGCCTTCCGCGTCCATTGAAACAAGTCGATGTAATGCGCAAAGTTGGCATACACCGGATTCCAGCTTTTCAAAGGCGTCGTGATGCCATAGTTCGGACGCTCTTCCTCCTCCTTGAACGTCCCAAACAAGCGGTCCCAAACAATGAACATACCTGCATAGTTCTTATCGATGTACTTCGGATCGCGGCCATGGTGTACCCGGTGGTGCGAAGGCGTATTGAACACCGCCTCAAACCAGCGCGGCATCTTTTTGATGTGCTCGGTGTGTATCCAAAATTGATAAAGCAAATTGAATCCGCCTGCCAAGACAAAATGCTCCGGCGAAATGCCGATGAGGGCCATGGGCAGATAAAACGGCAGGCCCCAAATGAATCCGGTCGACGTTTGCCGCAGTGCAACAGACAGGTTGTATTCTTCGCTTTGGTGATGGACAACATGGCCACCCCAAAAGAGGCTCACCGTATGGGCCATGCGATGTTCCCAGTAGTAGCAGAGGTCCCAAAGGATCATTGCCAAAGCAAAGGTCCAACCGTTTTGTGGCAATTGGAAAAGGGCGACCTGCTCGAAAAGCAGCACATATAAGCCGATCTTGAGCAAGGTGAGAAAGGTGCCGCTCAACTGTTGCAAAATGCCGGTGCTGATGTTGGTCACTGCATCATTGAGTCGATAGGATTTCCGTCGGTGGTAGGATTCGTAGATCAACTCCACCGCCATGAGGGTGAAGTACATCGGGATGGCTAGTATGACCGGATTGAGATTCATACAGGTTTAATTCAAAGGTTGATGCTGCCCAATAGCAGTTAGGAAATAAAGCTTTGAGATTAGGTGAGCCAATTCAAGTTGCACTGCGTCAAAGAAAGCTTTCTTGTAAGCAGTGCCAGCCTGTAATTAACACAGGCAAAATAAGCTTTTCCGATTGCAAATTCAAATCGGCCGGCTTACCGTCTTTTGGCAGCGGCTAAGGGCGTGTTGGGCGGAGTGACTGGAATGCGACCTTGCAATTGCGGCAAAGAGACGGTTTTCAGCTGGGGCAGAACGTAGCGTGCAAACAAGCGGCATTCCTCTAAATGTGGATAGCCCGAAAATATAAAGGAACGGATGCCCATATCCATATAGCGCCGAATTTTGGCCAATATCTGGTCGGGCGTCCCGACGAGTGCCGCGCCGCAGCCCGACCTTGCCCGGCCGATCCCCGTCCACAAATGGGGCTCCACAAAGCCATCCAAATCCGATTGCTCCCGCATCTCTGCCTGCCTGGAAACACCATAGGACTTGGCATCGAGCGCCCGTTCTCGGATTTCTTTGCCCTTTTCTTCTTCCAATTCCGACATCAGCAGGCGGGCCGCTGCCTTGGCTTCTGCCTCCGTCTCCCGCACGATCATATGGATGCGCAGCCCAAAATCGACGGTTCGGCCATAGGTAGCTGCTTTTTGGCTCATATTGTTCATCAGCTCTTGGAGTCGCCCCTCGGTTTCTGGCCACATCAGATACACATCGCAGTGCTGGGCGCAAAGCTCCACTCCAGGCGGCGAGTAGCCACCAAAGTAGAGTAGGGGACCGCCGCTCTGCTGGTAGGGCTTGACCGGGATGCTGGGCAACTGGAATTTGTAGAATTGCCCCTCAAAGTCGATGGTTTCCTGCGTCCAGCCTTGCTTTAGAATCTCGATGACTTCCCTAGAGCGTTGGTAGCGGTCGGCGGATGGCAGGTTTTCGCCCGGCAGGTTCGAAGAGATGATGTTAATGGTCAAACGGCCCTTGAGGATGTGGTCTACCGTGGCAATGGCTCGGGCCAGCATTGGTGGGTGGACCTCCCCACAGCGAATGGCCGCCAGTAGGTTGATGTTTTTTGTCTGTGGCGCAACGGCAGAGACGAAAGACCAAGTGTCTTGCCCGACTTGATAAGAGGATGGACAAAGGATGTTGCGATAGCCGAGGCGGTCGGCTTCCAATAATATTTCGGAGGTGTTGTTCCAATTGCTTTTGTAACGATCGGGCATCAGCCCCAGGCGGTCGGTATCGCCATTGCAAATCGGGGCAAACCAGGATATTTCAGCCCCATCTGTGTCTTTTGAGCGTATTTGTAGGTCCATCCGCGAATTTAGCGAATAAGCGCCAAGAGTCGGAAGGGCAGGTCGAAAAAGTTGAGGTCCCATTTCGCTTACTCTAGTGGATGGATCGAAACGCTGAGCCAGGACCATAAGCGAAGGGCTTACACAAGCAAATGTGTAAGCCCCGATTAAAAATTCACTAGTTGGTTCCCAAAAGATACGGCTGTATCAAAATGGGAGATATGGTAAGGTATGTTATTTCCCTACAGCGGTGGTCTTAGGACCAAACTGCATGCCTTCGTCCAACTGCCAGTAGAAGCTGTTCAGATAGGCGACCATGTATCTGCGGGACTTGCCCTGCAGCAGCTTGAAGTTTTTGATGGTTTGAACCATTGCCTTGCGCTTCTTTTTGTAGAACGACAGCACCTCTTCTAATTCGTCGAGATTTTCCTCAAAGCCAAGGTAGAACCGCTGCTCTATGTTCGTCTGGCCCAGGCTGGAATTCAACCTGGCGTAGGAAGGCTTCACCAGAGCTGCAAAGTCAAAATCGTAGGGTACTGGAATGATCTTCTCATCGCGAAGAACGTATTTGACATTCTTGGAGGAGGTCAATTCCCAATCTGCATTCCCAATCAGGTATTGAAAGAGCGCCGCCATTTTTCGGTGATTCTGGTCGAAGTCATCCGCATAAATGGCATAATCAGACTTTGACTTTTGGGCATTCAGACGGGCGCGCAACTGGGCTGTATCCTCGATGAGAAATCCCATCTGCTCGCGGCTGTCGCCGCTCTCGGCATCCACATAGCGAATCCGCAGCAATTGGACCCGGAAACTGGCATCCGTCAGCTCATTGTACAACTTGTAGATCAAAAACTCTCTCAAGAGATAGTCTCTGGCTTCCTCCTGGTCTTCTACACAGTAGTTGACCAACTTCATATCATTGTACTTTGCCAAGCCGGCAATTTTCAGATGCTTTTTCTTGAATTTCAGCTTCAGCGGTGGAATACCAGAACACTTCGATCGGCGGAATTTACCGCGAAGGGCCGCCTTGATGTCCCAACTCTGCTCTTCTCCGTTCAAATCGGTGAAAGTCAATTCACCCTTGTGTTCTAATGTGTCAAACTTATTCTGCGTCAATTCAGACAAGTTCAGCACAATGGTTACATCGGTGACCTCTCGTCCAGACAATTGGTCGAAGATGCTTTGCTTTGTCGTCGAATCGGGGTTTGTCGCGCTAGATGCCAAAAGCACAGCCAGGCAAAAAACGCCAGTCAACACCCCTCGGTTTGTTGCTTTTCTCATCGTATTTAACTTTATTTCTACATGCTCAAACACGCTGCAAAAGTCAACCATTTTATATTTTAGCAATAGATCAAAAAAAGCCAAAAAATGGTTAAAATGGGACGGTTTGATTAACTTTTTGTTAAAAAAACGTAAATAGTGGTAATTTTGAATATCTTAGTTTAGTTCCAACACTAAATCCATCCTTTTGGTTTGCATCTATTGTACATTCTTTGATTTAATCGTAACTTTTTCGAAATTCACGAGGGGTTAGACCGGAGAGTTTTTTGAAGTATTTAACAAAATTGGTCGGTTCTTCGAATCCGCAGCGAAAGGCGATTTCTTTGACACTCAGGGAGGTGTTCATCAGTAGGCGCTTCATTTCCAGCACCAGCAGGTCGTGGATGTAGTTTTTGGCACTGCGCTTCACCACTTCCTGTGTAATGCGGTTGAGTTTCTTGGTAGAAATGGACATTTGTTCGGCATAAAAGGCCACCTTTCGATTGCGCAGCAGGTGTTGTTGCAGCAATTGTTCAAACTGTTGAAAAGCATCCAAATAGCGGTAGGGTTGTTCGACGGCCGGGTTCTGGCGCCGGATGCGCTCTGCCAGGCAAAGGAATATCTTAAGGGAGGAAAGAATGATTTCTTCGGTCAGTACATCATCGGGCGCGTCGTATTCCTGCTTGAGCCGTACCACCAACTCTGTAAACAAACCCATTTGATTGTTGGATACCTGCAGTACAGGGTAGTGAAGGTGGTAATTGTAGAGGCTCAGTTGTTGCATCAAGCTGGAACCGAGGCTGCTTTTTTCCAAAAATGCCTGGGTAAATATTAGGAACAGGGCCTTGCGATCCTTGTTGCGCTCAAAACGCTGTACCTGGTCGCGGGCAATGAAGATGATGCTGCCCTTTTGGTATTCGTAGCTGTTGAAGTCGATGAAATGGCGGCCAGTACCTTCGAGTATAAATAGGATGGCGTAAAACTGTATGCGGTGGGGCCGAAAAGGATCATGGCCACCCTTGAGCCGTCCACTCAGGATTTCTCGGTTGCTCACAATCTCAAACTCGAAAGCTTTCTGCTGCCGGTTTTCAAAGTCTATAGCTGGAATACTCCCTGGTTGTTTCATATTTGAAAAAGCTTTGGATTGCGGGTAGGCTTGCTTTTACGTTAAGAGTTTGTCAGGGTTTAAAAAATTTGTGGGTCAGAATTGCTCCATCTGCTTTATTGATTACCAGAAGGACATAATTTCTCCTGGAGGCCAATCGATGGAGGTCTATTTCCGCATGGCTATGGACAGATAAATGGGATAGATTCAAAACTTCTGATCCCATCATGTCTATGATTCTTACCGCTGTCTGAATGCTTTTTTCGGCCGATCCGCGCAACACCATCCGATCCTGAAAAGGACCTTCTACGGTCAAGCTTTTCTTCAAAATATCTGAGCTACTTGTCAATATGGGCGATCTGGTGAACATAACCCTATTCGTTGGTTCGACCCGACCACTGGTATAGCGCCGGTAGCTTGCAACTAAATTGGACATGCTACCTTTGTAAAAGTTGTATTCAACCAGACTGAAAATACCCGTACTCGATCTGGTCAATTTGGTCATAACACAGTCTTCATAAGTGTTGGTTGGCGTAACAACGGTCCCTACGCCCGCATACTTCATGCTGTCCAGTTCTTCTGTAATGGTGGTATCCGATGTAGCTGTTACGATGACCATTCGCTCGTACGCATTGGCATTCACATCGCCGAATTGAAAATTGTCGTACAGCAAAACTGGGCTTCCGTTCCCATAAACAACCTTGCTGTCCTGGCTCCTACTGCCCCAAAAATGCATATTTCCATTGATGCGCTTCATGTAAAATTCGCTGTTTCCATTTTTATAGCCCAAATCCGCCGCTGGGAATTCGCTGCCATATTCCAATTCGGAAGGATCGACGATCGCTATTTCTCTTTCGAAGTCTACTGGTGCCAAATCCGAAATATCCCATGTAAAGCCGATTCCTTCAGCAGGTGCCACCAAGGAGTTGGGGTAGACAATGTTGCTCTCAAGGGTGTCGCCAATGGCAAACTGCCAGCTGGAATTAATGACTGGTTGGGCATTGGAAGGACAGAAAAGGATGGTACAAAAGAGGAGGCTTACAAATAGGCTTGTTCTAGTTTTCATTTCAATCAACTTTTCCCAGATTACTAAATACTTAATTCAAGATATTAATTTTCTTACACTCATTTTAGATTTCTCGGCCTTGTTACAGCTTGCTTTTTAGAGGGGCGCCATTTAAGCAAATTGCATTAACATTCCGCTGGCGCATATTTGTTAAATTATTCAAGTGATTTATATAATAATAAGTCTGTTTTTGTTAAATTAGGCAGAACGTTATTTTGTAAATAGCTTTTTTTGTGATATAAAATAGAAAAAATATCACTCTTTCTTCATCTAACCATCGCCAGTATGAATACCAAACTTCTCCTATTATCGACCTTTACGGTCTTGTATTTCCTAGGGGCGCAGTGGTGGTACAGCAACCACATTGCTACCAGTTGTTGCAGTACCGCCGAGGCAGCTTCTGCCGCTGCCATGACATCGGCCGCCGCCAGTTTACCCCTGGCTTTCAGCCTGCAGCAAGCCGCTCCACAAACCGGAGATGACTATGCCGATTACCTGAAAAACAACATTTTAAATGGCCAAACCGCCGATAACATCCTGCAGATCACCGGCAGGTTCTACGACGGGGAAACACCGCCGGAAGGTTTTGACAACATGGGCTTAGCCCGTGCAGCTGCTATCCGCGATTTGCTCAAAGATGAGCTGCCCGCCGAGCGCATCGTGATTTCTTCCCGCAAGATGTCGGGCGCCCCCACGGCCGAAGGAACCGCTTTCGATGCAGCCTCCTTCAACTGGATGGCTGCTCCCGATAAAGCCGAAACGACCATCGTGGCCATCGAAGATGAAGTTACGATCTACTTTCCCTTCAATTCGACCGTGAAAGACAAAAATGCCAAGGTAGACGATTACCTCAAGCAACTGGGCGAGCGCCTACAGCAAACCGAAGAGCAAATTTCCATCACCGGCCATACCGATAACATTGGCGAAGACGAAGCAAATATGGCACTGGGACAAAAGCGCGCCGAATCCATCCGCGATCTGCTGGTAGGCTATGGCATTGCAGCCAATCGCATCACTGTCGATTCCAAGGGCGAGCGCCAGGCTGCCACTTCCAACGATACCGATGAAGGTCGCCACCGCAACCGCCGAACAGTGCTTAGAATCCTAAACTAAACCCATTTCTGACAAAACGAAATCTATATCCAATGACTTTACTCAATATATTTTGCCCCGAATGTACTCCCTGGTTATTGCTCATGCTGGCTGGTGCCTGGATACTGGGATGGCTTTTTTGGTCGATGTTCAAAGGTTCTGCCTACAAGGCCAACATCCGTCAATTAGAAGCTGACCTCGGTGACTCCCAGAAGGAAAATACCGACTTAAAAACAGATTTGACACAGGCGAACTACCAAGTCGAAAAACAAACAAAAGATTATGCTGATTTACAAAGTAAGCTCTCCGCCCTGGATATGAAATTCCTAGCCCAACGGGAGAAATTGGTGGCTGCCGAATCAAAAATCAATCCCGATGTCTCCAATTGGGAACAGCGCATTGCAAAGCTCGGAGAGGAATTGACGTCCGTAAAAGCGGAAAAGGAACAGCTAATGGTGGCCTATGAAAAGGTCAAGGCGGAAGTGGATGCCCAGCAAGCGCCGCCCAAGTAAGCCATTCGTAGCCCAATAGCTACAAGCTACTTAATTTACCAGCGATTTTTTACAAGTCCATCATCTGTAGACAATGTCCATTGTAATAGGGCATTGTCTACTTTCGTTTGGGTAGTAGCTATAGCCAGCTATTCCAATTATTTTATTTACTTCGTAGCCAGACGAACAAACCCAAGCTAAATTTCTATGAGGGACCTCCTAGCATTCTGTAGCCTGCTTTTTTTAACTTCTGCTTTGTGGAGCCAGATACCTACACCCGCCTGGCGGCACTATAGCGTGGAGCAAGGTCTGCCCAGTTCGGAGACCTACATGGCTTTGCAAGACAGCCGTGGCTACATGTGGTTGGCAACAGATCGTGGGGTGGCCCGCTTCGATGGCAACCAGTTTCAGGTCTTTACAACGCTTGATGGTCTGTGCGACAACACCGTTTTATTTTTGTTCGAAGACTATAAAAATCGCCTTTGGTTTTTGACCAACTCTCTCCAACTGTCCTTTTTCGAAAATGGAAGCATCCACCCCTTCAAAAACAATCACTTGCTCAAAGATTTGGAAAGTCGCTACACCCCGATGAGCATGGCCGTGGATACACTCGACAATATTTGGTTGGGATTCAAGCGCAACAGGGAAATAAAAAACTTGTTGAAAATCACCCCGGATGGTACAATGCTTTATCAAGACGAATTATTTGAAGATTCCCTAAGTGCCTACTTTGCCATCAAGCAGGTGGCCGGTGGCGCCTACGTCTGCGGCGTATCCAACCCTAATTGCGATTATCAACTACAGTATGTCAATACCACTGGGCAGCATGTATTTTACAACGACGTTTCCTCCAAATACCGTCTTTTTAATTCTAGCTTTGATTACGCCAATTTATTTAAAATCTCAGATGACAAGGTCTTGTTGAGCTTCCTCAATAGCGTCTATTTATTGGAAAAGGGACAAGTAACTCCCTTGTTTGCCCACGATGCTTTGAATACCCTGGGTATCTTTCAAGACCGATACGAAAACATTTGGCTGGCTACCTTCGATCGCGGACTATTGGTTTATCCAAAAGGCCAATACGATCGACCACGACAATACATGACAAAGGAAAAGATCATTACCTGGATAGCCGAAGACAGTGAAGGTGGCATCTGGCTGACCAGTTTGGACGATGGAGTATATTACATGCCTGCCATCGATATTCAATGCATCCGATCGGATGATTTTTTTGAAGGCAAACGCATCTATGACATCGATGGCAACGAGCAGTCCATCCTTTTGGGGTTTCATCAGGGAGATGTCCTTGAGTTGCGGTATGAGGCAGGGCAAGCCTTCAAAACCAAGAAGATAAAGCAGTTTCGGCAAAATGCCAATGTATTTGCTTCTAAGCTTGATACCAATCATTTTATCCTTAGTGGGGTAGAGGAAATTGGTACGGAGTCCATCCTCAACTATCATCCACCACGGCCATTGCAAAGGATCGATAAGTTTTCGGGTAATAGAATCAGCCACTATGTAGACGATCTTTTTTTAGTTGTCAATAAATGGGGTATCTACTACCTGGCAGATGGCGAACAGTCCCTGCACGAAATTCGACGGCTGGCCAACAAGAAAGTATTTTGTAGTGCTGCCAAAAATGGCGAGGAAATTTATGCTGGATTAAACAATGGATTGCACATCATTGCCGATGGACAATTGCATTCACCTCCACATCCCGAACCCCTCCTCAATGAAAGGGTAAACGGCATAGAGGTATTTGGCGATTATCTGTTGTTGGCTACGCTCGGTCAGGGCTTGGTCATTCGGTCCAGAGACACCCTGTGGCAAATCAAAGAAGAGGATGGGCTGGCCAGTAACCTATGCAATTCGGTGGCAGTAGACAAAACGGGCGTTGCCTGGGTGTCGACCAACAAGGGCTTGAGTCGGGTTGAGTGGAAGAATGGTATGAAGGCGCCCCCCGATATGCTTACCTATTCGTGGCACAACGGATTGTTGTCCAATGAAGTGGATGAGGTCGTTTTTCAAGACAGTCTCATTTGGGTGAAAAGTGAGGAGGGGCTTTCTATTTTTAATCCGTACAAAGAATCAGCAGACCGCTCTCCCCCCAACATTTACATCGATCGGTTGCGGGTAAACTTTCAGGATACCTTGGTAGCGGATGGGTATCAATTTGAGTATGGGCAGAACAATATTCAAGTTAGCTTTGCGGGCCTGTCTTACAAAAGTGGGGATGAGATTCGCTACAAATATCGTTTGCTAGGATTGGATTCGGCCTGGCACATGACAGACCAAAAGACCTTGGAGTATCCCCAGCTTTTACCTGGTGCCTACACCTTGGATGTGCTGGCCAGAGACTACAAAGGGCGATGGAGCACAAAGGCTGCTCAACTGAGTTTTGAAATACAGCAACCCTTCTGGAAGTCCTGGTGGTTCATCGGCTTTTGCCTGCTTCTCCTCCTGGCCCTGGTCCAAGTGGTGGTTTTTTCCCGCCTGCGCGCGTCCCGGAATCGGACCCGTCTTTTGCAGCAGTCTTTCCGCGCCGAGCAAAAGGCATTACAGGCCCAGCTCAATCCACACTTTATGTTCAATGCCTTGGGATCGGTACAGGAATTGATACTGTCGGGAAAGTATAAGCTGGCCAACCACAATTTGACGGCCGTGGCTCGTTTGATTCGCAAATTACTGAACGGCTCCCGTCGCCAATCCATCTCTCTGGCCGACGAGGTCGAGAACCTCAAGCTGTTTTTGAAGTTGGAAAAACTCCGGTTTGGCGACCAGTTCGAATGGTCCTTGCAGGTCGACGAACAAATCGACAGTGAGCTGACTGAAATTCCACCCATGTTGATTCAGCCCTTTGTCGAAAACGCCATCTGGCATGGTTTACAACACAAGCAGGAAGAGGGAGGAGCAATCCGCATACAATTTGAAAAAGCATCGAAAGGGATGTCCTGTACCATAGAAGACGATGGAGTCGGACGCGAAAAATCTACCAAATTTCGGGGAGAGTATGCGCATGAACCACTGGGTCTCAAGATCATCGAAGAGCGCATCGATCTACTGAATCGCGAAAGTCAAACCCCCTTTCAAATAGACATTGAAGACATCCAAAACCAGGAGGAGGAAGTACTCGGAACGCGCGTCCGTATTTTCTTTCCACAGTAAAAAAACCATTACAATTTCATACCACACAGCTCTGTAAATATGATTCGCACAACGGTTATAGACGATGAAAAAAGAACGGCTCGGGGGCTTTGTCAACTCCTGGCCCAAGTGGCACCCGATGTTAAAATACTGTCTGTGGAACACTCCATACAATCGGGCTTGGATGCCATCCAAAAAGATCAACCACAATTGGTATTTTTAGACATCAAAATGCCCAAAGGCACAGGTTTTGATTTATTGGACCGCCTGACAAGCATCGACTTCGATTTGATCTTTACCACTGCCTATGACCATTATGCCATCCGAGCCATTAAGTTTTCTGCCCTCGATTATCTGCTCAAACCCATCGATATGGAAGAGTTGGAAAAGGCTGTTCAAAAGGTACGCCAGCGACAAGAGACGCAAAACCAAAAGGCCAATATCGATTTTTTGCTCAAAAGCCTGGAATCCTCCTTGCCTTCTACCCCTTTTGAAAAAATTGCCTTACCCAGCCTCAAGGGCTACAGCTTTGTAGCGGTCAAAGACATCATTTATTGCGAAGCCGAAGGGACCTACTCCAAGGTGTATCTGACCCGTCAAAAGCAGCTCTTGGTTTCCCGCAATTTAAAAGAGATCGAAAGCCTTTTAGCAGAACATACCTTCTTTAGAATTCATCGCTCGTATTTGGTCAATATGGATCACCTGTTGGAATACGCCCGAGGAGAAGGTGGGCAGGTGCAGCTCTCCAACGGAGCCATACTACCTGTCTCCCAAAGGCGTAAAGAGCTATTCGTTCGCTACATCAATGGGATGTCTTAAAGCTGCATTTGCAAACCCATCTCAGGCGTTTATTCTACAATTGCTGCGCTCACACTTTCTACCTTTCAAATCATCCCGATATGCGATACTTTGCAATCATTACTAGAGCGCTCAAAGTGACCAAACACCTTTTTAATTTTTACACTTATCATTCAAACTCTTAACGGACGTACGACCATTCTTTAGATTTTTTAATTGACGACTGCCATTGATTCACTTATCGTAGGGTAACCCCCTTTCTACTCAGACTTGCTTGTCGGTACAAACAAATGGTACCGCTGGCAGAGGTATTGATTCATCTAAATAAAAAACACTAAAGAACAACGACATGAAATATGCTTCCTTGATTTTACTACTATTTGGGCTGTTGTTTCACACATCTACGGCCCAGTCTCAAACAGGACCACCCATTGAATGGCAAAAAATCGACTGGGCGCCTGTTAAACCCAATGGCCCCCTCGGAGACATCGTCCCCGTGACCGCACAAACACAGGCAGAAAGCGGAGAAGACTGGTGGTATGCCCATGAAAACATTTACGATGCAGCCGAAAACCATATTGGTTACATCACGACTGGATATGCTACCTGGATCAACAAAACGTTTGTCTCCAAAGGCTGTACTTCCAATTCTTTGAATACGAAAATTCCCAATTGTCGGACCGGCGAAGATGCCAGCAGGCGATTTGGCGTTACGCGGGCTACCGTTGCACGTTACGACCTCAGTGGTAAGATGGTCTGGTGTAGGGCATTCAATCTGGGGACGTTTTCTAACGTCATACAAACCTCCACCAAGGATGGTTTTATAGCCATCGGAGAAACCAATTCTGTCACTGACCTAGCCAAATACACCCCTTCCACCACGTCTCAAAATGTCGACTGGTTGAGCTACAACCCAACCGCCGCTGCACCAACAGACATCTTTGATCGCTGTGGTGGTTATCCAAATCCTGTACAGCGGCACATGAATGTCGTGAAGATCGACAACGATGGCAATGTAGTTTGGAACTACCTCTATGGCATTGAAGCCTACGATGCGCCAAACGATGGACTGATTGCGGCCACAACACGTTCGATTGGCACCGACTTGGTCGAAGGTCCCTGGGGAAACCTGCGATGCGTCGGATCAGCCACCGACTTAGCCGACAATGGCGTCAAGAAGGTCTTCGTCGTCGACTTGGACATGCAAACCGGCTATGTAAACAGTATGAACCTCTTCGGTCAGGCTGGCACCGATAGCGAGGCTAAAGCCATCGCCCTGAGTGATCAAAACAATACCTATGCTGTCACTGGCTACATGGGCTACACCGGAGCTACTCGTAGCAGGGCGTTTGCCAGCCTACTGAGCCCGGCGCCTGCGTTCAACAACCCAGCCGTTCTCAATCCTTTTTGGACGGTCTATGCAGATGACTTTGACAGTCGGATCAAAACCTCTGATCA
>JBCCSZ010000182.1:0-15995 GCA_039199225.1 Bacteroidota bacterium
ACCGACGTTGCCGCCACCGCCGCCGCCGCCTCCGAGGCTGTCCAAGCCGTCTAATTTTCATTGTAGTTATTGTGTTACTAATAATAAAATCACAAGTCAATGAAAAAGTATTTTTTACTTATCCTAGGTGTTTGTACCATATTTTTGATCACATCTTGTCAGAATAGTTCCACTACAGAGAAATACATACAAAAGATTGATTTTCAGAAAATTGTAGAAGAACGGAATGCAGAAGATCTCAATACTGCTAAATGGTGGTACTGCAAAGGGGACGTTCAATTACGTAGTGGAGACAGTAATGATATTCTAGCTATGTCCGACTTTTTGGATGAGCAGGGGCTTAAGACCTTTTTTAGGCTTCAAGTTGAAAGAGTCGATAAATTCTTTAATAAATTCCAAGACATAGAACTTTTATTCACTGGTAATGCTCTTTTATTAGTTGATCAGGAAAAAAAGAATTATACTGTTTTATCAATAGATAGCGATTATGTCTACGATAACAGGATACCGCTAGATTCTTTTAAGGCATCTAATATTGAAGGTTATGGTTTGGCCATGATAAAATATAAGCCTGTATCGGCTTTGAGGAGTAATGATGCTGGTGATCCTGCGCCATCAGAGGTGAGCTGTAAATGTGTGTCGGAAATCCCTGCTGGAGGGTGTTCTTCTGGCGGACTAAGTGCATCTAGTTGTAGTGTTTCTGTTGGTTCCAAATCTTGTACAGTATCTTGTAAGGAGGAAACCGCAGCATGTTGTAACGAACAAGCAACTGATGATGACAACAACTAGCTACCTGATAGATCAGAAAAAGAACAGTCTTTAAGACAATTCCTTTCCTGATCTGAAGAAATAAATTGTATTACTACAATTAAAATTCTCTCTTATTCATCTCTTTTAACGTAAAACGGGAAATTGGCGGTGGCAGCATTGCCATTTCCATCGTATATGTAGGCAAACAAACGGTAAGGACCTTCCTTTCGGGGGGCCTTAAAGTTTAGGACGCCTTCTTTGCTGCCCGGTTTGATAACAATTTCTACGGGTTCTGGGCGGGATTCCTTATCCCCACCTGATTTGATATCTGTACTTTCCGGAAGAATCTCCCAGCGGTACTTCAGAGGGTCTCCATCGGGGTCATTGATGTCTATTTCGAAGCGAACAGAACCCTTTGGAGCGACATAGACGCTTTCTATGGCTTGCTTGCCATTCATATTCATCGATGCAATAGAGGGCGAGCGGTTGACTGGGAATTTGCCACTCCAAGCCTTTTCAAGCACGTCCATCACCTCTGTCTCGGAGCCATCTTCCAGGAATAAACCATACCAGGTAGGCGTTGTTTCCTGCTTTTGTCCCCACAAAAAGACGTAGGAGCCAACGCACATTTCTTTGTCTCTCAAAATGCCTTGTTCGTATCTTCTCTTGTAATCGGCAGCCTTTTCTGTGCTGGTTTGCTCGATGGGAACACCCCACTTGGTCTTGCTGACCTCCCAGTGTCCGTTGGGACCCCATTCCGTGATGACGTAAGGCTTGTCCCAGCCATAGGCGCGCATCTCTTTGTCGATACCGATCAAACCACCGTAGGTATTGATGCCATAAACATCGATATGGGGCGCCCGCTCCATGATCAATTGGACCTCCGCTACATCCAAGCCCGCCGTAACCGTCATGGTTGGGTGATTGGGATCGACCTCTTTGATCATCTTGGCAATGTCGTCAATGGCATTCCACACTTTAAAATCGCTGTAAAACAGGTCAGTCTCATTGCCGATGCCCCACATCAAAATAGCAGGGTGGTCTTTGTATTCTTTGACAACTTCCGTGAAGCGTTCGAGCTGGGCTTGTACGGCCTTGGAGTCGTCGTAGTCGAAGCCTTGTCGCTCGCATCCTACCCACAGGCCAAACAGCACCGTGAGTCCTTTCTCGTGGGCTTTATCCAGTACATTAATGGCCTCTCCAACCCCCCAGGTCCGGACGGAGTTGGCACCATAGGCAACCGCCCGGTCCAATTCGGTTTGTCCACCAATACCTTTTATGTAGTAGGGCTGTCCACCCCGGTACAATTGCCACTCTCCACTACTGCCATCGAGCCGCATTTCGACCTTGATAGCTGTTTGAGGAGCCTGCGCCTGCAGGAAATGGCCGGAAAAAACGAAAAGTAGGCTAAAAACGAGTAATCCGATCTTTGTCATGGTAAACCAAACTTTATTTTTATAATGATACAATTATCCGAAAAATTAAGAAAATAATAGTACTTCAGCAAAATAATAATCCTGTGATGTAGTGATGATGTATACCTTAAAAAAAAGATGTAAGGGTGATGTAGGTCAATTTTAAGGCTACAAAAGTTAATCTCCTAAATTTGTCGATAACAAAACTATGATTCGTATATGATTCAAAATTACAAAATGAAAATTTGGGGAACGGCACCGCCTTCTTTCAACTTTTTCCGCTGTAAGGAGAAAGTAAAGTGGCTTTGGTGTTGCTCGTTTGTCTTTTTGACGAGTCTGTCCTTCGCTCAGACCAATGTTTCCCCAGACCCCAAGTTCTCCCCCGGCTACACAAGCAGCGATTCCCTAACGACCAATAAGCCGGACCCTACTGAAGAAATGGACAAGAATGTCCTGGCCGGAATTCAATACGACACAAGTTATGTGGGTCAGAAACTGAGAAAGCCAGGTCAGAAACTCACTTTGTTCGGCTACTACCGTCTATTTGGCTATGCCAGAAATATGGTGGATGCTTATCCCAACCTGTCGCCCTTCGAAAGGGCCTATGGCTTTGGCGATGGTTATCGAGAACCGATGCTGTCTCTAAGTGTCTTTGGTCGTCCTAATGGTAAAACGACTTTTGGGACGGAAGTGTTTTTAAATTCGCCCTACATCGGCTCTGGCGTAGAGGATAATGTATTGACGCTAAACTTAGGTATCAACTTTTATGGAAATTTCCGGACAAAGATTGGAAACTTTGGCGTTCGGGGAGGAGGTATCCACTGGTACAACCTCAGTGAGTTTACCATCGGTATCTACCAAATCCTGGACCGCTACAGTATTTTTGACCGGACGCCCTGGGAGGCAATTACCAATGATGAGAAGTACGACAGCTACTACCAAACAGGTTCCAATGATGTGGGTGACCTCAGATGGAACAATCAACCATTTCAAGGCTTAATCATCAATGGTGGCAATATATTGGATGTGCTGAGCTTCGACCTTTTTTGGGGTAAAACACAGCCAAACGGTGGATTGGCCAACGGCATTCTCGATCCTGCTACCTCCATTCCGCCGACCTTGGAAGCAGGTAGCGTTCCCACCTATGTTGGTATTGGCGGTGATTCCCGCTTGATTCCAAACTTTATCACCGGAGGTAAAGTCGGTATAAACTTCGGAGACAATCAATCTGTTTTCTACAACCTCATCCACAGTCAGACCGCTCTTGATTCCATCAATCGCGAAAAGAGAGCTTATCAAGTACACTCTCTGTCTTTCAATCTGAATATAGAAGACATTAGAATAAAGAGTGAATTGGCACAAGGTTATTATGAAAGCCCCAATTATGAGAGAAAGTGGGGTGAAGCCTTGATGCTCCATGCCTTCATACCTAAGAAATATACCTTCATTCCCATCGATGTTCAGCTGTACCAAATCAGTAAGGAATTCTTCAATCAAAACGGTGCCATTGCGACCAACTCCAACCCGGAGATTTTGAAGGACTTCGGTGTCACGGCAGGTGCCATTGGTGTGGGCGGGCAGATTATGCAGGTCAATCAGTTGATTCACAACCGTCGCGGTATCAACATCAATGCAGGAATCGAATTAGGACCAGCTAAATTCACCTTCGGTTGGGGCGTTGCGCAAGAAATTGACCCGGCTGCGACCGAGCTGACCTATGTCCATAGAATTAATGGTCTGGCGCTGTCCCGGATTTACAATCCATTCCCGGCCAATGCTACTGGACCGACGGTCTTTGGACCTTATGGGAGAAAAATCTCTTTCTTCCGCGGAGTGACTGAAATCACACAAACCACCGACATCGATCCGGCTACCGCTCAAGCGACCAACAGAAAGTGGTTCAGCGCCATAGACTTGCAGTCCAAGCTGAAGACTTCTTTGTTCAACAAAGACTTGTACTTCTTCTACCTGGGCTCCTTTGGTGGTGCCTCTACCAAGTTTTCTGCTGCTCCGACCTTAAACGACGATGCTTACCTATTCGTACAGTACCACGAGTTCGATGTGTACTACAAATTGCTCAAAAACTTCATACTGACCGGCTACTTAGGGTTGGAAGGGGCTCGCGGTGGACAATTTACCGCCTGGGACCTGGAATCCCAATTGCCACTGAATCAATTTGGTAGTGGTATTGGTGTCGGCTTTGACTGGATGATTGCAGAAAATACGGGCCTGTATCTTCGCTATCGCTGGTTGAGATTTGAAGATGAGAGCTACAGCCTGGATAAATTTAAAGGACGAGAAGTGACGCTGGAATTGAAAACATTCTTTTAGGACTGCCTAGATGCGTTCGTTCACTCACTTTATCAAAAGACAAAAATAAAGAATCAACAAATCATGAAATATAATTTTATAAAAATACTTTTCGCTTTGAGCATTCTGGCTTTTCCATTTGGAGACCTGCAAGCACAGGATGGTTCGGCCAAAGCGACGGTCAAGGAGGAGGAAGGTCCAAAGATCCGTTTCAACGGCTTGGGGCGGACGCTCCTGACTCAAACAGGCATCGATGGCAACGTCGTGGAATCAGATACTTCCACCATTGAAAGTTTGACCGATGGTGAATTTTTACTAGACCTGGCGGTCAATGCCAGTCCCAATAAAACGACGGAAGTTCAAACGATCATCCGCCTTAGAAATGAATTTGGTGGCTTTTTTGGGTCCGGGATTTCCGTCGAGGTGCGGGAACTTTGGGCCAGAGGGGTCATTGCCGACGTATTGAAATATCGGGTAGGGGATATGGATGTTGCCATGACACCCTATACCTTGTTCAACTTCGACGATGAAGGAACCATCAATGAACCAGCTGTTTTCGCTCCTCAAAGAGAGCTTGTTTTTTATGAGCAGTTTTATACTGAAAATAATACGCGCCGTTTGCAAGGAGGAAAGTTGGATTTTGGACTGGACTTCGCACAGGGCTTGAGAGACATGGACGCCAGTGCATTCATCGCTCGCATCCGTGGGACAGACTTTTTCACCGTCCCAACCCGAATTGTAACTGGTGGTCAACTCGATTTTTCTACGGCTACCTTTAATGATTCGCTGGGGTTGAAAGCAGATGTCGGCTTCAACTTCGTCCACACCTTTGACGACTTGCGATCGGGAGATGCCAACCAAGGCATTCGGAATACCGTTTTCACAGCAGATTTTGATGTGGCCATTGTAGATAAGAAAACGCTTGGCATTCACCTGACGGGAGAGACGGGTATGTCGAACCTGGAAACGGCAGAGCGCGTGATCAATGATGCTGGCGATCGGGAGAATGTTACTCTGACGGAGGAAGACGATACTTTTTTGGAGATCGGTGCTAAGGTGAAATTGAAAGAGCAGAATTTGACGATTTCGGCCGCTTTTGTTGATGTAGGACCTGATTTTTTCAGTGTCGGTGCACAGAGCAAGCGCATTGATTTCGAAGCAGAGAAGGAGTTTTACAATAGGATTGGTACGGATAGAGGACTGAGAGGTCCCAGCCTGTTTGATTTTGGTCGGGACCGTGGCTTGTATACCTTCCGGACTTCTGATCGGTTGATGGCCTACGACCCTCGCTTCAGCAACACCATGCCCTACGGCAATGCCACACCCAACCGCCGCGGTGTGAGAGCAGCGATTCAGTATGGACAGGCAGGCGATAAAATCAACGCATCCGTGAATGCTGCCTTCTTGGAAGAAATTCGCGGCCAAGGAACGTTTGAGCTGAAAAACTTCAGTCTGATCCAGGCAGCTGCCAATGTAAACATCCACAAGTTTGCTTCTTGGGAGAAAAAACTGAGAGCTACTTTGGGACTCCAATTGGAATCTACCTCTCGCGATGGCCAGGAAATCGAACAGGTGGATTTGACTTCCAACCTGATTGAACTGGGGCTAGAGGCGGAATTGTTTGCAGATTTTGAAATCTTGTTGGGTGCTAAAATATTCTCATCCGAAGGAACGGAATACATTCCACTGATTGAAACCTTCAATGATGTGAAAGATTTCCCGGCTCCCTTTGTCGTTGATAATACAGAAACCCTGTTGGGTGCAGGTCTGAAGTACAACTTTAAGAAAGACATTTATATTACGCTGCAGTACAACACCTTCAGCTTTGAGTCTGCAGCCAATGGTCCAAACGATTATGATTTGAACCAGTTTTTTGTCTTGTACAATATGAAGTTCTAATTTTTAAAACCATTGAAAAACAATTAAAGCAAAGGCTTGTACCATTGCTAAAAGCCCCCAACTTTAATACATTGATATTATGAATAAATCAAAGCTTTTTTATATCTCTTCTATCATCTTTATGGCCCTGGCATTTTCTGCCTGCGACCATGAAACAGATACTTTCGACGGCCCTAACTTGGTCGATAGATTCGGCCCTTTCAATGTGGTTACGAATCTGGGTGTCAGCCAAGCAACGGTTGATTTTGCCGCTGGGGAAACCGTCTTTTTTACCGCAGAATTCAACAAAAATATCAACTGGGTCATCGAAATTACTGGTAAGGAAAGTGGAGCGGTTAAGCGCATCGAAGGTTTCGACAGAGTCATCAATGCCGAGAATGCTACTTGGGACGGTGGTACGACCGATCTGCCGTTGTTCAGAAATGAAGCCTGTGATGTCCTTTTGACCATACCAGAAGAGCCGACCTTTACAGGTATGGCAACCGTCGAGACTTTGTCTTCCAAGCAATATCCTGGCTTTTTGTTTACCGATTTTGAGTCGGATGCCGGTACAGATATTCAGATTGGAAATTTCGAGTTTGAGCTGACGGCTGGCCGCGAGATGGATATACCTTCTCAAGGAGAGTCTTACTATAGATTGGCCGGAACGGACAACATCGTAGCCAATTTCTTTGTTGGTTTGGTAGACATTAAGTCTACAGTTACCGGACAGAATTATCTGGATTTACCGACTACCGTACCAGAAGAGCTGTATTTCAATTGCTTCATGTACAGCGACGGCGGTCTTCATGGCTTGGCCATCATTGACTTTGCCGTAGACGCCGACGACAGCGGTGAATTTGAAGCAGACAACGATGAGTTTTACCGCGTAGCAACGGATTACGATCTGGCAACCTGGGAAGGTTGGAGACAAATCAGCCATCCAATGAGCGATACGCCGATCACCGAAGAAGAACTTGGAAAAGTAGTGGCCATCCGCCTGTTGTTGATCTCGAATATGGCTGCTCAACCGATGCCACCCCTGCAGGTGGATTATGGTGTTGACTTTATGATATTTACCACTGGCGGACCCTTGGAACTGTAAGCTGGCCTGATGATGTGTAATTGTTAAATCCCAAATGTATGAAATATGAATTTGGCTAATAGAAAATATTTTTTGCTTCCGATTGCATTGCTCCTCCTCTTTGCTGGTTGTGTGCAATTCAAGAAAGCAAGTCTGTACGATGGAGAGGAGAAAATACCAAAGCCTCCGATTCCAAAGGATATTTCCACCATTGTGGAGCCTACTATCTACGATGATGATGATAAGGATATGTGGGGCTTGGAGAAAGATGTTTGCCAAGATGCTTCTCTTTCTGACGTTGCCTACAGTGGTCAGAAATCCATCAAGTTGTCTTGGAATCGCGACGCAAAAGGCTGTGATTTTTCTGCCATTGGCATTGGCTGGGATGGTTGGGCTGGAAAAGACCTTTCGCCCATTATGGATTATGTTGCCATCCAAATGTACGTTCGGACACAGGAAGGACGCGCTTTTGGTCTACCCATGGTACTCACCCTGATCGATTACAGTGGTGGAATGGGATTCTCCTACACCAGCAACAAATATTTTGAGCGCACAGCAATCGATGAGGAGTGGCAAAAGGTGTTGGTTCCGCTCAACTCTTTTGATATGGAGAAGGAAAATCTCGATCCCTCCAATATCAAACAGCTACAAATTGAATTGCAGCAAAGTGGAAGCGTCTACCTGGACGACATCAAACTGGTTTTTTACGAGGAGCCAGAGCAAACGCCTTGGATGATAGAGGAGCAGTTGGAAAATCCCATTGCAACACCTCGCCAAATATTCGCCGATGCATTTGCCAACAACAACTCTTGGGGACTCATTACCGATGGTTGCCAGCAAATAGAACTGACAGAGCGGGAAAGCTCAGAAGGTCGGAAGTCACTTTACGCGAAGTGGGATAACAACAAAGGCGATTGCAAACTCACTTCCTTTGGTGCCAGCTGGAACAAGTGGCGCCCGGTCGATATGACATCGATTCGCAAGACGGCAGCTTTTCAATTTGATCTCAAAATGGCTAGAGGTAGTGCAAAGGAACTGCCCATTATGATCGGCTTTGAAGATTACGAAAGAGCCAAGCGATTCGTGGAGCTGAAGTCGTCCTTTGTAGAGGGTGGACAGTACACCACGAGTTGGAAGACCGTTCGCATTCCGATCTCAAAGATTCCGGCAGATGGCCTTGATTTCAAGCGCATCAAACAGCTTTACGTCAACCTGGCAGGCGCCGGAGAAGTATACATAGACAATATTCGTCTGGTACAATAAGCCAGCAACAAATTATAAACCCTGATCAGTAAATTAATAAGTACCGCCATTTGATAGAAAACATCGGTTTTCCGTATCCATTACCCGGCGGTTTCGGAGAGAGAAATTAGGAAGAATGCCTTCTGCAAGGGAGGCATTTTTTATTTTGGCTTTAATTGAACGAAGTGCGAAACTGCAAGGGTGTTTGCTTGGTTTTGGATTTGAATAGCTTGCTGAAAGACTGTGAATGTTCAAATCCCAGCTCATAAGCAATTTCGCTGACCGTCAAATTGGTCGTGGACAGTTTCACCTTGGCCTTTTCGATCAATTTGTTGTGGATGTGTTGCTGCGTTGTTTGTCCGGTCAGACTTTTCAACATACTGCTCAGGTAATCTGGCGTGAGGTTTAAATTTTGGGCGATGTCGTGGACAGATGGTAGGCCGGCATCCATTAAATCCTCGCTGAAACGCTCCTCCAAAAGTGCTTCAAGTTTGTCCAAAATTTGATGATTGGCCTGCTTTCGGGTCAGGAATTGCCGTTGGTAAAAGCGCTCCGAATAGTTCAACAACAGTTCCAGTTGACTGATGATAATTTGTTGGCTAAATCTGTCCAGATTGGATTGATATTCCCCTTTTATATTTTCGAAAATCCCTTTGATGATGTTTTCCTCCTTCTCCGATAGAAAGAGTGCTTCCCGAACGGAATAGTTGAAAAACGGATACTTTTTGATTCCTTGGGCCAATGAAGTTCCGAAAAGAAAATCTGGATGAATGGCCAGGATCAAGCCCGATGGAGGGACGGTGATATTTTCTTCAGTCAGCTGCACAGAGATGACCTGTTCTGGCGAAAAAAAGGTCATCAATCCTTCGTCGAAATCGTATGATTGTTGTCCATATCTATATTTGCCGACCACATTGCGCTTTAAAGAAATGGAGTAAAACTTTTGCAGCCATTTCAGTTCGTTGTCTTGGGGAACGGGCCGTATCAGCTTATAATCCAACATACTGATAAGTGGATGTTCCGGAGGAGCAATTCGGTTGAAGCGATGTAAATCACTGACCGTCTTCAGAACAGTTATTTTCGATTTGGACATCTTTTGTAGCATTTAAATTTACGAAAAGCCAGCCCGAAGACCCACCTTTAGAAAAATCTTGTAAAGGGCATTCGGGCTGGTATTTTCCGACCGCAGAGGTCAGTCTTGCACCTTTAATTTCAGCATATCGCCCATGCCAAAGGCATTGTAGAGGCCGTCGTGAATCTGAGCCAATTGGCCGTTGTATGGATCGATGTGTGTTCCCATACCCATGTTGTCGACCACCGTTCGCATGGGCCGCTGTCCTGCGGGTGTCGCGATGAGTTTGGCAATGGCATCCGCTACGTTCTGTGGGTCTTGGGTAGGGTTGTTGGCCATTGCGCCCTCGAAGCTTTCGAACATTTGCTTCGGTACGTTGACCATTTCCCCATAACTCTCATTTTGCGAGCTGTCTGAAGGATGCATGAGGCTGTGCATAAAGCCTGTTGCATAACCGCCTGGCTCTACGAGACAAGAATCAACGCCAAAGCCAGATAGCTCTACCCGATAATTTTCGGCCAGTGCTTCCAACGCCCATTTAGAGGCATTGTAGGGGCCGTAAAAAGGAAAGGCAATTCGTCCCAAGAGGCTTGAAACATGAATGAGCAAGCCAGCGCCTTGAGCTCTCAAATGGGGAAGGGCAGCGCGATTCACCCGTTGTACACCAAATACATTGACATCGAACAGTCGCTTAAAATCATCGATGGTAAATTGTTCCTGGATACCTAGTACGCCTATTCCGGCATTATTGATCACAACATCCAAACCATCCATTAGCTCGATGGCCTTCGCCACACCTGCATTGACACTTTCATCGTCTGTCACGTCTAGCTGGACGATTTTTGCACCCAAGGCGGCTAAATCATCTGCTGCTGCTTTGTTTTTTGATTCGATACCACGCATAGTGGCCACCACGCTATGTCCTTGGCTGAGTAGGGTTTTCACGGTCAGGGCTCCAAAGCCTCCATTTGCACCGGTGATAAAAACTTTTGACATAATTGTTATTTTTTGGTTTTCTTATGATGAAGCTGTGCAAAATAGTTGCTTTTGACTTTGCACTTAATGATCAAACAACTTCAATGCAAAGATAGATCGCTCTAGAGGCGTCGGTGTATCCAAATCCGAGATTATTGCAGTTGAAAATTAGTTTTACACCAGATTTTGGAGCAGAATCAGGAGGGGATGAAAGGCAAGCCTCAGACTCTTTTGCAAAAGTCTGAAGCTTGCGGAGGAGTGTTAATTAAAAGCTAGCGCCAAAAGAGTGGACGTATTCCCTCAAACCAGCCTTTATCTGTTGGATCAAATAGGTCTTTGTTTGCGCTTCCCAAGCCAAGTATTCTTTTTTGGCCTGCTCACCGGCTTCCTTCAGAGAATCTGGCAGTTCTTGTCGCAAAATATCCGGTACAATCTGTTCAAACAAAACCCTCGTCATTTGCTTGACAATGGGTCGATTGCTTTCATTGTGCATTTCAAGCTGTCCTCCTTCGCGGCGGTAATCGTAGAATTCTTTTTCAAACCTCTTTGATTCCCACTCGATTTTATCGGTTCCTGGCAGCCAGTGTGCGTAGGTGCCGAGTTTGCCCGCCCTGGTCAGTAAACCAATGATGTGGATCGGTGCTTTGTTGAAATTCATAAATCCGAAAACCACCTCATCGGTCACCAATAGGGAATAGTCCCGACCCGGTACTTCTGGTGATTTCAGCATGGGAAGAATATTCAATCGGTGGCCATACAACTGTTGGAGGTCTCCCTGCAGCCAATCCTGCTGGCCCTTGTGTCCGAAGCTGACCAGCATTCTCAGCAGATCGACGGATGAAACCAGGCCATCCCGAACGACCTCGGTTTGGGCAGTAAATCGCTCGGAAGGATCGACGACAATCAGTGGGACATTGTAGGCTTCTTTGTAAACAGAGCCGAGCTTGCCGGATAAAAAGCCGTGTGCACCTGCATAGTCCCCATGGTCACTGGCGAATACGACGATGGTATTGTCCTGAACGTCCTGCGGCAATTCCTCCAAGGCATCCAAGACCTTTCCGATGGCACCGTCGACCTTGGTCATCACCTGTGTGTAACAGTCCAGCCCACGTTCCCAATAGCTGTGGGGTGCCATCCCAATTTGGAACTGTGGGACGCGGGGATAATCCTCTCTGGTAAAGTCTGTTTGGGAGGAATCATCGGCTGCACCCCCCCAGACGAGGTCCTGAAACTTGCGGTACATATACTGAGTAGAAGGTTTGTGAGCCTCCATGTCTTCCGAAGATTCCCAGTTGGGTGGAAGTTCGGGATAATTGAGTGAGGGTGGATCGCTGAGTGGGTTGTCGCTCGGTGCCACGGGCGGTGCGCCAGCACCATCGTCAGTCCCGTAGAGTGTAAAAGCCGGTGGGCTTTCATTTTCCATCAGGCGGTTGTATCGTTCGAATTCTGTACCAGCCCAAAAGAATTCTTTGTCGTGTGGGTTGACAAAGCTGGCGGTGAGGCACCAAGGGGCGGTATCTTCCTTGTTACCGAATATCCGGAGCCAATTGCCAGCATTTTCAGCAATTTCATCGTCGTTGATGTAGGGCGGGATGTCCTTTTCTTCCGAGCCAGGATAACCTACGGTCCCTTGCAGGTTGTAGCCATCCGGATCGGGCCAAACGAAGCCCTCGAATCCATATTCCTCCAACCCCAATCCTTTGACATCCTTATCCAGCATCGAAACGTGCCACTTACCGATGTAGGGCGTTTGGTAATCATTTTCCCGAAGCAATTTGCCATAGGTTGGGAAGGCAGGATGGAGTACTGGCGCGTGTGGACCTGTGTAGTCTGGTCCGGCAGTAGGCGGTGCGGTGAGGGTGCTACAAAGCCAGGTCTGCTGCGAGTAGAGTCCTGTGATCAGAGTTCCGCGGGCGGGGGTACAGGCGCTGGCAGCGGTGTTGTAGTTGGAAAATTTCACCCCTTGGGTCCAAAGCCTATGGACGTTGGGCATGAACTTTTTGAGGAATTCGTCGACGGTCTCAATGCCTTTGGGAAAGACGCTTGGGAAGCGAAGTTCGTCTACCAAGACAAATAAGATATTGGGTTTGGAGCCTTCGACGGGTTCGGTAGCTCTGGGTTTGGGTCGGGACGACTTGGAGAGCAGACCAGTGGATTTCAACGCTTCTGAAATCCGATGAGTGGTTTTATGATCCATCGTTTACTTTTTTGGGGTTTGTACAAGGGAAGCATTTACCCCAGTGATTAAAATTAAATATCATTGCAATATGTTTTACTCTTCCATAGAATCGAAAGCGTCAAATTATCTGAATTTGTAAAGGCGTTGATCAGCTCGAATGGGTAGGTAGAATTACCTGTTTTGGCCCAAAAGCTGAGAGGGGTTTCCCTAGCCATCAAATAAATGATTACATTGATGAGGAATCAATTGTACTTATCAACATGAAATCGATCCTCTTTAATGTCCTTACCATTGTGCTGCTCTTAATGACGCTGTCTGCCTGTCAGGAGCGTCCGAAGCCTAGAAACGATTCAACGACGCCTCACCAGATTGATGCGACGGCTGCCAAAAACCACATTGACGCTTACGAAGCTTACATCGATCAGGTCATCGATACACTCTCTTCAGATGAGGGTGGCGAATGGGCCAACCCAGGTAAAAGATTGATTTATGGTGCGAGTGTAGACATCGAGGAATTGCGGGAAATCCTTTTTGTATCGGACAAGCAAGGTGATTTGGCCAAAAAAGATTCCCTATTTATTATGATGGGCATCATGGATTCCGATTCTACAGAACTTATTTTTGCCTTGAAGTCGGGTGTAGAGCCAAGCTGGAAATTTTTTGATTTTACGCTGCCATGCCCCAACGCTTGTCCAAAATTTGCCGAAGAATAACAGAGCTTGAATGGAGCTGTTTTTCGCTTTGACTTTTACAGCAACCGATGGATTTAACAGACCTCGATTACAATATTTACCTTCGAGCCGGACAGTTGGTGGTTGTCTGTCTGAGCCTAAATGTATTGCTGTGTGCCATTTATTTTAGGAAATTGGAAGTACCCCTTCAGCGATTGAGTATTTTTTTATTGTTCAATTGGATCATTGAGGTAGCGGCTCGGATTTGTGCTTACTCGGACATCAACAACTTGCCACTGTTGCATTTGTATACGTTGGGAGAGTTTATCCTATTCCTGTGGTTTTACAAAAGCCTTTTTGTCAGACTTGAAATTTTTCAAAAAGCTTTCAGGCCATTTGCAGTTATTGGTACCGTTTTAATTGTGCTCAACTCCGTTTTTATTCAAAACATTTATGCCTTCAATCCCTTGGCAAAAACACTGGTCCAATTGACGATCATTGCTTTGGCAGTATTGTATTTTTACAATCTCAATAGCCTTCAATCCAGTGCTTCAGGTATTTACAAAAGTCTGCGCCTCATCAATTCGGCTGTGCTGATTTACTATTCGGGAAGTTTATTTATCTTTATGTGCAACCAGCTTTTCATCGATGCTTCCGAGGTTTACGAAATCATTTGGGCCTTCAATGCTGTGTTGAATCTGATTTTTCAATTACTTGTTTTATGGGGACTTTGGATAGTGGTTTTCAAGAAAGCACCTTCATCTTCTTAATGGTCATTGGCATATTGATTATGTTGGCCTTTGCCTTGTCGTTTGTGATCTACGCTAATTTTACCCAGAAGAAGCTCATGGCAGAGCAAATGCGCAATCAAAAACAAGCCTATCAGCACCAGGAGGCGTTGCTGCACAGTACGATTATGACGCAAGAGGCAGAGCGAAAGCGCATCGCGCGGGAGTTGCACGACGAGATTGGTTCGAAACTCAATATCATTTTTTTGAATATTCATCGGCTCAAGGCATTCAGTGAGGAGCAGGTAGAGATGAAAAAAATTACAACAGAGATCAATGCTTTAATTCACACGACGATCAATACGACTCGTCGGATTTCGCACGATCTACTGCCGCCGACCCTCGAAGAATTTGGCTTGGTGGAAGCCATCAAAGAATTGCAATACAGCCTTCATCAAACAGAGCGGATTCGGTTGGACTTCGAGCTGATGGAAAATGAGCTTCGCACAGAAAATACTTCTATCAATCTGAATTTATTTAGGATTTTACAAGAGCTGATTCGCAATTCGATACAGCATGGAAAAGCTACCAATATTGTTTTACAGCTCTGGATAAAAACCAATGTCATCCGCATGAAGTATCAAGACAATGGAGTCGGTTTCAACAAAAACGATATTGAATACAAAAAAGGATTGGGAATGAAGAACATCGAAAGTCGTTTGCACATGATGCAAGCCCATTACCAATACGATACGGCTTTGGAAAAAGGATTTACAATGACCTTGGAATTGAAATAACGGATGTATAGCCGAACCTTTTATTGCCAAACTATAAACTGCTCACATGACTTACATCTGCATTGCTATTACCGATGATGAGGCGCTGTTCCGAAAGGGGCTAAAATTGCTATTGCATTCCTTCGATTCTCTAAAGGTAATTTTAGAGGCAGACGACGGTGTTGATTTACTTGAGCAGCTCGGCAAGGTGGAAGAACTTCCGGATGTTTTACTGCTTGATTTGAAAATGCCCAAGATGAATGGGGTAGAGGTGGCCAAAAAAATTCAAAGGCAGTATCCAACGGTCAAGATCATTGTACTCTCTACTTACTTCAGTCGAGCGTTCATCATCAATATGATTGAGCTGGGTGCAGCTTCCTACTTGCCAAAAAACTCGGAGCCGGAAGAAGTGGTGGAAACCATCAAGGCCGTTTATGCTAAGGGCTTTCACTACAACAATGAAGTTTTAGCAATCATCCGAGAAAATATGCTGTCCAAAAACAAAAGAAAAGTGCAGCCCTCCTTTGAATTGACCAGCAGAGAAAAAGAAATCTTACAATTGATCTGTGAGCAATATACAACCCCGGAAATTGCCGCTAAGTTGTTCATCAGCCCACGAACAGTAGATGGCCATCGAAACAATTTACTCTCCAAATTGAATTGTAAGAACATCGCTGGCCTAGTAGTGTTTGCCTTGCAAAATCAGATTGTCGACATTCCGACCGCTGGTTTTGGAGCGTGAAGTTTTGTTAAAATTTTTTATCCTCCCTTTCATCTATGTGCATTATTGTCTATATTTAATTCCTATTAGTGAATTGTTGCAATTCATTCTTTTCATACCTGAGCGTAAAAAAATTTAACAAAACTTCACGCTCCAAAACCAGCGGTCGGAATGTCGACAATCTGATTTTGCAA
>JBCCSZ010000183.1:0-15990 GCA_039199225.1 Bacteroidota bacterium
ATTGCTCATCAGCGTTTACAATGTCTATGGACGCAAAAACCCCTACAGTATAAATTTCAGACAGGAGGAAGACAATCCACAAGCGACTTATGCGGAGAAAACCTACCTGTTCGGCGTTATTCCTTCTGTCACTTTAAATCTCAAATTCTAATGAAAAATATCCTCTTTCTTTTGCCATTCGTAGCCTTATTTGCCTGTACAGAACGCATTGATCTGGAACTCAATGAAGGCGATAATCAAAAATTAGTCGTAGATGCCTGGATTACCAATCAGATGGATCGGCAATATGTCCGACTCACGCTGACGACCAGCTACTACTACAACCAAACTGCACCAGCTGCTAGAGAAGCAACTGTTCTACTGTCGGACGAAGATCAAACCTACACGCTTACGGAAAGGGAGCCTGGTTTCTATTATCTCCCGAATGAATTCGAAACGAAGATTGGTCATCAGTACACTTTGGATATTACCTACAAGGGAGTGGATTACACCGCAAGTACTATGCTCAATCGGGTAGCAGAGATCGATTCGGTTGGATACTACCTAGACGAACCAGAGGAAAACATCTACGCCATCACGCTCTATGCGCAAGAGCCTGTAGGGCAGGGCGATCACTACTTTTTCAAAAACTATAAAAAGGGAACCACTACAGCCGATACCCTTCGAAACACAGATTTTGCCAGCGACGAAGTAGTGGATGGCAATTATATTGGTGGAGCCGATATTGGTTATGAAGAATATGCCATTGGGGATACCGTCATTGTGGAAATGTTCTCCATCAGCCAGGGTGCCTTTGATTATCTACTGGCCATTATGTTGGAAACAGAATACCGGGGAGGGCCTTTTGATACGCCGCCAGCCAATGTGCCAACCAACATTTCCGGAGATGCTAAAGGCTACTTTATCATGTCGATGGTATCCGATGGATGGACCATCATAGAAGAGTAAGCAGAATTTCTTTTTGGCCGAAACCACTTTGATCTCAGGACGTTTTACCATAGGATGCACTCAGGATTTAGTATCAAGTCTTTGAACACATCCTTAAAAAAATCGAATGACTTATGATCAGCATCATTGGAGGAGGTATTGGTGGGTTGACAACGGCTTTGGCCTTTGAGAAAGAGGGCATTGATTATTGCTTGTACGAAAGAACGCCCGAGTTGCGGCCTGTTGGGGCGGGTATATGGTTGGCGCCGAATGCTTTGCAGGTCTATGAATGGCTAGGCATATTAGACGCTATTCGTCAGGGTGGCAATGCCATCGACAGGATCACGCTGGCGGAGCCTTCTCTTCAGGCGCTTTCGGATACTCGCCAGGAGGGCGCACGCGAAATATTCGGCTACACGACGGTTGCGATACATCGCGCCGTTTTGCAGGAAACATTGCTGCGGCATCTACCTGCCGATAAGGTGAAATTGGGTAAAGCTTTTAAATTATACGAACAGTTGCCGTCTGGTCGATTGAAGATTGATTTTGAAGACGGAACGGCCATTGAAACCGACGAATTGATTGCGGCTGATGGCATCCACTCGAAGGTTCGCCAGCAGCTCTTCCCAAGCAGTCGGACGCGCTATTCGGGACAGAGTTGCTGGCGGGGTATTGCTGATTTTCAGCCATCGGAAGATTTCCGAAACCGTGGCTTTGAGCTTTGGGGCGACCAGATGCGATTTGGCTTTTCGCGCATTACCGAAGGGCAGGTTTACTGGTTTGCCGTCATCAGCAGTCCGGCCCATCAGACGGACGATCGGGAGCAGTTGAAAGTGCAATTGCTAGAGCGCTACCAAGCTTTCCATCCGATGGTAAAGGAGCTGATTGAACAAACGCCATTGCATAAGATCATTCGCAGCGACATCAACGATCTGAAGCCCTTGGACAGATGGTATGCTGGCAACATTTGTCTTGTGGGCGATGCAGGTCATGCGACTACGCCGAACATGGGGCAAGGAGGAGCGCAAGCCATCGAAGACGCCTACTTTCTCGCCAAGGCGATCGGAGCCTCAGAGACGCCGTCTGCTGCCTTTCCGCTTTTTCAAAAGCAGCGCTTCAAAAAGGCCAATGATATTGTCTGGCAGTCTTGGTTGACAGGACAGATTGCGCACTGTAAATATGGGCAATGGCTGCGCAATTTACTGATGAAAAGTCTGCCCAAAAGCTTTTTACAAAAGAAAATGATGGAGGTTTACCAGCTTGGTTGAAACGGGTGAATTGCTCTTTAACGAATGGTGTCTGCAACGCCATCCTTGACAATGATCATAGTCTCTTGGAATGTTTGCGAATCGAATATAATAATGGTGTCGATCTCGTCTTCTGTGGATTCCGATAGGGTATTTGCTACTGCAGGCTCATTTAGATCTACCCTGGTTTTGACGACTTGAATGGTTTCCTGCCCTGTTGCTGGATCGAATATGATGACAGTGTCAATGACTATGTTTTCATCTCCAACGATGCGGGGAGGAAGGCTGTCTTGAGGGATGTTTTCCCCATCAATTGCCTGTAAATAAACGGGATAAGATTGAAAAGAAAACAACAATAGTGCGAAAGCGATCATTGGTACTAAAAGGGCGTATTGCCATTTTCGGGTTTTGATCTTTGAATGCATCATATCAAATCTTTTTTTGAAAAGTGAATGAAAAGGATGTATGAATCTAGACGGTTGTTGTTGGCTGATTTGCTGTATCAAAAAAGTACTATAAGGCTCTTCTCCCAATAAACGGGCAGTGCGGGCGTCGGCGAGATACTCATGGATTTCGACGAGTCGTCTTCGATAGAGCAAGAGGATGGGATTAAACCACAGCAGGACCTGAACGAATTCGAGAAATAGGATGTCCCAACTATGCTTTTGTTGTATGTGGGTTTTCTCGTGTTCCAATTCGAAGGTCGTCAAATTTTTTGCTCGCGTTGTCGGTACAATGAGGTAGTGTAGGAAGGAACTAAGTGGTAAGCCCTTTTCGAGATAAACCTTTGTGAATGCTTTTGTGGCTTCTTTTCTGCCGCTTTGGATGAGCCGAAGTATCTTGCTCATTTGCCAAGAAAGCAGGGCGAATTTCAGAGCAGCACCGATGAGGTATAACAAAGCCAGCGCTTGTATCCAATCAAAAGTATTTGGTGGTGTTACAATTGCTTTTTTTGCCGACAGTGCAACGGTGGGATTCGTATAAATGTACTGGGGAAAAACCGGAATTTGTAATAAGGGGATTAGAAAGGAAATCCCCAGTGCGCTCAATAGGAAAAAGCGTTGGAACGAATGACGATCGCCATCCTTGTATAAAAAGTGAAAAGCTGTGTAAAAGATCAAGGTGCAAGCACTAACTTCCAATAGATAGATCAGCATCATTTGTCTTTATGTTTTTTGTGTTTAGATAAAATCTCATTGAGTTCTTCTTCTGAGACGTTTTCTTCCTTTATAAAAAAGCTCAGCAACTTTTCAGGGGAGCCACCGAAGTAGTCCTTTAGTAAATGCCCGAGGATGGACTTTTGGTAGGCCCTCTTTGAGATTGTCGGATAGTACTGATGACTTTTTCCAATTTTGCGGTGTCCAATAAAGCCATCCTTTTCCAGCTTGCGAATCATCGACAATACAGTATTGTATGGTGGTGCTGGTGGCTTGATGATTTCGATGACCTCCTTGGGAAAAGCCTTTTTGAGCTTCCAAAAGATGTTCATCATTTCTTCTTCTTTTCGGTTGAGACGTATCATAGGCAACGGAATTGTAGGGGTTGTAACGAAATTTACGCTATTATAACGAAAGTTTCGTTATAAGATACATGTCATTCGATATTTTTTTAAAAAAAAATTAAATCGGTAGCAAGAGAATTTGCTGCAAGCATCTACGAGAAGGACTGCTTGACCGTCGGGGCTATTTTTCAAAATCTATTGGATCAATTGGTCTTCTAGGAAATTTGATGCGTGGTATTTTGAACTGATTCACTGCTTTTTTTGATTTCAAAGAGGTATTGGGTTGATCTAGGTATGGTTATTCGAGTGTCTTTGTAATGAGCTGATTTTCAATTGATTTGGTGGGTATTTTTGGCCAGTACAAGTTGTAAGGCATAAATAATCGTTTATGTATTGTATAAGAAGTATAAACGCAAGTTAATGAAAAAACTACACACCTTTGCGCCGTTGATACAATCAGCATTCATCGAAAACTTTGCAACATGGTACTTGAGCTTTCTAACGGCATCACCCAAAAATCCTGTAAACACCGAAGGCAGGAGTATATTGAAAAAGCGTTGCAAGAGATGAGGCTAACCGCAAAATACACTCATCGAAATTTACTAACACTATGACGAGCTTGTTGGAAAACCTTACCAATCCGGCCCTGCTATTCTTTATCCTGGGGGTACTGGCAGTGCAGTTCAAAAACGACTTGAGCATACCGGACAATTCCTCCAAATTCATTTCCATTTATCTGCTGCTGTGCATTGGATTCAAAGGAGGCAATGAACTATCTCACAATGTGGTCAACCACGAAATACTGGGCTCTTTACTGCTCGGCTTTTTGATGGCGAGCCTAGTTCCAGTTCTGGCATTTTTTGTCCTTAAGTCCGAAGTCAAGATCAAGGATGCAGGGGCCATTGCGGCCTCGTACGGCTCGGTCAGTGCGGTTACTTTTGTGACGGCAATTTCTTTTTTGGATTTCGAGGGCGTTGCTTTTGATGGCTACATGATTGCTGTGATGGCCATGATGGAAGCGCCGGCCATTGTTGTGGGCATCCTCTTGATTCAGCTTTTCAGCGAGAAGAAAGAAGCCCCAATGAATTCAAAGCATTCCTTTTTGAACGTCTTCACACACTCGATCAACAATGCCAGTGTATTTTTGATCATGGGGAGTTTGGTCATTGGTTTTTTGGCCAGCGATCAACAAGCCGAGGGTATCCGACCTTTTACAACCGATATTTTCAAAGGCTTCTTAGCTGTATTTCTGTTGGATATGGGGATTCGTGCGGGCAGGCATCTAGGGAGCATGCGTAAAAATGGTGCCTTCCTCCTCGCCTTTGCTTGTATCCTGCCCTTCTTCAATGGCTTGGTCGCCTTGGGGTTGGCTTCGATGCTTACCCAGTCGGTGGGAAATATGCTACTGTTTGCGATCCTTGGGGCAGGGGCTTCTTACATAGCGGTTCCGGCAGCTTTCAAGAATGCTGTGCCGGGCGCCAATCCAGGGCTTTATTTACCGATGGCACTCGGCATCACTTTTCCGATAAATATCATTGTTGGGATACCTTTTTACTACTACGTTATTGAGAAGGTGATGATGACTGCCTAATCATTTTATGGAAGGTGGTATTCCCATAGCCAGAGAAAAACATTTGGACAGCTTTTTTTAAGTTACCTTATTCTCATACGTTTCATCTATGAATCGACCAGTTTGCTGACAACTGGTCGATTGCTTTTTATGTGTTGATTGAGGGGGCTACTCATCGTTTGATTTGGGGACTAAAAATTCGCTTCTGTGCTGTTGAATCACATCTTGCATTTTCTGCACTTGCCCAACGGTAAACATTCGGCGGCAGCTGCCATAGTCCATGAAATTGTTGTAATTGGGAATTACATCATCGCAAAGCTTCTTTGGTATCGATTGACAATTGAAGCTGCTATGTGTCGCCTTTTCTTGAGCAGGCGTATCTTCGATTCTATCCCTATCGGAGCAACCTCCCTTAAAAACGTGGTACAATCCCAGCCAGTGTCCAACCTCGTGGGTGAGCAACCTATTATTGAACCCAATCAAAGAATATTTGACAAAGGCAGCATCATTGACTGGATTTTTCCAGGCAGTGGCGGTAGGCACATAACCATCGCCACTTATCTTGGCGATGTAAACATTTAGGTACTTTTTAGGATTCCAGATTTTACTTTTGTTGTGGGGCCTTCCTCTGATAAGTATTTTTTTGCGGACAATACCATTGGTGGGCTTACCACTAGGCGTGGTATCAGCCAAAACGAATTTAATATTTGGATTACCGATGATGCCTTTAAAATTTGGATGGACCTCGGAAGTATCGCTGTTTTTTAATTGAAAATCTTCTTGCAATCCTCTCAGGTCTCTGAGAATTCTTGCTCTAGAGATGTTCTGCCTTTTCTTTGCATAAATGACGTGAAAGACGACAGGAATGATGATTTCTTTTTCGCTGAAATCGATAGGAGGTAGGGACGCAGCGATGTCTTCTTCCACAGATTCGTCGAACTTACAGACCTTTTTCTGTTGTTGCGAAAAGCTCGTTACAGTTGCGATGCACAACAGTAATAAGGCCAATAGAAAATTCTTCATTGACAGTTGATTTTTGTTTTGCTGAAGATATTGAAAAATACCCATCGCTGGAATTGGTTCAGGCGATGGGCTTTCATCTCAAGTACAAATAATACTTTTTGGTTGAGCTTTCAGTTATTGCTCGACCCTTATAAAAAAGGAGTCTCTAATGCTGGGTTTCTGGGGTAGAAAAGCGCTGATCTTGATGTCTGTACCAATTAAAATCTGTGCGCTGTCAGAAGTTGTGGTGAAGCGAATGTCGGCTTCTTCCATGGCCGTTGTTCGAGTGATCGGGGGATCAAAAAAGCCAACTGGTTTTTCTATTCCGCCTTGTAGTTGTGTTGCTTCAAATTCGATGGGAACATTTGTACTCACCTTTCCTCCTTCCGAGCCTCTGCTCAGGTAAGCCTTGAGGTCGACGGCATCCTCGATGAACCGAACGCTTGTTGCAGCGGGAACCAGTCGGATGAATGCCGGGCAAGTTTCCACAGAACGTGTGGAAATCGTGGTAGTATTGGCACCGATACTGGCTGTGAGGAAGCAGTCGTCGATGTCTTGTGTCATGCGCAAAAAGGCCGTTGTTTCACCCGATCGGTTCAGAGTGATGTTGGCGGGATTTTGTCCTACGAGGTTCCAAGCGCCGCTGCTTTCCAGCGTGAGCATTTGATTGAAGGGGTTGATGCCCGTGATGGTAATTTTAGCGGTGACTAAGGTTGTTCCATCGGCCGGTAAGTTATTGAGGTCAGTGGTGTCAAAATCGATTTTGAAAACGTCCTCATTGGCCAGAGGTGTCAATGTGATGCGGTGTTCACATGAATAAGAAACATCCTCTCCCAAGGTGGCTCGGATGGTGTAATTGCCTGGGGTCGTGCTGATTCGGAGAATAGCCGTCGTCGGTGCGCCTGCTACGAGCGGAAGGCTTGTTTTATTGTTGCTACCATCCTGATTGATGGGATTGTCAAAGGTGCCTGCTTGCCCTGCAAAGAATGTAATCTTGCGGTTGTTGTCAAAAAAGGCGTTTGGGACCATAGCGCTCAGGATCATTTCCGAATCACCGTCGGCTGCTAGGGTATCGGTGGAGGAGGTCAACACCAAGACCTTATCTTGGATGGCTTCCAGGTTGAAATCTATTCGATCGGAATGGCTCTCTGTACCATCGGATACGGTGGCCTTGACATGATGTGGCCCCGGTACTGTTCCAACTTTTAGGACGACACTTGCCAGTCCATTGATGGCCGTATCTTTGGGAAACTGGGCATTGTCGACATTGATGAAGCTGCCGGTAGTTGTTGTGAATCGGACGATGCTTCTGGCTTTGGAGGCTTTCTTGGGGATGAAAGCATTCAGCCGAATAGTCGTGACGCCATCTGCTGTGTCGGGTAGGGCAGTGCCAGAGTCGATTTCCAAGCAAATATTGTTGCTTTCACAATTTACAGGTAAGCCGAAGTCGTCGTCATTGTCGCAGGCCAGCAGCGTCAATAAGAAGAACAGGAGAAAAGTAATTTGATATTTTACCGAGTGCATAATGTCGATTTTTTGAAAACCAAATAGCTTGTCAGAATAGGAATTCTGTCTACTCAAAGTTTATTGATAGGCCATTACAAATTGGCTGCTGCTCATTTTTCCCGAAGGATTTGGTCGGCCTACCACAATGGCAAAAGGAGTGCTTTTAGAGGGCTTCCGATTGATTTGGATAGACAGGTTTTCTGTAAATGTCTTCAGCGAAGTGGTTAGAGAGATTTCGATCTTTCGAGATTTGATGGGATCGTTATTCTTATCCAGAACCTCTACATCGGGATTTTCATTGCCCGCTATAAAGAACAATTCCGCATCGAAATTTTTGTCAATGGCTGCTGCCTTAAATTTAATTTCAATTTTATTTACACCTTTTGAAAGTGTTCTAGGGGTAGCACTTAGTTGACGAATGGTAACAGAATGCATGTTGATTATTTTTTTATGGTAAAACAGATGTTTTATCGAAGGCTTTTTTGAAAACGCCGCTCACGCCAAAGTCGATGGAAAAGGAGGTAAAAAAGCTGGTACCCAACTGAGATTTTTCAACCAACTGACTGGGGAACTTTTCATATCCCATAAGTCCTGCATTGATTTTGATGCCAGGGAATAAGCGACACCCAAATCCACCCATGACCGTTCTGTTATTTCCCAGAAAGCCTTTGCGCCGATTTGGCTCGTCTATCTGTCCTGTCAAGTTCATTCCAATCAAAATAGACAACCGACTCAGGATGATGCTCTTTAAACTGTGGTTGTAGTCACTCAATGGAATGGCGGTGTTGATTGGGCGGAAATAGATGTTGACACTTGTATAGCCAAAGCCTATGTCGATATTTCCGTTTACATAGCCAATACCTGTATCCACAAAAACATAGTTGTTGGCACGTTCTGAAGGCACCGCAGGATAGGTGGTATTCAATGCGGTAAAGTAGCGGATGGACGTTACCATTAATTGGTCGAGAATCTCCGCCAGTAAATCATCTTTAGCCTGAATCATTCCGTCGATGTAAGGTTGTAGGGCTGCTTTATTGTAGAGTGCGGCATTTGCGTCTGAAAAACCACTACATTTTGCTTCAATTTTATTTAAGATATCATCTGCCTCTGCATCGCCAGCTTTCAACGTACCGATGCTTAAATCTTTGGTTAACTTTTGAAAATCAAGCTTTTTTTTGCGACTAAATCCTCCAATGCTGTTCACTTCATCTACTAGTTGTCGCAATCCTTGATAATTGGTATTCAAATCTCCAAGGGCAAATAAGATGGTTGGATCGGTGGTCAGTAAGTTGGTTAGATTTCTTTGGTCGATCTTTCCCAGGCGGTAGTTGGAGTAGTTGTCGATTAAATAGTTGGAAACGATGTTGATAAAATCTGTCCGAAAATTATCAATAAAAGAAGCATCTATGCGTATGCTTCCTCCTGGTCTGGTATTTATCAGCGGTCTTTTAACCAGGCTATCAATTAAGGCCAATACCTCGGGGTCTGATTCCAGTGCAGGTCGAATGCTAGCTTTTTCAGTAGAAGTCAAGGAGCGAAGTTCTCCTGATCTAATTTCAGTAAAATAGGTTCTGTTAGGAGCAAAGCGGGCAATGATGTCGAAAACCGCGGAGTCGCCTCTAATTTCATCCAGCTTTATGATGTAAGGACTGGGAGCATCGCGGTGGTTGAAAATGCGTTTATTTGTAACTGCTATTTTACTGTTTTGCAGTTTGCGAACAATTTTTTGTGCTTTGGTGATGTCCTTGATGCAAATCTCCATGTACTTGATACCATCCTTTTTCAAATTTTTGGCAACAATTCGAAAAGGCGTATCAAATGGAAATTGGTTGCTGAATTTCTGCTCCTTGTAGTCGTATGTTATCACCTGCGGCTGGCCGATGGCATGCTTTCCCAGCAGGAAAATGACCAAAAGTGTGGCCACGAGGTATTTTGTATTGGATTGCATCATGTGCTTTTCGAATTTCATTTGATGTTTGCAAAAATGACCTTAGGAATCCTGTATTACATTAAGTGTCTTTTCATTGGAAGCTTCCCCTTCCTGGCCAGGATTAACGACTTTGATTTTGATTTCCTGGACTGTTTTTAGGTCTGCTTCCTTTAGTAGGATGGTGATCTCTGATTCACTTTCCGTAGAGGAGTCGTATTTTTTATCGTTTAGAAATACCTTTGAGTCCTCCACAAAGTTTGCCCCTACGAGCTTAATGGTCGTATCCTTGGCACCCACTTTGACTTCCGACGGTTCCAGTCGGGTCAGTTCTGGTTTTTTGGAGGTAATGGGGTCTTTATCCTTTTTCTGGACGGCGAACACAACATCGAATACTTCTCCCAGTTTTTTGGTAGCCCTTTCAGTGAACAGGCCCACCAGCCCAGCAAAAGCCGCCACACTGAAGTAGCTCAACTCGGCCGGTACACCCGAGCTATTGGTAAGACCTGCTCTTATGACAACATAAAAAATGAGTGCCAGCACAGCGCCAATCATTGGACGGATGACGTACCAGGGTATCCAACTGGTAATGAATTCCCTGTTTCCTACAAAGGCTATGAAGGAGGAGGTTGCATGGAGCCAGCTACCGATTGCTCCTACAATTAGGGTAATCAGAATCAACACTGATTCGCTGTTGCCTCTAGGGGCCTTTTTCCCAATGGGAATAAAAAGTATTTTGAAGTGAATAGAATCTGCTTTTGCACTATCTGCTGGTAAGGTATTTTCCTTGATAACTTTGGTTAAAGAGTTCACCATTTCTATGTTAGTCAGGGCCTGCTCCCTAGCAGCACTCGAATCTCCACTTGCAATACTCTTAAGCGTATTGGTTACATAGCTATTCAAAATTTTATAGCCAGTATCATTGATCTGCCTATCTGGTTGGCCCGGCCATATGATGCAAAGGTTTTGAATCAGTGCAAAGCCGACGATGGCCATATAACTTCCCAGAATTACAATACCTGTGTTGGACAAATAATATCGCTTGGGTTGCGTATCCGGAGAACCTGTTCCTCCATTGTCTACGGGGGGATTCGTTGGATCCATGAGAAGAAATTAAAAGTTGGTTATCTAATGATATTAAATCGGTCTTGTGAAAGCTGTATTTACGGAAGTTACTACGCCGTCAATTTTGTCTAAGTACTTACTACTTACGCGCTTTAAGCATCCTTGCCAAATTACCACTGCTTGTAAAAAGTTGGAAAGACATTTTTCCTTAAAAGCCATGAATTTTTTGTATCATTATCAACTGCTAAATAATGATAATCAATAAGTTAATTATTTATAACGCCATGAGAAAAGAAGAGCATTTTTCTAATAAATTTTGGCAGTTAACGCAGTTGTTGTACGACGGTGAGTGGCGGCGCTTTGGGCTTTGGTTGCATTCGCCTTGGTGCAACAGTCAGAAGAAGCTGCAGCAATTGTACAATCTTCTCAAACGTGGCTATCCGGATTTTGAGCACAAGCGTTTTGCCAAGGAAAACCTATTTGCCAAGCTGTATCCTCAGCACGCTTACAATGCCAAGTGGATGCGAAATCTATTGTCTGACCTGATTGTAGAATTGGAACGTTTCATTCTGCATGAGCGGATCCGTCGGGATTCAAAAGAAGGAAAGCTAGCCTTGGCCGATGAATATTTGAAGCGTGGTCGAAAAGATTGGTTTTTCAAAGGAGCGAAGCGGCTGGTGAGTGACTTGGAAGACCAGGCTGTCAAGGATTGGGAAGACCACCTGGCTTTAGCCTTGTTAAATGAAAAAATGTATCGAAACGTCGAATCTAGTGAGCGCCAACAAGTAGGGGCGGACTACCTCTACGAGTCTGAACAATGCTTGGACTACTTTTATCGCTTGGGGAAGATGCGCTGTTGGGTGGAGCGAGCGGAGCGCCAGAAAATCGTTGGAGAAGAGCGAGCGGTGGAGCAGCGATTGGGATTATTTGGCGATATGCGTCAAGGCGATTTGAAAGACGCCTCTGTTTGGTATTGGCAATATCTGGAAGAGGGTAGTTCTTTTGAAGACTTGAAGGAAAAGTATCTGAAGCATAGAGCAAATTATGATAGGAAAGACCAGAAAATTATGATTTTCTTGTTGCTTAACAAAGGAGGGCGATTGTGGTTGAAAAATGCAAAGATACTGGAGGAAGCCTTTGCCTTGTATCGCTTGGGATTGGAAGAGAAGCTATTGTTACATCATGGACGAATGACCTCCAATACCTTTGGGAATATTGTCTCTATCGGCAATACGCTCAAGGCTTTTGACTTTGTGCAGGCTTTTGTACCGGCGTATTTACCTTTGTTGGCACCTGAAGTACAGGACGATGCATCGGACTGGGCGCGAACACACTTATTTTACAACCAAGGAAAACGGGATTTGTCGCAGTTGGAATTGAAGTTGTCACAGCAAAAGCAAGACCGTACCATCTTTTCCCTACGCACAAAAGTATTATTACTACAAATTCGGTTTGACAATTTTTTAGCTGAGAAAAAAGTAGGATTGCAATGGTTGGATTTCAGTCTAGCTTTTGAAAAGCAATTGGTCCGCAATCGAAATTTCTCAGCCAAGCGTTTGCAGGGGTTTAAAAAATTTGTCCAATACAGTCGCCGCTTATACCGATTGGTTGGCGATCCGAATGTGGAGCAGGCAGACCTTATAGGGATTGAAAGCGAGTTGTTAGATGAGGCGGTTGTGAGGGCGCGAAAGTGGTTGCTCAATAAAATTCGAGCATTAAAGAAATAAATTCCGACCCCCAGAAAGGGCCGGAATATTGTAGGTGATGTTCGATACAGACTAATCGATATAGTCTTCCTCGATGATGATGCCGAGTAAAACGAGCAGCGTTGTAATCATGGCGCGTGGTGTTGTGGCCAGACACAGGGTGTGCATCTGGTCGGGTGAAACAAAAGGATGTAAAGGGCTCAGCTAGTTGCTGGAGCCTATGAAAATCCCTTGTCGCCATGCGCGCCTGGCATAGGGAAATCAGGCCAATCCGTGGGGAATGGCATTTATTGTGCTCAAATCATTGGTTCAGTTTGGTGAACTGCTTAAGGAGTTTTGCTTAGAATATTTTCTAAAACAAATTATTTTTCTATTTTTCTATTTTTTGTTTATTATTGTATTCGTATAGATTTACTAGTGGACAAACCGTTTGATAACATCTTCTCCTCTGATGTCCACTTTTACTCCTTTTTATTTTTCAGATAGCTCCTGAATGGGATCCTCGGGAGTTTGTATCAATTGTTGTTTTCTTTCTGGGCGAGAAAGGAGGCCCAGGTAGCCTGTTTCACATGCGTACCATGCTCCATCTTTGGAGGCGGCGGCGGACAAGTGGGTGGGTCCCACCCTCTGCCCAAATACTGTCCTGCCCCCAAAACTTAGTCGTCGCTTATGTTTTGTTCTTTTTTATTTGATGATGCCTTTTCTCATGGCGTACCGTATCAGTCCTGCCACATTTCTTAGCCCAAGTTTGGCTAGAATATTTTTTCTGTGTCTTTCTATCGTATGGAAGGACAAATGTAGTTTGTCTGCAATTTCTTGGCTAGTATATTCTTGAGCTACTAATTTTATAATTTCGATTTCTCGATTTGATAGAATAGTAACCGGTTGATTTTCATTTTGAGATGGTGTTCGTAAGGATTTCATCACTTCTCGTGCAATGTCAGGGGTATAGAATAGTTCATTCTGTGCAACTGCTCTAATAGCTTTGAGTAGGTCCCTTTTTGGAGCATATTTGAGCATATAACCATCAACACCTCTTTGAATAAGATTTTTGATGAAATCCGGTGTACCATGCATTGTCAAAATCAATATTTTAATATTTGGGTACAACTGTTTGACTTCTTTAGTTGCTTCGACACCATCCAACTCTGGCATATCAATATCCATGATAATTAAATCGACATTTTTAGTTTTCAACAGTTTTAGGAGTTGATAGCCATTCAGAGCTTTTCCTATAACTTCAATATCTGGTTCTGGTGCCAGTAAGGCAATGAGGCCGTCAATTAGTACCTCATGGTCATCTGTTACGACTACTTTTATTTTGTTTGTTTTCATAGACCTTTTATTCACAATGGGATATCAATGTAAATAGAAGTGCCGCCTCCTTTACCCGAATCAATCTCCATTTGACCATTGATCTGTTGTAACCGTGCCATGATATTTTGAAGTCCCATGCCTGAAGTAGCCTCATTTACGTTAAATCCTCTACCATTATCTTCGATAGCTAATTGAAGTTGATTGTTCATCCTACTCAGTTGAATACTTAGTTGGTCAGCCTGAGCGTGTTTGAGAATATTACTGATTAGCTCCTGAATCATTCGATATACAATAATCTCAAGTTGATTTTCGAGACGATATTCATGGTCCAGTTTGTAATGAATGAGTTCTACTTTCATTTTTCCACTTTGGGTAATACTGTTGCGTAGTTCCTCCAATGCGGCAATTAAACCAAACTTGGCTAATACACCAGAATTCATATTGTGAGCAATACGACGCACTTCCCCATAGGCTTTGTCTAACATTTGATTAGCTTCTAGTATTGACTTACTCTGTGCAGTATCGGTATTTTCAACTATATCATCAAACTTCCACTTTAAGGTAGTCAGTAAACTTCCGAGGTGGTCGTGTAAATCCTTGGCGATGCGTTTTCGTTCTGTCTCTTGCCCATCAAGCATAGCATTTACCATTTTGAGTTCCTGCGATTGTAAGAGATCTGCAACCTCTTGATCTCGAATTTGTATTTTCTGCTGTGCAATTAATTTAGTATTTCGTTGTTGTTGTCGTAGAAACCAATAACTTAGAATACTGATAAATAAGACGGCTACAAAGCTGATTAATAAAATTGACTGCCTGGTTTTATATTGTTGATTTAAAAGCTTTTCTTCTGCCAATTCTTTCTTGCTTTGTTCTGTTTCGAATTTGGCATTCATTTCGGCATTTGCACGGATACTTTTTAATCGGTAAATGGAATCTTTTGCTAGAGTAGCTACTTTCTGATAATTATAGGCACTATCAAATTTCCCTAGTGTTACAAAGGCATCTTTAAAATTTTGTGCGAGATAAAATTGATCTTCTGGACCGCCTTTATTTCTTAAAATAGCTTTTGCTTTTCGAAATTCTTTAATGGCATCATCTATTTGTCCTTTTTTTATTTTCAGGTTGCCATAATTAGTATGTAAATCTGCAAGTCCCAAATCACTAAAACTTTCTTCCTGATAAATACTAATACCTTGTTTATAGTATCTTTCAGCAGTAATGTAGTCTTTGGCACTAGATGCAATATTAGCTAGTAAGCTTAAGGCATCAACTTCCCATAGACCAGTTTGACGATAAAGACGAAGTGCTTGTTGACTATAGGACTCTGCCTGTTTTAAATTATCTTTGTAAAAGTAAATAGCTGCTATATTATAATAGATACTGGCCATAGCTACACTATCTTTTTCCTTTACATGATATTCAAGGGCTAATTCATAGTTGTTCATGGCTTTATCCCACTTTTCTTCCCCTTCGAAGGTGATACCAAGATTTTCGTAAGCATTTGCCAAGTATTTGAAAGCCTTTTTCTGCTCGAAAATTCGAGCAGCAGCTAAAAGGTTTTCATAAGCTTTTTTGACATCTCCCTTTAATCTGTACAAAACCCCAATATTATTTTGTACGCCTGCTGCCCCAAGAGTATCTCCAATAGATAGCCTGGTTTTCTTACTTTCTTCAAAATAGAGGAGTGCCTCTTTGTATGCACCTTTTGATCGATGAATTAAACCGATCCTATTTAAACTATTACCAATTCCTGCTTTATACTGAATTTGACGAGCAAGTTGTAAGGCATGATAAGCGATATCTAATGCATTGGGACTATTGGCACGGTACAATTGCCAGGCACGCTCATTAAGATTGTTCACGGTTACTGAGTCTTTCTGTGCAGAAGAGGGTAATACGTAAAAGAGGCTGAACAGCCAAACTAAGAAAAGGTAGCTACCGCTAGACGAATTCATAGTTCAAATCCAAGTGGTTTAATATCTGCATTAGAATTTCTAATCCGTACCTTTTTAGTTTTATCGTTGTCTAAAGGATTGGGTAGTGGAAAAGATATTTCGGTATCAAAATGACCTTCATCTGTCACATCGCTATATGTAAAATCATTTTTGTTGACATTGAAGTCAGATATAAGTTTTATATTACTTGTTGATTCTTGTTTTAGTATAATTTTAGTTTCTACATATTTGTCTTCTCCATTGCTGTCTCTATTATCATTGGCTATA
>JBCCSZ010000184.1:0-15858 GCA_039199225.1 Bacteroidota bacterium
CACCGCTCACCGCTCACCGCTCACCGCTCACCGCTCACCGCTCACCGCTCACCGCTCACCGCTCACCGCTCACCGCTCACCCAATCACCAGAGCGCAGCTCAATCACTCAATCACCCAGCCGCAGGCCAATCCCCAAATCCCCCTAAAACCGCCAAATCACCTGCCCACTAACCGTCGAGCGCCCATTCCCCTCAATCAAATTATTCCCACTCCCAATCTGTTCCAGGTTTGGCCAATACGAGCGGGCATAGCGCGCTTCGATGGTGAGCTTGCGGATGCCTTTGTAGCGCACATTGATGTAAAAGCGACTGCCCTGATCAAAGTAGGCAGGAACACTAAAGGTGTAGGTCAGATCATTTTCGTAGGTATAAAAACGGACGTTGAATCCGTCGGTGTCAAAAAGGGCAAAGCGAGAAGTGAAAGACAAAGGAAATCGCAGAGGCTTAAAAACAATATCTTGGTATACCAGGATGCCCTTCAAGGTTTCACCCGTAATACCATTGTCAAAGCCACCGTGTACGCGAGTACGCAGCTCTATTGATTTACTGACCTTCTGAGACAAGTGCCAACGGAATTGCGTCAGTCGGAAATCTGCCAGCGTATTGAGGCGACTTTCGTTGTTGGGGCGATTGATTTGTTTGGTCTCTGTTCTGAATTCCAGCCAACTTTCCATCTGCCGTTTGCGGAAGTAGGTCAATCGTATTCGATACTCATAACCGCGTGAAGGCGCGTCTGCGTTGAAGCGCAACCAAGGGTGCCTGTAGACATCCGCATAGGCATTGAGGCGCCAGCGGTTGGAGGGGAGGTATTCCAAGCCGACATAAAAGCCGGTTTCATTCCTGGCCCCCGTTGTTTCGGCAAATGGATTGGCCGCTAAAGACTGATAATCCTTTGGAAAATGACGGTGCAACAATGCCAAATTCATGCGCTGGCTCATGCTCATAATCAGCCCGTGAACAGCCGCAATACTACCATTGTCGCTAATGGCCGTTTCGCCAAAAAAGTTGTAGTTTCGATAGAGAAAACTGTAGTCGACACTGCTGCTGAAATTGTTGTTGCCTTTGAAAAAGAATCGATTGTAAGCTTGTGGCGTGAACTCAAAAGGTTGCCTAAAGTGGTGGTGGATATTGTTCCAGGCGATGTGCCAGGCATCGGTTTTATACTTTATACTAGCTCCATACGAGCTGGAAGTGACGGCGTTTTTGTCCTCAATTTCAGCCTCCGTTCGGTGCAAGCCAGTTTGTTGTAAAGATGTGAAACTGCTGACCTGTTCTTCATTGTCCAAAGTATCCAATTGAACGATGTTGCCATCTCTTCGATTGAAAGAAGCAAAAGCGGTTACCTCTATTTTTGGCGTGATTTGTATGGTCGTGGCCAATCCCCGAAAGTAGTTATTCTCGTTGACCGAAGAGTAGGGGAGAATGGCGCGTCGCGTACGTTTGATGTCCATTGTACGGGGACTTTTTCCATAGCCAAAGCCCGAGTAAAGCAATAAACCCTGCCCAAAACTGGCCGTAAAATCGCCAACAGCCAAGCTTTTCAACCAGCTGTTGTAATCCCGCAAATAAAGATGCGCTGAATAATAATCGAATCCCTGTTGGTTACTGCCCTTAAAAAACTCTTCCCCTGGGTCCTTTTCCGCAGTAAATCCAACGCTCAGGCGGTTGGCGTAGCGGTGTTTGTAACGGACATAATAACGATTTCGATCACCCAGAAAGTTGTCCCTTTTGAAACCTCTTTCCTCCTCCAAAACCCTAAACCAGCGCAAAAACAACTCATTGCTCCCTTCACTAAACATCTGTCCGACAGACAACCGAAGATCGTCCAGCCCCCCATCGACGCGCACATAAGGCAACAACCGCTTGATGGTCGACAGATCAAAGCCAGAGATACTCTGCAGCTCATAAATAGAAATCAACTTCCCATGATTCTGTCGATGGGCCAATAAGTTGTTGATCTGCAAATCCGTCAATAAAAGCAACTCCTTCAACTCCTCCGCCCCCGCCTTATTGAGGTTGAGTGGACTCGAGCGAAAGCCTTCCAATGCCTCGAAAACGGTATTGAAATCAAAGCCATTCTCGTCTTCATTGTTCTGAATGAAATCTTCGATGAGGTCGGCATCTGGTTCTGGCCGAAGGGGAGGGAGCGAATCGACAGGAGCTTGTGCGGCCGACAACCAGCTGCACAACAGCAGTACAGTCAGCTTAGCAATTCGGCAAAAATAAAGTCCTGCTCGCATAGCGGGATAAAGATACTAAACCGCTTTGAATACCTATGTGCCTAGAGGAAAACAATAGAAATTGTACTAAAACAATGCGCTTTTATTGTTTACATTAGAGTCTGATAAGTACTAATGTAGAATAATCCACCACCTTTCCGTAAATGTAGATAATTGGCGCGAAGGAGTAAATACCATTGTCTTTCAATATGAAAATATCGTTTTCACAGAAAATTTTATAAAAGTTGAGTAATATGCTATCCCCCAACACCATATATAACACGCTGTTATTCTTTATCTTTTACACTGTCTCTTGGAGCCAATCTACCCCAGTTTTTGAAGCCAAAATATTCATTGAGGACGCAATTGGTAATAGGGATACCATCACGATTGGGCATGATCCGCAAGCAACTGAATGGATGGATGCAGAATTTGGAGAGAAAGAGATTACAACTCCGTTTGATTCTGTTTTTGAAGTCCGGGCGGCTAGTTTTGAACGACCTGAAATTTTGTCAAAAAGAATCATTACTTGGAGTGAGGAGATTATTGGATTGGAACCCTGTAGGGATGGCGATGATGTGTTCATTTATATTTATGCAAAGCATCAACCAATAAAAGTGTCCTGGGATAATCTAGCATTCTACAACAACAAGTGTGTACAATCAGCTCTGATGACCAATCATTGGTCAGATGCGCTTGTATTTCCCTACGATTGGGATTTAAACCCAATGGCTACTTACTACTGTATGGCCATTGAAGATTCTTTTGAGATTCAAACGACGCCTGAAGCTTTGGAAGGGGCGGGAAGACTGGTTAGTGTGGAAAAAGAGGTGATCGGTAAAGGTATGCAAACCATCTATGGTATTCGATACTTTGGACAACCGGAAAATGGCTTTTCACCTTGTAACGATGCTATCCTGACTTCTACCGAAGCGCATCTGACAAATACAGAACACATTGAAGTATTTCCCAATCCAGTTGACAATTATCTTTACCTCAAAGGTGTGGCAAAAGGCTTAGAGCAAATTCGCATCTATGATTTATCGGGACGACTCAAACGGTTGGTTTCAAAGCCATTGGATGGGATGGTGGACGTATCTCAGCTTTTAAGTGGACTCTACACCATTTCCTTTGAGTATCAGAATGGGCGATTAGAGGTTAGAAAGTTTCTTAAAATATAGTAAAGCGGATACTCCAACCTAAAACAAAAAAGCCCCCCAAGAAATCAAATCTGAGGGGGCTAAAAATATCTTTACTCGAATAAATTATCGTAAGAGCTGGATTTGCCGCTGTCTTCTCGCATCTCCGGTCGGGCCGTTGTCGGAGGGGAGTTGAGGTCGAGGCTTTCTGTCGTGGTTTCGGCCCCGCCCAATAACATCAGTGTGGACTCTTTTTCCCACTTTTCCAACATCTTGATGCCTTCTTCTTCGAATACCCCATTTTGGAGGTCGACCGATTGCATGAAGTTGGAAGACATTTCCATGAAACGCTCCATTTCTCCTACTTTGTTGGCCACATCCTCATTGACAGCTTCCAGGGCCATATCGAACATGGCGCGCTTGTCGGGATCACCGGAAATAACGCTCATGGCAGATTTCATCGCCGAGTGGCTGGCCCGCATGGCCTTGCGTTCTTGCTCTTTGAGCTTTACCTGGTCTGCTGTATCCTCCAAGAGAATTTCAGAATTGGAGTACATCTTCGTCAAAATGCGGTGCATCACCTCTATCTTGGTGTGCAGAGTCCTGTATTTGGCATTGCTCTCCTTGAGGCGGGCAGCCTTGCGAGAGGCGAGGACGACCTGGTTTTGAATGCCCTTGCGCTTGGCCATACTGGCCAGCTTCATATTGTTTTCAATCTCCTTCTCATTTTCCTGCATCAGGTTGGAAAGCTTTCGCATCTGACCGCGCAATGCACCAATCTGCTTGCTCATTTTGGCCAAGTTGTCCTTTAGATCATCCACATAGCTTTTCAAAACGCCAATGGGGTCAATGTTGACAAACAATCCCGTGATCCATCGCATGACGCTCTTGTACATATACCAAACCAAGTTGCGCATTTTAGGGTCCAGTACCATGTAGATGATGGCCGCCAAAACGATGAGCATCCCACTGAGGTAGATGAGGTTTCCTGCCAGTGTCATTATTGCAGGTAAAAATTGAACCAGGAGATAGCCGCCACCAATGACTAAACCAGCCAGAAAAATAGCGCCTGTCACACCTTCTGGTCGTTGCCAAAAGGACTTTTTTTGTTTGAATTTATCGGTATCAAGAGGAGTTGCCATATGATTTTGTTGGTAAAGTTAAAGGATAAAAGACAGTATGATTTTACAAATTATTTTGAATGTTTTCTATGTCCTTATCAATTTGGTTGAGGATGCTCTGATGCGTCAACTCGAAGCCTTCACGCGTACTTTCGATTTTTTGTTTGGCTTCCGCAATTTGAGCGTCCGCTCCGTCAATGGTTGCCTGGTACTTGTTGATCTGCTGCTGGAGCTGTTGGATTTTCTCCTGATGCTTCGTGATTTGTGCCTTGAGCTTTTCTACCTCTTGCTGCTTCGCCCCCACCTTTTGCTGAATCTGATTGTTCATGGCCACTTCAAACTGGGCCTTTTCTTGGATGATGATCTTGCGATAATGGTTGGCCGTCTGCAGGAGTTTGTCCTTGGTCAGCCCCATCGTAGCAGCCGTTGCAAAGGCGGACTTCATGGCCGTTATCTCGTCTATCTGAATCTGGCTTAAGGCGCCGAGCGATTGCTTGAATTCGATGTAGTCGAAACCTGGAAGATTGTTTTTTTCCAATGCATTGGTCAAAAAGGAAATGCTTCTTTCATCCAGGCCGTGGTCTTTTCCAAACAGAGCTTTTAAATTCTTTTGCATGTAGTGTTTAGTGTTGCGCCTTCTGGAAGCGCTGGTGATTGAGGGAATTTACTATTGGAAGCTGTAAGCAATATAGCCACATTCTTCCGCAAATGTACTTTGACTGAATTTGGCGTTGCGGGCGCTTTTCAGTGCAATGTTCTTCAGCTTTTTATCAAAGGTCGTCGAACCTCTCTGGGTAAATTTGGCCGTCACCACATCTCCCTGGCCGTCAACGCATACCTTAATAACCACTTTACCCCGACTGTAGTGCTGTTCCAATACCTGAATGGGCTGTGCCAAACTACGCTTTTCCAGCTGACCTTCCAAGCTGCTTTGCACACGCGTGTTGATGGCAATGCCGTTGGCGCCCAAAGGCGGCGCTGCAGCTTGCCCTAAAACAGCAGGTTTCGACTGGGCCATATCAGCAGCCGTAATGTTTTCCTGATTGTAGGACCTCGGAACATCGTAGGAAGACGGGGTCACCGGGATGCCCTTGCTGGTCAGCTCGATTTCCGTTTTATTGGCATCTGGTGCAGGTATATTAACCGGCGCACCATTGGCTCGGGAGTACAAACTGGACGAAGCCCCCGAACCCTGATAGCCAGACTGAACATTGGCTGGCCGGCTCAATGCCTTGAAAATCAACATTCGACTGGATTCTTCAAACTGCTTGCGAGCCTGTGTGGTCGCCAACAGACGATCCCGATCTTGCTTGTACATTTTCAATATATCCGCTTCAGCTGTGCCGTTGGGTATGCAGAGGTACTTGGCTTGCTTTGTGCCAGGCCCTAAAATGGCCAAGACAGCCCGCGGCGCAGGATCATTGTTTTGATACATACCAACAAAAGCAAGCGCATCGTCTTTGTGCAAAGTTTGGAAAGAGTAGCCTTCCTTCGTATGGTCCAAGCCCAACTCTTCCTGATAGGGATAACCCTTGGTCAGATAGCGGTATTCTTCCAGACTTGTCCCCATCTGAGCGAAAGTGGCCGTACTGAGCAGCAGTAGGCAGGCATTAAACATCCATTTTATCATGTCGACGTGTTTAGAATGATTTTCAAAGTTGCGCGGAACGAGAGCATTTAGGGAGAATCCCTTTCTGTCGAACTATTTGCCCGGCTATTGAACGGGAATCGCAACTTGAATTTTAAATATAAGTCAGCGATGGGTCAAACGTCTTTTCAATGCATACAAAGTATAAATTAACCGATAAAAACTCAAATGAAATGCTCAATTTCGACGATTTAGCGCTTATCATCGACTTGACTGGGCCGACCCTCGCTTTCCATCAACGCCATTCCGCCTTGCTACCTTCCTCAGACTTCCTGATTTCCAGTATGTTGGGGAAGTGATCTTTGATGGTATCGATGTGCGAAATGATGTAGATTTGACGATACTGTTCTTTAAGCAAATCCAGGGCCAGTAAGATTTCAAAGCGGCGCTCATCGTCCTGGCTGCCAAAAATTTCGTCGAAGGCCAGAAAATTCATAGCCACTGCGCTGCCCGACAGCTCGCCGATGGCTTTTCCAATGCCGATCCGAAGGCAGAGATTGGCCAAATCGACCTCCCCGCCCGAAAAGCGCCGCAATGGGTAGGCGATGCCATTTTCGAATATGTGAAACTCAAATTGATCGTCGACCTCGATGCCTTCGTAGCGTCCTTTGGTGATTTGCTGGAATAGCTGCCCTGCCGTTTCTTTGATCGTTGGTCGAATGTGGACCAACATTTGGTTTTTGAAGTCTGAAAAAATGCCGTCCAGTAGCTCCAATTCTTGCAGGTGGGCTTGGTTGTTGCCAATGGCTGCAGCGATTTGTTCCTGATTGTCCAGGTCCCGTCGCCGACCGGTTTGTTCCTGCTGCAGGCGGTAAAGGACTTCCTTTTGCTGGCGAACCACTTCCTGAGCCGCCTCCTTTTGTTCTTCCTGCTGATCCATCTGAGACTTGGTCTGCTCAAAGACCGATAGGGAGAAATTCAGCTCCTGCAGCGCAGCTTTTTTCTCTGTGATCCCTTTTTGACCTGTCTGTATGCGCTCCACATTGGCTTTTAGGTGTGTTTCCAGTTCTGCAAGCCGTTCCAATTGTTTTTCCAACTGTTTGGCTTCCAGAAAAATGGGCTCTAAGGCTTGCAAGGATGCGGTCGCTGTTTCGTATTGTTTGGGGTTGAAAGAAAGGTCGGAGAGCTGTTGCAGGCTTTGTTCAATGGCTTGGTCTTGTGCTTTCAACTCTATCAATTCTGCCTCTATCGCTTTGCAGTTTTTGTATTGCTCCCGGAGGACGTTGCGCTTGGAGATGTAGTCTGACTGTTTACTTTGCTGTTGATTCCGTAAAGTCTTGTGGTTATTGATTTTAGCTTCGGTTGCTTGTAGTTGCTGTTGAAGCTGTTGGAGTTCCTTTTCTTCATAGGCAGCCACTTCGGCCTGTAGCCGCTCCAAGGTTTGATCATAGCTGTGGATCAGCGGTTGCAGGCAAGTCGGGCATTGGGCGTCTTTACCCAGCGCCTGAATCTGGGCGTATTGCTCTTTGCGTTCTTTGATTCGTCCGTTGACGGCCCCCGTGGCTGCTTGCAACTCAGCAAATGTTTTTTGAAGACTTTGCAGCAACTGCTCGGATTGCATCATTTCTTGCTCGACCTTTTCCAACTGCTCTTTGATCGACTGCCCCTCTTGTAGCAGTGGTTCCAACTGTTTGATTTGCAGCGACTTTTTCTCCGATTGCTCGATCAGCGCTTTCCGTTGGATCAAAAGTTTTTGCTGTTGGTCGAAGCGCTGTCGCTCCCGTTCTAGGCGGGCGATCTCCTGCTTGCATTCTTGGTAGGCTTCTACTTTGGGACGAAGACGCTTCAGGTTTTGCTCGGCCGATTTGAGCAGCGCAATTTCTTCCTTGATTTCTATTTGGCGTCCTTGCAAACTTTCCAGGCCCTTTTCCCATTTGATCAGCTCGCTCTGCAGGCTGTTGTATTGTTTGTAAGTGTTGTTGAGTTGATCGAATGTTTGTTTGATGGCTAGGTATTGGGCATTTTTCTGGTCGAAAGCTTGCTGCTGTTGTTCCAGTTTCTTGTGGTTTGCCTTGATGTTTTTTTCCAATGCCTTAAATGCCTTTCGAAGTTCTTCGAGGGCTTCCTTGGGCATCAAAAGGGCGGCTTGGCCCTGGATTTCTCGCTTTTTGGTATTGCGGTCGTCGCGCAGGAGCTGCTGTATGCGGTCCAGCTTGTCCAGCCCGACCATCCGGCGAACCATGCGCTTGCGCTCTTCTCCCCGGGTGTTGGACAGAATGCCCAATTCCTTTTGACCAGAAAAAACCGAGCGGGTAAAGGCATCTTTGTCCAGTCCAACCAATTGAGCGATGGCTTCATTGACCGGCGTGGAGTTGCTGGCCAGCAGTTGGTCTTTTTGATCGTAGAGATAGGCTTTGGGCTGCATGGCTTTGCCCCGGAATTCGCGTCGCACCCGATAGCTTTGTTGGTTCAGCTCGAATCGCAATTCCAAAATGGTATTCGTCTTGGCTGGCACCCAGCTAGTTTTGTAGAAATCTTTGTCAGAGGTCGTCTTCCCGAACAGGCAAAGCAAAACAGCTTCGAAAATACTCGATTTTCCAGCGCCATTTCGACCGACGATTCCAACCAAGCCTTCCCTAAAATCGATGTTTAGCTGGCTGTACTGCTTGAAAAATTCTAGTTGTAGGCTCTGAAGAATCATTTTTTTCGGTATTCGCCACTTTCAAATAAGCTAAAATAGTGCAGTGCTTTTGCAGACAGCGTTTCCGCCTGCTTTTCGTCTTCAAAGCGGGAGTGTATAAAGCCCTTCATCAGCTGGTCCATGCTTTCTGTTTTTCGCGACAGCAGTTGTGCCTCTTCGGGATTGCTCACAAATTGTCGTTTGATGCTCAGGTGTATGGGACCTGCGATGGATTCTTGCAACGCACGATTGTTGAGCTGCAGAGCTTGAGCGCTTTCGATTTGGTAGAAGTAGAGGCTGAGCAATGCACCTTCTAAATCCAATTCGTCGCACTTTTGCTTCAATTCAGATTGTAAATCCTCCACAGACTTTTTGGCACAATCCTTCAGATCGATCCGCCACCAGGGGCGGGCCGGAACTTCGTGGAATACGGGAGTTACTTTTTCGCCTTTTTTCAGTTCCAGGATACAGTATCCCTTGGCTTTTCCAATCTCAGTTTCGCTCATTCGCTCTGTTGATCCCGAGTACCAGGCCGTTTGCAATAGGCTGACTTTCTGGTGGTTGTGCCAATGCCCCAGCGCGACATAGTCAAATTGATTGAGTAGTTCCAGGCGTTCGGGGGGATAGAGCTGTTCGCCGTATTCCTCCATCAGGTAATCCTTGCCGATGGAGGTGTGGAGCATCAGGATGTTGAATTTTCCGGCTACGGGAGCGATGCGGTCCATCTCCTGTGCAAGCACCTTGGGGTCGTTGATGTGCGGCAGGCCGTGGACGACCAGCTCTCCGAAAGTTTGCGTTTCGTAGCCTTGCCCGAAGATGGGGTAGATGTTGTCTAGCGATCCGAAGGCTTTGAGGATGGGGCTGGTAAAAATGGTTTTGGGCGTTTCGTGATTGCCCGCAATAATGGAAATAGGAATTTGATGCTTGGCCAGGCGATGTAGCTGCTCCAAGGCGAAGGTTAGGGCGCGGTTGGTAGGGGAGGGACGATGAAAAAAGTCGCCTGAATGCAGTACGACATCTGGTTTTTCCTCGATTGCCTTATCGATGACATGGGTGAAAGTCTGGTAGAAGTCTTGCTCCCGCAGGTTGATGCCTTGCTTGCCGATTTTATCGAGTTCGCTATACCCCAAATGAGTATCAGAAAAGTGCAGTATTTTCAAAGCAGAGGGTTACTTAACCGAAACATAAGTTTGTACAATGGCATCCATCGGAGGATTGCCGCCGGGCAAATATAAGTCAAAATCTGCGGCATATTTTCTTTGATAAGCAGTCCCTTGCCATATCTCCATCCAACAATCCAAAACGACCTTGGGTATGGGACCCCGGAGGTCGTAGCGAGCATAGGATTGGGCATCGAAAGCATGTCCTACCAAGCCTTCTGGAATATCGCTGAGTTCACTCACCGGGCAGCCCAACAAGACCGAATAGGGGCCGTTGTGGTCCGATTCGTATTCGTAGTAAATGTTGTAGAGGTTTTCGTTGAGTTTGTGGGGAATTTGTGCTTGAAAGCCCTTGGCAAACCAGTCGTCCCAAAGCTGCTTGATGTCCTTTCCAGCCTGTATGTTTTGATTGGTGGTGCGGCATTTGAGTCCGATGATTTGAAAGCTTTCTGATTGAGTTAGGATGTGAGACATATTTGTAATTTTATGCATCAAATATAAGCAGTCATCCTTTATCTAAGCGCTAAATGGGATAAAAATGTTTACGAGCCGAATAGGCCCCTCAAATGTTCCACTACGCTCGTTTTGTAAGTTCGGCCAATTGGAATTTCCCCTTTTTCGTTGTGGATGGAGTAGTTGTCAAATTTGCGGATGTTGTCTGTGTTGATGATGAAGGAGCGATGGACGCGTAGAAAGTTTTCAGGCAATTGTTGCTTGAACTCCGATAGGGCAATCAGACTGATGTGCGTCTCGGTCTTTGTAACGATTTTGATGTGGTTTTTAATCGCCTCTATGTGGCAGACATCGTCAAAATCGATCTTTTGATAGGCTCGGTTGGTCTTGACAAAGAGGTGCTTGGAAGTAGTCGGTTTTGGGATTTCCTCGGAGATGGTCGGCTCCTGCACAGTATCCTGGCGTTGTTCGTGATCGAAGGAATGGAGGTGTTTTTTGAGTCGGCTGATGGTCTGCAAGAAGCGGTTCAGGCCAATGGGCTTCATCAGGTAGTCAACTACTTCCAGTTCAAAACCTTCCAAAGCATATTCGCGGTGAGCAGTAGTCAAAACAGTCAGTGGCTTTTTCTTGAGCATCTTGATCATGTCAATGCCCGTGATTTTAGGCATTTGAATGTCCAAAAATAATACATCGACCTCCATACCATCCAAAGCTAGGAAGGCTTCCACGGCCCCGTGAAAAACGCCAACCACCTCAAAATCAGGAATGTGCGCCAGGTGTGACGTTATCACTTTGGCGGCCATTTCTTCATCGTCGACGATGATGCATTTGATGCTTGCTTTGCTCATGAGTGTTCAGATAAAATTGCTTGTACAAGTGCCTAGATAAATTGAATAATGACTTATTTTGAACGACTTTGACCTTTATGCCTCGTTAAAAATATGCGCCATAGCGATGGCTTCGTCTGCATTCTTGGCTTCGGCTGTAAAAAGGTTTCTCTTACCCCAACACCTACGAACTGCTCAACTCCTTCAGCTCAATCATTAGGGATACTTGAAAGGTATCCGACTTCTGGATGTTTAAAGTATGTCGATCGGGATACAACAATTGTAGGCGCTTTTTGATGTTTTCCAAGCCAATGCCCGACTGCAGTGAATCGGATTTTTTATCATCCTCTTGATAGGAATTTTCAACCAATAAGTGGAGGATTTGCTGCTGCACTTCGATTTGTATATTGATAAAAGACTGGCCTTCCTCTGTTGCCGGGCCGTGTTTGAAGGCATTTTCCACGAATGGTACCAACAAAAGTGGGGCGATTTTGAGGCCGGGCGAAAGTCCTTTTTTAGTGTAGTTCAAATCCAGTTTTCGGCGATAACGCAACAGCTCCAATTCAACGAAGCTGTCCAGCATGTCGATTTCCTTAGACAGCGGAACCGTCTTTGTATTGCCTTCATACAGCATGTAGCTCAGAAGGGCTGACAACTTTACGATGGCCTCGCCTGCATGCGCATCATTGGACAGAACCATGCCATAGATGTTATTCAGTGTGTTGAACAGAAAATGAGGTTGGATTTGGTTTTTCAGGTATTTCAATTCCGCTTCCACTTTCTGTTGCATCAGTGCTTGATTGCGCTGTTGTTCGTGCGAGTAGTTCTGAAAAAATTTGATGCCCACCACCAAAGAGGCGATGTAAACCAACTCGATGCCCTTGTACACAAACTGCTCTATGGTATATTTTCCTGTATCGGCCAATATCAAGGGATGCACGACATTGGAATAGACAACGTAGAGCAAAGCGGCAAATAACAAGAGGGTAAAAAGTCCGATTATAAAAAAAGTAGTGTACCGCTTTTGGTACAAAAAACGCGGCATCAACCAATATGCAATGGTGTAGGTTGACATGAGCTTGATGGGCAGTACCACGCTCTCAAAAGCGATCCATTGCCAAAGATGAATGATCGGATCATCACAGCTCACCTTCTTTCCCGTCCAATTATTGACAAGTACGAAAAAGACACTCCAAAGCAGCCAATACACCAAGTGCCGTCTGAGGCGCTCCCAGTTCCAATGCTCGTACTTTTTCAATATATCCATGCTGCAAAACTACTAATTTGATGACTGAACGACTGCCCGGCAGGATGACTGCCTGTAAAAAAAGGACCAATGGCCCTGAAAAAGGACGAACGTACAGAATCCTTATTGAACATCGGATTTTGTCATGTGTAGCTTTGGTCTAACCATTCGTCCTCTTTCTCAAATTGCTGTGAATGAGTGTCTTAGGTTTGTAGCATCACAAAATTAAAAATTCCTTCGAATGATGCGCTTCCAAATTTTTATGTTCTTATTCCTCAGTAGCTTTTCCGTTTTTGCCCAGCACACCCTCCAAGGGACTGTAAAAGATGAAAAGGGCCAAGCCCTGATGTTTGCCAATGTTCAATTATTAACGGCAGCTGGTGATTTCATCAAAGGCGAGGTGGCGGATGTCAATGGTTATTTCAACATGACCAACCTGGCATCAGGCAGCTATGTTTTGGGCATTTCTGCGATTGGCTACCAAGATTTTCGCCGGGAAATTCAATTAGCAGAGGACCTCATTTTGGAAGGTCTGGTCGTGGAGCAGAGCAGTGTGGCTTTGGATGAAATTACGGTGACAGCTCAAAAAGTGGCCTACGTTCGAAAGGCCGATCGAACGGTTGTCAATGTGGGAAGTCTGCCAACGGCGGCTGGCGGAAATGCGCTTGAGCTGCTCGAAAAATCTCCCTCCGTACGCATCGACAGAGTCAGCAGCGATGTGTCGCTATTGGGGCGAAACAATGTTGTGGTATTTATCAATGGCAAACGACTGCGCTTGGATGGCAATGAAATGTTGCAGTATCTCGCCACGATTCCGGCTGCCAATATTGTCCACTTCGAATTAATCAACAACCCGCCGGCCAGCTACGATGCCGATGGTACGGGAGGCGTAATCAATATCGTGCTGAAAGACTTTGAAGCGGATGGTTTCAATGGCCATGTCAACTTATACAGCGGCTACGGACAGTACGGTAAGTATGGTGGTGGCCTGTTATTCAACTACAAATCTGGTCGCGTAAATATCTATGGTGATGCGGCGACTTCGCAAGATTATACCGTTCAAGATTCGGACATTGCCTCAGCCATTCAGTTTGATGCAGGTTTGTTGGAAACGGTGCAGCGCAGCAGCCGACCCGCTTACTTGGGCAACTACAATGCGAAGTTGGGTGTTTCTTATGCCTTTGACGACCGTACAGCGATTGATGTTTTTGGCTCCTTCGCCCGGCGGCGCTGGACCTTGGAAGCTTCTACTACAACGGAATACATCAGTGCCTTTTCGTCGATACAAAACGATTTGTTGGCAGGCGATGAAACCAATACGACCAATCAATACAACATCAGCACACACCTACAGCGGCAATTAAAAAACGGACATACCCTGTCTGCCGATTACGACTATCTAAACTTTGACATCCGCAATCCGACCAGCTACCAACTGAGTAATTTCGATGCCAATGACCAGCTATTGGATCAAAGCAGTTTTGAAACCAAAAAGGAAACGCCATTCAATTTTCATGTTGGAAAATTGGATTACAAAGGGGCCTTCAGCGATGAGCTGCAATTTGAAACGGGCATCAAAGCGATCTTCAGTGAGGTGGAAAACAATACCGATTTATTGAGCGAAAACAGGGAGCCGAATACCGAAAGTCAATTTACAGATGCCTTGGACTTGACCGAACAGATTTATGCGGCCTATTTCTCCTTAGCTGGTAGCTTTGGCAATGGCTATACCTTTACGGGAGGACTCCGATATGAGTATTCCAATTTGGAATTGACATCCAATCAAGGAGATTTGGATCGACAGATTTCGCGGCTGTTTCCAACTCTGAGTCTGACCCGAACCTTCTCTGAGGTCAGTCGTCTTACGCTGGCCTACCGGGAGCGCATCGCCAGACCGGGCTTCCAGAACTTGGCGCCTGCCTTTTTCTTCCTAAATCCTTACACAGTCCTGGCTGGCAATATCCAAGCGCAGCCAAACATCAACCGCACCGCTGAGTTGACCCTCAACCACGGGTCTTTATTCGCTTCGCTGAGCTATTCCAAAGACGATAGCCCGATTATTCGCTATGCAGTCCCACGCCTGAACCAAGCCGATAACCTGCTTTTGTTGATTTCCGACAATATTGAAGGCAGGCATCAAATTGGTCTGGATGTAGGTTTTCCAATGACCTATACCAAGTTTTGGAATGCTCGCTACAGCATTGGCGGCTATTGGCGGAGAGATGAGCTGAATTTTGCAGATGTTCGCATCGTAGAAAGCAATCCTGTTTTGTCCATTGACATTTCGCAGAATTTCCAATTGCCCAGCTCATGGTCTATTGAACTGAGTGGTCGTTGGAACTCCAGGACTTACCAAGGAGCTATTTATCAGCCACAACAAACCTTTGTCAATTTGGGTGTTCAGAAAAAATTCAAAAATAGTACGCTTGGTCTATCGTGGACAGATATTTTCAACTCTGGTTCCTTCCTAGGCTTCGTCAATCAGCTGCCAGAGCAAGGCATCGTCTACGATTGGAACTACGACCTGGAAGGCAGCATTGTACGACTGTCTTATTCGTATAATTTTGGTGGAAAACAGGTGAAAAAAGCTCGGGACTCTGGCGCTTCTGATGTGCTGAGGAGAGTAAATAACTAAAGTTTCATATACTAATTTTGGGATGCCTTCGCTTGGAGGTGTCCTTTTGCTCAGTTTGGCTGGACAAGTACTTTCTAACAGAATCCAAGCCTGGGTGACTTAATGTTCTGTCACAAAAGTCCAAGCGCGGCGCTCTGCCCAGTTGAAACCATCCTTTGTACCACTGAAACCGACATGGCCGCCGTGTTGAGGTGTTTCCAGATAAATAAAGGCGTGCTGTTCACAAAATTCCTTTGGGTAGCAGTTGGGACTGAGAATAGGATCATTTAGGGCATTGACCAACAAAACAGGTACATTGATCGGCCCCATGAAATTGATGGCCGAGCCCTGGCGGTAAAAATCGTCGGCATCTTTGTAGCCATTGATGGGTGCGCTGAAGAAATTATCGAAATCCTTCCAAACTTTTACTTCGTCAAACTTCGTGATGTCAAGTCTTCCGGGATACTGCTCGGCCTTCTCGGTGATCTTTTTGCGCAACATCTTGAAAAAGCGGTTTCGGTAAAACTTATTCTCCGGCCAGTCCAATAGTTCTGCGCCCTCACCCAGATCGCAAGGAGCCGAAAAGGCAACGGCTTTGTAAATGGGCGCATCCAAATGACCGGCATTGACCCCCAGATACTTCATGGTGATATTGCCCCCCATACTGAAGCCCACCATGACCACCCTTTCATAGTCTTTGGTGCGCATGGCATGCCGAAGCACCTCTCCAATATCGCCGACTTCTCCGTGGTTGTACATCCGAAAAGCCCTGTTCATCTCGCCACTACAAGAGCGGCAATTCCAAGCCAAC
>JBCCSZ010000185.1:0-15783 GCA_039199225.1 Bacteroidota bacterium
AAACCAAATATAATACGAAAGATACATAATGTGATCTTAAGTAGTGAACAAATATCACAATAAAGAATTTGATTAGGTTAGCTTTAGATTAATAGGTGTTCTGGGAGACCAGAACACTTTTTTTATCCAGCCTTCTAAATTTACGCTTTATGTTTGGTTTATTCAAGAAAGATCCTGTTAAAGCCCTCGAAAAGGAGTACAAAGCCCTGCTTGAAAAGGCACGTGATATCCAAAGATCCGGTGATATCAAGGAGTATTCCCGTATCATGGCGCAATCCGAAGAGGTTTACAAAAAAATTGAAAAATTGAGAGCCGAAAAAAATGGATAGAAACATTCTCATTATTGGCGGAAGCTCTGGAATCGGCCTGGCATTGGTCAAAAAATTGGTCGATCAAGGAGACAAGGTAACTGTCATTTCGCGCAATCCTGGGCCACTGACGACGCTGCCTGTTACACACATTGCAGCCGACGTTTTGACCGATGATCTCAAACAGTTGGACCTTCCGGATAGCTTGGATGGTGTGGTCTACTGTCCTGGCAGTATTACCCTCAAGCCCTTCCGTTCTTTGAAGGCCGCTCAGTTCCGGGAGGACTACGAGCTGAACGTCGTTGGTGCTGTCAATTCTTTGCAAGCCACCCAGCGCGCGCTGAAGGCATCGAAAGTGGGCAGCGTTGTGCTTTTTAGTACAGTAGCCGTTGGCCAAGGCATGCCTTTTCACAGCTCCATCGCTGCAGCAAAAGGAGCGGTAGAAGGATTCACGCGTTCCTTGGCTGCCGAGTGGGCGCCACGCATTCGGGTCAACTGCATCGCCCCTTCCTTGACAGACACACCGCTTGCTGCCAAGTTGCTGTCGACGGACGAAAAGAAGGAGGCATCTGCCAACCGACACCCACTGCGCAAAGTCGGTGAAGCAGAGGACATCGCTGGACTGGCACTTTTCCTGCTTTCTGAGCAAAGCAACTGGATCAGTGGACAAGTAATCGGTATCGATGGCGGAATGTCGACCTTAAGGGTTTGATTTGAGCTGGGCAAAGCGTATTTTTGCCCAATCAAACCTAATAATACGGATGTACAAACTGTTAGCAAAGCCCTTGCTGTTCCTCTGGCCGCCTGAGAAGGCCCACCATTTGACCTTATTTATCTTCAAATTCTTGCTGGCGTTGCCGCTGGTCGGAGCCATTACGCGCTCTTTTTTCCGCGTTCAAAATCCAAAGTTAGAGCGAAAGCTCTTCGGTCTGACTTTCCCCAATCCCGTCGGACTGGCAGCAGGATTCGATAAGGATGGAAAGCATTTCGACGCCATGTCTGCCCTAGGTTTCGGCTTTGTCGAGTTGGGAACAGTCACGCCCAAAGGGCAGGAAGGTAACCCCCAGCCCCGCCTGTTTCGTCTACCCCAGGATTCGGCCCTCATCAATCGGATGGGGTTCAACAACGAAGGAGTCGAAGCATTGGTGGAAAGGCTCAAGAACAGACCTCAAAACGGACTCATCATCGGAGGCAACATCGGAAAAAACAAGCTCACGCCCAATGAGCAGGCAACCGACGATTACACCTATTGCTTCGAAGCTCTTTTCCCATATGTCGACTATTTTGTCGTCAATGTCAGCTCTCCAAACACACCCAATCTTCGGGCTTTACAGGACAAGGAGCCGCTTACGCAGTTGTTGGGTACTTTACAAGCACTCAACCGCCAAAAGGCAAATCCCAAGCCCATCTTACTGAAAATTGCCCCCGACCTGAATGAAGCTCAACTAGATGATATTTTGGAAATTGTTGATAACAGTGGTATAGAAGGAATCATTGCAACAAATACGACCATCAGCCGGGCAGATTTACAGACATCAGACGCTGCCATACAGGCCATTGGAGCTGGTGGTTTGAGTGGCGTACCGGTCAAAAACCGCTCTACGGAAGTCATCCGCTACCTCTATAATAAATCTGAAAAAAAATTAAAAATAATTGGCGTTGGAGGCATCAACAGCGCCAAAGATGCCATAGAAAAGCTGGAAGCGGGTGCTTGTTTGGTTCAAATTTACACCGGTTTGATCTATGCCGGTCCATCATTGGTCAAGGAAATCAACGAGGAGTTAATCGCACAAACCTGATCGTGCTTGGCATCCTTTTTGAAAAATCAATGGCATACCAGCTGTGGAAATCATCGATTTCATCTCCCATCTAAGCAGGCTGGCCCTCATACTACTATACAATTCAAGCTGTGACGTATTCTGTTAGGGGCATTTTTTGTTTAACCTTTGCTCCTTTGCTCTTCACAAAATGAATGACTGAAAAAGCTAGAAAAGATTGGCAGTAAGCTGTTGCAGGCTTCCTGGCTGGTCTTCAACGATCCGTAACCGAATGAAAACAGCTCCATGAAAGACCTAACCTCTGACGAAACATTGATCTATTACAAGGATATTCGCTTTTGGCTCATCGTCGTTTTTGTAAGCCTTCTGGCCCTGATGAACTACCTAAATTATCCTATTTGAGATAAATTACTTGATAACTTTGAGGCTCATATCCAGACTTTGAGCAGAGTGAGTCAGTGCGCCAACAGAGATAAAATCCACCCCACACTTAGCAATCTCACGCACCGTGTGAATCGTCACACCTCCGGAAGCCTCCGTTTCAAATCGACCATCAATCACCCGAACAGCCTCTCGCAAGAGCGGCAATTCGAAATTATCGAGCATAATACGGGTCACTTTCCCTGTAGACAGCACCTTATCCAGCTCCACCAGATTGCGCACTTCTACCGTTACGCCCAAGTCCAAATTGTTTTTCTGCTTGTAGGTTGCAACCTGCTCAATGGCCTGCTCTACACCTCCACAGGCATCGATGTGATTGTCTTTGATCATAAACCAATCGTAAAGACCATCCCGATAATTGAAACATCCGCCAATGCGCACGGCCCACTTTTCGAGAAAGCGAATCATTGGTGTCGTTTTGCGGGTATCCAGAATTTTGACGGGTAAGTCTTCTACCTCAAACTTAAAGCGATTGCTCAAGGTGGCAATACCGCTCATGCGTTGCATGCTATTGAGTACCAAGCGCTCAGCTTTTAGCAAGCTACGGCTGTTGCAATTGACTTGGAAAACGATGTCACCATAATTAACACTGGCGCCATCCGATATAAATACTTTGATGGTAGAAGTTGGATCGACTTGCTGGAAAACATAACGCGCCAGCTCCACGCCGGCCACAACCCCATCGTCTTTTATCAGCAATTTTGCGTCGGAACGCGCATCTTCCGGGATGCAAGCCAAAGAAGTATGGTCGCCTTCACCAACATCTTCAGCCATTGCTTGGGTGATGAAAGATTGGATTTTTTCACTTTGGAGGGTATCCGTCTCTGTCATAAGGTATGCACTATTTGATGATTCTGTGCTGCATATTCGAATTTTTATCGAACAAATGCAAGTTTCCACTAATGTAAGAGGAAATACAAAGACATTCGCACAGAGAACATCAGAACATCAGCCCCAATCGCAAGGTGATGCTGCTAATGGTACCTTTGGAATTATCTGACCCCTCATTGACCCGTTCGGTTGAATCGAAGCGGACGGTATTCTTATCCTTGGTAACATCCAAAAACCCCTGCTGGAAGAAGAGGCCGCCAACGAGAGAGGTATTGTCTCCGAGCTGGTATTCGATACCGCCACCAATACCCCAGGAGATATTCAGGAAGTTGACATCTTTTTCGATTTTCTCCTTCTCTACATCTACACCAATGCCATTGATGGCGCCACGAGCTTGGGTGTTAATGCCCAATGTCAGTCGTGGAATTTCAAAAAAGCCCCTCATGTAGCCAAATTCATTGGTACGCATTTTCAATGCGAAAGGCAATTCGATGTATTGTAGGCCATACTTTAGGTTGACGCCATTGGGCAGGGCATCATCCATACCATTGAGAAACTCTTCACTTAAATTGGAATTGGGCCAAAGGTTGCCTCCCACTTCATGCTTCAGCGTACCTCCTTGATTGAAAGCAAAGCCGATTCCAAATAGCAAGGCATAATTTTCGCGAAAATACTTCTCGCCGAGCATTCCCAGCCGCAGGCCCAAGTTGGTGCCATTGCCATTGATTTTATTGTCATCGCTGTTCATCCAACTGAAAGTCGGGCTGAGCTGAAAGCCAAATCGAAAGTCTTGTGCCTGGCCATTGAGAACTGCCAGGATTAAAAAGGAAGCTACAAAAACAATTTTTTTCATCCCTGGAATGTTTTGGTTGCGTACCGTCCGAATTGTAAACGTAAGGAGGAACGGGTCAGTGATTTAGAATATTGCAAACATTGCTACTTTTGCACATTTGAACGTCCTGAATTAACTAAATTACCTATGAAGTGTTTCGCGGTCTGTCGAAGACCTTTACTCAAAACGTCCCATCTGTTTGCGGCCTTTTTATTTATCCTTCTCCAATCCTGTATGGAGGACAAAGGTAAAAATATTCCTGATGTTTCTCATATATCCGTATCGCTGAATGTCGAGCGATTCGATCAGGCATTGTTCTCTTTAGATACCAATGCCATAGCATCAGGTATGAATGATTTAAATAGCAAATATCCGGCCTTTACGAAGCTGTATTTCGAAAATGTGATGGGTGTACCGGTCGGTAAACTTACAGAAGCTCAATTTCAGGAGGCCGTCAAAGGATTGATTTCCCATCCGGGCATACGAGCCATCTATGATACATGCCAGATAGTATATGGTAATCTCGAAGCCGAAAAGGCGGCCTTGCAAGAGGCTTTTCAGTTCTACAAATACTATTTTCCGGAGCAAGCAGTGCCGACCATTTATACCTTTATATCGGAATACACCTATGCAGCCTTTGTTGCCGACGACAATATCCTGGCCATGGGGCTCGATTTTGGTTTGGGAGCAGATTATCCGCATTACAACCCTCAATTTTTTCCAAGGTACATTCGTCGGAGTATGGATAAGGATCATATGCCCAAATTGGTGTTAGATGCCTTGGTCGACGATATGGTAGGCAATCAAAATGGCAATCGCTTACTGGATATGATGATCCACAATGGTAAAAAACTGTATATCCTAGACGCATTGCTCCCGCGAACACCTGATTCCATCAAGCTGTCTTACACGCCGGCACAGGTCGAATGGTGCGAAAACAACGAAGCGCAAATGTGGGCGCATTTCCTGAGCAACAATTTGTTGTATTCCACCGAAATGAACGACATCCGCAAGCTGGTCGACTACAGCCCTAATTCACCGGGTATGCCACCAGAAGCACCAGGACGCACAGCAAACTGGATCGGCTGGCAAATTGTTAAAAGTTATATGAAACGCCATCCAGACCTTCCTCTGGAAAAGTTAATCGAGGCCAAAGACGCCCAGCAACTGCTGGAATTGGCCAGATACAAGCCCCGGAGATAGGCAACTGAACAATTTGGCGAAAATGTTGTAAATTGGTAAAAGACCCTTTTACTAGTCCGTTAATCATCAAAAAGTCTAGAAATGCCAGACAGAGTTATTCCAGTCGTTGATTTATCCAGTTTCGTAAATGGAACAGAAGAAGAACGGTTGGCATTTGTCAAGGAATTGGGAACAGCCTTTCACGAAATTGGCTTTGTAGGTGTCCGCAATCACGGCATCCCCAAGCACCTGATTGAAGGATTCTTTCAATCTGCAAAGGAGTTTTTCTCTCAATCGGAAGAAATCAAACAAAAGTATGAAATTCCCGGTCTGGCCGGCCAACGCGGTTACACCTCCTTTGGGAAGGAACACGCCAAGCAGTCCAAGGTGGCCGATCTCAAGGAGTTTTTCCAGATTGGACAAACAGTCGAAGACGGCGATGCCATCAAAAAGGAGTACCCAGACAACGTCATGGTCGGAGAGGTTTCGGAATTTACCCAGTACGGCGGAGAACTGTATAGCGCTTTTGAAAAAGCCGGAGCCGAGCTACTGAAGGCCATTGCCATTCACCTGGAACTGGGAGAAAACTATTTCGAAGATAAAATCCACAATGGCAACAGCATTCTTCGCGCCATTCACTATCCTCCAATAACGCAAGAGCCAGCATCGGCCATTCGAGCAGAGCAACACGAAGACATCAACCTGATTACGCTATTGGTGGGTGCCTCCGCTGGTGGTCTTCAGTTGCTGACAATGGAAGGCGATTGGGTTCCAATTGTACCCGAGGAGGACGAAATCGTCATCAATGTAGGCGATATGCTACAACGCATGACCAACAACTACCTGAAATCTACCACCCACCGGGTGGTCAACCCTCCACGAGAACTCTGGCACCTGCCTCGCTTGTCGATCCCATTTTTTCTGCATCCCCGCAGCACGATGGACTTGACTTGCCTGGATCGGTGTGTGACCGAGGAGACGCCTTTGGCTTATGAGCCGATTACTGCCGGAGAATACCTGGATGAGCGACTCAGAGAAATCGGACTGAAAAAATGATGGCTTGCCTTTGCCAAGGAAGTAAACCTTGCCTTGGGCTGGCAGTCTAAGGAACGGCTGGTCGGAAGAAATTGCCTCGAAATACTGCCTGAACGGTAGGGTAATCTGACACAAAGCCGTTAAAATATTGTAACTTTGCACAAATAAAATCAATTGTCATGAGTACTTTACTATTTTTTGGATTGGGAGGATACGAAATCATCGTCGTGCTATTTGTTGTACTCCTGCTATTCGGAGGAAAGAAAATTCCCGAGCTTATGAGAGGTCTTGGCAAAGGCATCCGTGAGTTCAATAGTGCTAGAGCAACCATTGAGAGCGAGATCAAAGAAGGCATGAAAGAGGCCGACCGCCAAAAGTCTATCGAAGGCAAGGAACAGGCTTGATTCGCATCATTTCAAAATAATCCATTGTTCAGACCACTCTTGTAAATGACAAGAGCCTGACAAAATATAAATAGAGGTCAGCGGCAAACATTGCTACTGACCTCTATTTTTTTGCATTTTCCTTACCTTACCACTACGCACACCACCCATAACTCACTCCTAATCAGCCGATTACTAAGCTTTTTTTAATTTTCAACTTTTTTTCGAAAAAATCTTCGAGTCGTGCAACGCTTTGAAGGTTTACAGCATATAGTTCTATGTAGTTTCGATCGAATGCACCAAATTATTTTTTGATCACACAAAGAAAAAAAATGAGATATTTAAAATACTTGCCTCTACTTTTAATGGCAGCATTGTTTACGTTTACCTCCTGTGAAAAGGAAAGCATGGACGACCAGAAAGTCGTTACAAGCCCCATCACACCCAAAGAAACAACCACCAGCAAGCTGGTTTCCAACTTGCGCACAACGCAAACAGAAGAGGGTCTTTTACTAGGTTGCATCACCATTGCCTATCCTTTCGAATTGGCACTTGAAAATGGCTCAAGCATCAGTATAAATACAGAGGAGGACTTCACCAACATCGTTTTGGACACGACCTTTTGCTGTATCATCGACTTTGTCTATCCCTTGCAAATCGAGCTAGAGGATGGTACAACCGCCACGGCCAATGATGGCGAAGAACTCGGCGAACTCTTTGCTGCCTGTATTCCAGACACTGGCTGGACCACAGAGGATTTCCCAGCATTCCTCATCAATCTTGACAACTCCTGCTACATTCTCGATTATCCTATCAACCTAAGACATCCGGACGGAACGATCTTTACAGCAAACGACGAAGCGGAATTCATCGACTTGCTGGCCACACACGAGCTGTTGTTCTTCGAATTCCCCATCACTTTGATCGACAGCGAAAACGATACGACTTTCATCGCCAATAACGTCGATGACATCTTCGAACTCTTTGCAACATGCGAAACCATTTCTCATCCCTGTGACTCTGTCATCTTTGGAAGTGGATCATTGGCCTGTTACACAATCGTGTTCCCTGTCGATTTGATTCTGCTAGACAGCACGGTTGTAACGGCAGCAGATGAAAACGAATTCAACAATTTACTGTTTAATGGTAATGTAGCTGGTTTTGCCTACCCGCTTTCACTGATAGATGAGGATGGTAGCGTGTTGGTTGCCAACGATGACAATGAACTGTTTTTATTATTTAACCAGTGCGACGGCATTGTCGTAGGAGGAGACGATCCTGCGGTTCAGCTTTTGTTCTTGTTCAGCAATCATCCAAATTCTCCAAATGGCTGCTACGAAATCAATTACCCGATTACAGTGGCAGATATAGATGGCAACAGCATTGTTTTGAACGATGCGGCAGCATATGAGGAAGCTTTGGAGACCATCTTCCTGGTGAGTGTAGAATACCCTGTTTCTATTACGCTCAATGATGGTGGCGGAGTGGTTGACATCAACAGCTTCGACGATCTTCATGTCGTAATTAGCAACTGCGAATAAATCAGAATGATTCGGCAGGAGGTTGCTTGGCAATCTCCTGCATTTTCAATTCATACATCCAAACTGCGCAGCAATTTACAAAGCAGTTTCAATCATTCAAGTTGCGATTTCAGTTGTCGCAACTCAGGCTACTAAATAGAAAAGGTGATAATCAGTACATCCATTTTAGCGTCGTGCAAGCGAAAAGAGGAAAAGGGCTACAAGGCCCTTTACCGGCATAGCCTGCCCTATGTCTTTTCTATTGTCCGTCGCTACATCATCCGGGAAGAAGAGCGCAAAGACATCGTGCAAGAAATTTTTGCTACGGTATTTCTGCGCATCAACCACTTCGACCCGGCCAAGGGCGCTTTCAAATACTGGCTCCGAAAAATTGCTGTCAATCAGTGTTTGATGTACTTACGAAAAGAAAAACGCCTGAAACATTTAGTCCCACTGGACGCCATCGACGAGAATAAATACGCTGAAGAGATGCGATTCGATGCCTTGTCTAAGACAATGATTGAACGCCTGCTAAGTAAAATGCCAGAAGGATATAAAACCATTTTTTTGTTGACCATTATCGACGAATTCACTCATTCTGAGGTAGGGAAAATGTTGAACATCAGCCCGGAAACTTCCAGGTCTCAGCTTTCAAGAGCCAAGGTTTGGATCAAAAACAGATTACACCAGGATACAAAACTCAAGGCCAATGGACTTTTTTGATTCTGATATGAAAGACTATTTCAATCGGCAATCTCAGGAAGACATTCCAGAGGGCTACGATTGGGATGATATGAAAGAGCCCATCTTCCATAAAATGGGAACGGCTCAGCAAACAGCAGCCCGTTCCAGGAGTTGGTTCCGAAAATTTTGGCTGGTGGCGCCACTTTTTGCAATCCTGTGTTTGGCAACCTACTTTTTGAGTCAGAAATCCTCGCCGCTGGATGTAAACGACCCTGCAGACGGATTACTGAGTGAGCCTGTTTCTCCCGAACTGCCTTTGATGGAAAGTTCTCTGATGGAAAAAATTACGCTAGAGCAACCAAAGGAAAAAATTGTAGCCGACAATCGCAAAGATAAAGTCGCACAGGCTACTACAGCACAAACTACAACTACTAAAGCATCAGTCAAGGAGGTCAATCAAACAGGCGTAACTTCCAAAGCTACCAGTTCTCCTACAACAACATTTATCGAAAAGCCAGCTACCCAGTCCATGTCTCTTGCTCCACGGAGGATGGCGGAAACCACTACTCGATCTTTGACAAGTGGAACCAGACAACCATCCACTGCTCAGTTGGAAACTACTCAAAGCAACATTGCAACAAACACAACGCCCGAGGAAAGCGTACCGCAGTCAACAACATTCTCTGAGCAACAGACAACTACCGAAAAACCGACACAGCAGCCGTTGGAAAGCTTGCCAAATAAAGGGGAGCGCCCCTTGGTCGTAGAACCAACAAAAGCAGATGGATCTACCTTACCGAAGGTCGGATGGCCCCAAGAAACGGAAACAACTCCAAGTGAAGAATCGCCCTCACTAGCAAATGAGCCTGTCCTGCGCAATATTCCCACTCCTGTGCCTTCTCTTTCTGAGGATACTGTCGACAGCCCACAACCCAAAACCGAGGCAGCTACTTCAACACTACCAACTGAATCTTTAAGTACAAAAGCCAAAGCACAAATCAGTTTACTCCTCATTGGTGGAGCGAACAGTTGGACAATGCCCTACGAAGGTGACAACCCTTATGCAGACTTGAAAAGAGAAACGACAACCCCTGGTTTGGGTTGGCAAGTCAGCAGTGGTATCCGCTGGAAAGGGCGCAAGGGCTTTTACTTGCAAGGAAGGCTAACCTTAAACAAGCTTGAAAATCGATTTCAACATTCTTTGGAAAGAGATACGCTGGTATTGGTTGAAAACGCACATGTTTCGACGCATACTCATGGGATCAACAGCGTGCGGAGAGAAATCTACAGAGATACGACCATTATTGGCTCTTTTCACAGATCGGTTGAACAATACAACTATTCCAGACTTTTGAGTTTTGAATTAAGCGGAGGCAAGGAGTGGGAAGCAGGGCGTTGGCGTATTACAACTGGGGCTGGGCTGGCCTTTAGTCATTTGCATATGAAAGAAGGTAAGGACCTAGACAGGAATGGTCGCATTTACGACTATGACCAATCATCGGCAAGACTAAAAAGAACCCACCTTTCCCTCCACGCAGGTATCGGTGTTTTCTATCAGTTGAGCAACAAATTATCAGCAGGTGTACAATCCAGCGTACTGCAATCTTTAAACAATTGGAGTGAGGAAGATGGTGTAGACCTCAAGCCCAGAATCAATAACCTGGGAATCGGTCTGAGGTATCGTTTGCGGTAAGCAACGCCCTGAGCTTGTCAGACGAATGTGCAATGAATCTTTTCTATATAATGGTGAACAATGGAATGGTGAAAGCCCTCTTCCTGTTCACCTTTTTTAATGCAAGAAGAAGTGCCTAGCTCAATTCAATATTGCACTTACCAATCACTTTTTAGCGACTTGTTGGTGAATGTCTTTTACCTTGACTTTGAAGATCAACACAGCATTCTCAGGAATTGAAATTCCCTCCTCTTCGATGGCCATCGGACCGTAGGCCATTCGGGAAGGAATCAACAACCATCCTTCTGCTCCTTTTTTAAATTCCAGGAAACCTTCTTCCCAACCCTGAATGACTTTCCCCTCTCCTAGTGTAAAGCGAAAGGTGGATTTACCAGTGGTCTGATCAAAAACCTTATCGTCCACTAGTCGTCCCTCATACTGCACTTCCAAAATATCACCTGCCTGTGCCTTCTGCCCCTTGCCCTTTTTGGTCAGCGCATAGCTGAGCCCCGATTTGGTACGACGCGTCTTCAGTTTGTGACTCAATGCATAATCGTTGATGATCTTTTTGTCGAGAAGAAACTGCTTTTCTTTATGCTGCTCAAATCGAATCCGTTCCTTTTCTTCCAGTTCGACCATGTATTGATCGTATTCCCTAAAGTTCATTACTTTGAGTAGTTCAATATCGTATTGCAAATGGGCATCCGGTGGGATCACTTTGCCCACACCACGCTTGCCATAAGCCAAATTAGATGGTACGTACAAACTGGCTTTGCTTCCGACCTTCAACAAGGGCAAACCCATCTCCCAACCCAAAATAACCTGGCGATAGCCCAGTTGAAAAACAAATGGATCAGATGGATCGGATTGGTCAAATACCTCCCCATTTAATAGCTTCCCTGTGTAGTTGAGCATGACATAATCCCCAGTTTTCGGTGCATCGCCAAAGCCCTCCTGCTGAATGCTGTAATACAGCCCATCCTCAGCCGATTGGGCCTCTACACCTTTTTCGGCCAGCCAGTCGGCAAGCGCCGGTTCTTGTGCCTGCAGTAAGGCAGTTAGAAATAGCAAAGAGAGAATGGATAGGATCGTGTTTGTTTTCCTCATGGCAATCATAGTTTTGCATTAAAAACGCCGGACATATGTCTCCTATTTTTTGCCGCACATACAATGCCAAAACCAGGAGGCCGTAAGCTTTTATAAAATATTTAACGCCTGAAGAAAGCTTCTCCCGACAAAGGAAACAAAGCCTGGTTTGAACTATCGGTCGAATTGATCCAACTTCAAATCCTCGATGATGTACACCAACTTTTGCGCATAGCGACGGTCTGTGGCATATCCGGCTTTGGATAAACCACCAGCCCAAGCCTTGTAATCTTGCTTACCCAACTTAAACAGTTTCTTGTATCGCTGACTGTTGTGCAACATCAGACTATGCGCCCGGTAGCTTTCCCAAGCAGTTTGATACTTGCGGAAAAAATCCTTGTGGCTGTCATCGGTAAAATTGGTACAATGTCCTTTTTTACACTTGCGAGAGAAGCACTTCATACCAAAATGGTTGTTGTTTTCCCGTGAAAGGCGGCTATCCCCTGCATTGCTTTCGATCAAGCCTTGGGCCAAGGTAATACTGGCCGGAATACCATACTTCTTCATTTCTCCCTGAGCCACGTGAGCAAAGCGTTTGACATAAGCCTGCTGCCGCTTGCGCTTGGCCAAAGCCACTTTGTCGGTCGCCACCGCTTTGACTTCCTTACCATAGGTCATATTCGAGTAGGTATTGCCCAGGTTGTCATCTTGGGCAACCGACTCATTCGCCTCCTTTGTATGTATGGCTTTGATCAAATTGGCACCAAAGCTCATCGGAAGGGTCGCTTTCACAGCCTCGGGAGATTCCTCCTCCTCCACTAGATCAGCCGCTTGTGCGTTGGACGACTTTAGCTCCAATTGAAAGTTCAAATCTTTTTGTAGTAAGAGCCCGACTAAGATGCCAGCCAGGAGGAGTTGGAAGCCTACCTTCTGGAACCAGGCCATCCATTTGTTCTTGTTTTTGCTGTTAGAAATCATGGTACGAAAGGTTTGTGCCAAAAGCCTGCAGGTCTTTCTCATAGTAATAATCAAGTCTTACAATAGTCTATCAGCCCACCTGTAGGAGGTGAGGGTATTGTCGATTGGCTTTGTTGTTTAGTAAGATGAATTGCTCACAACAAATTTAAAACAAATAGTTTTAATAATGCAAACATTTTAAAACAAAAACATTCTTTTTATACACATTTTGTTTATCTCACAAAATACACCCTTAAGTTTGTGCGGTTTTCTCCATATAAATCGAGGTACTTGGGTAGGCAAATTCTACGCCCAGCTCATTGGCCAATTCCAACACAGCGAGCAAAACATCCTCTTTAGCCGCCAATTCTTCGCCCCAGGTAGACACCTCCAGATAGACCCAGAAAAAGATGTCGAGAGAGGAGGCAGAAAATTCGCTGAAATGCACATAGTAGCCTTCTTTGCGCGTTTGGGCATGTGTTGCAATCAGTTTTCGCAAGCCATCAATGAACAATTTGATTTGCTCCGGGGGCGTATCGTATCGGATGCCGAGGGTGGTGCGCAGCAAGCGATAGACCCGGACACCTTTGTTGGTTACCGATTGGTTGGCGACGGTTCCATTGGGAATGGAAATGATGGAAGTATCACCCGTTTGTATGCGGGTAGAACGGAAGCCCACTTCGACTACCGTCCCTGCCATCCCACTGATTTCGATGAAGTCACCAATTTGAAAAGGGCGATCAACAAAGATCATCGCGGAACCTATGAGATTTTTGACCGTATCCTGGGCAGCCAGCGCCAGCGCCAATCCGCCTATGGAAACCCCAGCAATTAAGGCAGTTACGTTGACGTCTAGCAAATGAAGAATCTGTATGATGGCGCCGGTAACAATGACAATGGCCAGCAAGCGACGGACGATCGGCAAGAGCTGTTCATCCATCCGATTATCGGTTCTTTGAGCATATCGCCCCGCATAATTCATTACCAATCTCAGAATCCGCAGTCCCAGTAGCATTGCAACAACAGTCGTCATAATCCGCAATCCCATCACACTGAATTCCACCATTCGGATGGGCAGCTGCAACACAGGTAGCACCATTCGAACCAGGTTTAGCAGTATCAATAGGCTGAACATGTAGGAGATGCGCATCTTGAGTGGACTGTCTTCCTGCAAGGCATATTTACTCTTTGCCAAACGCTTCACCAGAGGATTGAACACAAAGCTCAACAGATGGTAGACGACCCAAACCAGGAGGATCAAAATGGCGATGCCCAAATACTGCCAAGTAGCCAACCCAAGGATTCTTTGCTGTCCCGTTTTAGGCAACCAATTGAGCAATCGATCCATTCCAAAAGGATAAATTTCCTTGTGCATTTCTGAAATCAACCCAACGGTTTCTTTAGAAAAAAGCCATACACTGTCTACCTTTTCAAGATATACTTCGGGTAAGGCTTCTGGAAATGGCGTGTAATAAGCCTTCATGCTGAGGCTGTCTACGTAGTCGTTTTGCTGAGGCAATAAATTCAGGTGAACAAACAATCCCTTACCGTCTAAAATTTGCTTGAGTTGTATCGCTTTTCGGATCGCCTCCTGGCCCTCTTCTCCCTGTATGGTCAAGGCCGCAATTTCTGGCTGGTAACTCCTGGCCTGCAAATAATACAAATGCACATAAATGGTATTGTAAGGATTGCTAAAGGTAGGTGATGGAGCAATCTCCTGCTGAGCATTTAAAGGAGGGGTATGCAGCAAGCACAAAAAGCATAATAGAAAAAATATATTTTTATTTATTTCCATTCGATTGGTATTATATTTGATCTGGATACGAAAATAGTAAATCGCTTGTACTCTAAAACAAATAGACAAGCGAAAACAAACATACGAATGAGTAAACTACTGTTTGGCATTTTTTGAAAGGCCGGCCACCCATCCGTCCACCTCAAAAAATTGATTTCTTCCCGCCTATTCAGATTCCCTCATTCAAACAACATCGTTCCGAACAGCAATTTCAATAGACTAGCCCGTCCGTTTCTTCGGCTGGCGGTTGTATTGTCCCATCTTCCAAGTACCAAGGTTTCTATCCAAGCGAACTAACAAAACGATCCGCAGCAATCGGTACCAACCATTGCTTGAAGCTCGATTGACCGCTTCCTGCCGACGGCATTCTGCCCTTGGCTACCAGTCGGTCAATCTACCATTCATTGCCTTGCATTAGGGTTTAGCCCCTTTTGCCTGGCTTGGCGGAGCGTTGCCGAAAAATGCATTGGAACTCAATTTTCTTATACCTCTTAAATTTTCTAAACCAAATACTATGGAAAAACTTTTCAGACGAATTCCCAGATCGCCACGCCGATTGTGTTGCTTGCTGCTGATGGGATGGCTGTTGATGGGATCGTACAGCGCCTCTGCGCAAGCCCTAGGATGTATCAGTCCAAACATCTCCGTCGGCACCAACTGTGGCATCACCAAAGCCGAACTAGACGATTTGATCGTCAGCGACCCAGCGGGTAGTGGCAATTACCTGATAACGATCAGCAAGAATGGAAACCTCCTTTGGACGGGCGATGCCCCAACCGATGTGTTTGATGCCAGCAATTGTATCGGCCAAATGGTGAGCATTGATGTTACAGACCTCACCAGCGGTAACAGTTGTGAGGTGGATGTATTGGTGGAAGATAAATTCGCACCCATACTGACATGCATTTCGGACACCATTAGTTGTGCTGATAATGCAGCCACCCAAATCAACAATCGCCCCACGGCTACGGACAACTGCTGCACCGACGTACAGATCAACATTGATTTTGAAAATCTGACACAGCTGAGCAATTTCGTCGGTCCCTTCGCACCAGACAATTGGCAAGAGGATGTCAACCTTGCTGAGGGAGAAGCCTTCGATTTTCCAGATGCCAATAGCTTAATCCTGACTGGCGCCAACAATACGGGTGGCAATCTCAGTTGCGGCAACCCTTCTTCTGCCAGCCCCAGACCAATCGTCAATCCAACATTGGCCAGTTGCTATACTGCCGAGGTTTGCATCGACATCCCGACTGCCGGAACCCTTTCCTTCAACTGG
>JBCCSZ010000186.1:0-15644 GCA_039199225.1 Bacteroidota bacterium
CTTTTTCTCCCCCCAAAAGAGCCCCATAAAAATACACATCAATACAATATTACCCCTCCTTGATACCAAATTAACCCTCTTTTTCAAGCTTTTCATTTATGGTTAAAATAGCACTGAAAGTGGTCAATTTTCAGGTAGTTCGAGCCTCGATATGCCCATAGCTTTGCCTCAACGATTGGTTATAAAACAATCATTTAAATCAAAAAAATTAAGAAACAAAACCATTAAGACGATGAAAACTCTAGTGAAAACTGTAAGCTTGGTTATGGTGCTGTTCTTTATCAATACAGCCTTTACCGACACAAACAAACCGGAATTCGGCATCAAGACACTGGACGAAAAAACGTTCTACTTCGAAACCAAAGAAGTCGCTTCCGACTACGTAGAAATAACGTTACAAGATGAAAATGGAACAACCCTTTTCAGCGAGTACACAACCCAAACCGCAACTTTCGAAAGGGTCTACAACCTAGAAGAACTGGCCGAAGGCGCATACTTCCTGGTCGTAAAATCCGATCACGCAACACAAACACTACCCATTTTTGTAACCACCAAAAGCCTAGAAATGGCCTTCGAGCAACTGGAAACAATCTAACCCCAGCTGCGATTCACTACAACAAACGAAATCGAACAATTCATACATCGGCGGTCCCTCTGAATCTCCTTCAGTCGGCACCGCCGATCTCTTTATCCCAAAAGCCAAAAGCATCTCTCCAAAAAAACTTCTTTCGAAACCACTCCCCACCCTGTTCACCCGCTCACCCGCTCACCGATCACCGATCACCGATCACCGATCACCGATCACAAGATCACAAAATCCCATCCCCCTAAACCTCCATAATAAACGAAACCAAATTGACATCCGGATTCAACCCCAGCTTCTTACGCAAACGATAACGACTGATCTCCACCCCCCGCACTGAAATCTTCAACAAAGGCGCAATTTCCTTGCTGGTCAGGTTCATCCGTAGGTAAGCACAAAGCTTTTGATCTTTGGGTGTCAGCTCCGGAAAGTTGAGGCGCAGCCGTTTAAAAAAGTTTTCGTGTACCTGATCGAAATAAGTTTCGAATTGCTCCCAATTATCGTCCAGCTGAATATCTGACTCGATGGTTCTCGTAATTTGATGCAGCTTCTTTTTTACCGCATGTGGCGCCTCTGATTCGATCTTCTTCAAATCGTTTTTGATCTTCATTAAAATCTCGCTCTTTTGCACCAAGTGCATGGTCACTGAAGCCAAGCGACTGTTCTTGTGCTTGATGTCTGCATTGAGCTTTTCGTTGCGAAGTTTGATGATTTCACCTTCCGATTTTTCGACCTCCTTTTTGAATTCCGCCTCCTTGCGCTCCAATTTTTGGGTCTGCTCTTTCTTGAAAGCCTCCGTTTTTAACTCTTCTCGCTTTGAGATGTATTTGACCAAGCCAAACAAGGTCAGCATCACGATGGAAAAGTAACTCACACGAGCATACCAAGACCAATACCAGGGTGGAAAGATTTTGAAGGCAAAGACCACTTCATCGCTCATCTGACCATAGGCGTTGCGCGCCTGCACCTTAAAGGCGTAATTGCCGGCAGGCAAATTGGTATACTCCTTCTCTGTTTTTGGAGACCAGGGCGCCCATTCGTTTTCAAAACCCTCTAGCTTGTAGCGATAAGTGAGGTAGCTAATTTTTTCGAAATAGGGTGCAGAAAAAGCAAAGCGGAAGTCATTCATGGCATTCGGAAACGCAAATGCCTGCGGCACCTTTTCGATGGTATTTCCCCAGTAAACAATGGAATCCCTCTCGGTAATCGACGTTACTTTGCGGATCAAAAGATTAAAAGGAAAATCGATGTTTTTATTCTGCAAAGGACTGTAATGCACAAAGCCCTTCTCTGTACCAATCAGGACATTTTGCTCGTCGTAAGCATAGACATACTCAAATCCATCGACCAACTCCTCCTGTATTTGGTTGAAGTAAAAAACGTCGAATTTATTGAAAATACCCTGCTCTTGGACCTTCAACATGCCAAACTCGTGGTCTACTGAAAACCAGACGTTGCCAAATTTGTCTTCCAACACCCGATGAAAATTGCGCCCCGATCCAAAAATTTCAACGAAGCCCTCATGTGGAATGAAGCGATCGGAAACTTTGTCGTATTTAAAAACGCCTTCCGGACTGGTAAAGACCAATTCATTTCTGATCTTACTGACGTTGATCGGCAGCTTTTCCGGCAGACCACTGGAAGGATCATAGAGTTTTACCTGTTCGACCGACTGTAAATCGTCAGACAGCTTGACTTTAAACAGCCCCTTGTAGGCATGGGCAATCCAGATGTTGCCATCCTGATCTTCTTCAAAAATTCGTGCAGATTCGTCGAAGCCTTCCAGCCTTCTCAGGAGGCGCCAATCAGGCGTTTGCCCACCAACAGTCCCTTTATCACCAGCTTGATACAGATATAAGCCCGAATAGGCCCCCTTTAAGATGTACCCAGGTTGGGATTCGAGTTTGAGGAATTTCCAGGCACCCTGAATATTTGAAAAAGGCTCGGCTCGACCATCTTTCAAGAAGGAGGCTCCTTTGTGTTGACAGATGACAACATGCCCATCTATTTCGTTGATGTTCCAAACCTGCCCGAGGGCGTTTTCAACCAGTTTGAATTTCTGGCTATTTAAAGAAGAGCCTCCTTTACTCAATTCTTTGTAGAAAAGTCCTTGGTTGGTTCCCAAGTAGAGCTTGCCGTCCTGAACTACGGAAGCGTAGCCCGTTCCAAGCAAGTCTTCTTCCGCACATATTCTTTCAAAGGGCGAATTGATTTCTGCATAATCGATACCATTGTCCAAGCCAAGCCAGAGGTTTTGCTGAATATCTTGAGCCACTGATAGAACCGTGTTGTTTTGCAGACCGTTTTTTTTGCTCAAATGCAGTTCCACATCACCCTCATGCCCCATGATAATTAGGCCATTTTGAGGCGTACCTATAGCGTACTTGCCGTTTTTGAGTTGAATGGCACAATAAGCCTGATGCTCTTTCAAAAAGACATCTGCATCCACTTTCCAGGGCTGAACCCCCTGCTGATCCATACAAAAAATACCTTTTGAGAAAGTAATCAACAGCGAACGCCCCTGCTCGTATGGTAAAATGGCTGTGATGCGCTCACCAGGAAAACGATCTCCTCCGGCTACCGCTACGAGCTGCTCACCTTCCAATTCAAACAAACCCTTTTCAAAGTCTTGCACCAGAATTTTATCATTCAGCTTAAAAAAATTCTCGAATCGCTGGCCTTTAGGTAGGATGGCCTTCATTTTTCCATCTTCCAGCCGGAAAATGGCCTTTTTCGAACAAAACAAGGAGACCTCTTCGCTGATGTATATCTTCCAGATGTCTTCGAAACTCCTCAGCTCGGTGGGTACGAGGTCGGTTAAGGACCGGTAGACCCCTTTGCCCTTGTTGTCAAATTCGAGGTATCCAAACTCATCTTGCCCGCCGATATATAAGCGACCTTTTGCATCTATTGCAACAGAGCGGACAATAGTCTCATTAGGTAAGGGAAATACCTGCCAGTTTGTCCCATCAAATTCTAATAAACCCTTATTATTGGCGAAGTAGACCAGCCCTCTGTCATCTTGCAAAATTGCCCAATTTTGTGTTCCAGCCTGGTAGGTGGTTCTGGAGAAGCTGGCAACGTTCGGAGATCCAATGTTCTCCATTTGAGCAAGTGCGTTAAAGGTACTCGCCAGGAGCAACAAAAGGCATATGTAGCTGATCAATCTCATGGTAGGGCTATTTGCCGACAAAATTAGGCAGAAACTAAACAAAGATGTAGTCATTTAGTTTACAAAGTATAGTAAACAGACTGAAAACTAGTGAGTTACAGTTTAAAAAAGAAAGCTGTAACCCGATTTGATGTAGTGATGATGTAATAGATAAATGGGCCGATGTAAGCAAGATGTAGGTTAAAATATAACTATCGGCCGATTCCATACTAAATTTGTTAACTATCTTGTTTTTCAGAATATAAATCACCAAAATGAAAAGATTCAATCAATTTATCCTTTTCTTCTTTTGCCTAGCGATTTATTTACTACCAGGGTGTAAAGAGGTCGAGGATGTTGCAGGTTGCCAGTTGACGTCTTCTCTGGAAGGCTACGAAATGGTTTGGAACGATGAATTCGACGGATCAACCATCGATGAGTCAAAATGGTCCTACGATTTGGGAGATGGCTGTCAGATCAGTCCCGATCTTTGTGGTTGGGGCAACAACGAACTGGAATATTACACAGATAGAGCAGAGAACGCTTACCTGAAAGACGGAAATTTAGTGATCGAGGCTAAAAGAGAGTTTCCCCTTTACTTGGGACGACACCAATATACTTCTGCACGTATGGTCACTAAGAATAAAGGAGACTGGAAATACGGACGCATGGATGTACGGGCTAAAATGCCCATCGGACAGGGGCTGTGGCCGGCCATTTGGATGCTCCCAACGGACACGGTATACGGCGGATGGCCTAGAAGTGGAGAGATCGACATAATGGAATACCTGGGGCATGAACCAGAGCGTGTTTTCGGAACCATCCACTACGGACATGATTTCTGGCGCTTTAATAGCCAAGGGCTCGAGTTGGAGGAAGGAACTTTCGCAGACGACTTCCACGTTTTCACGGTCTTGTGGAATGAAAACTGTATTCAATTCCAAATGGATGGCATCGACATTGGTGTACCCAACACTCGTTCTACTGTGCTGCCTACCACCTATCCATTTGATCAACGTTTTCACATGATCCTCAATGTAGCTGTTGGCGGTAATCTTCCCGGCAACCCGGATGCCACCACTACCTTTCCACAAAGGATGGAGGTCGACTACGTACGGGTCTATCAAAAAATCTAACCTAAGTACACTCGCTTGTATTTATTAAACAAAAACATAATACGATTATGAAAAGATTTTACCCTTTATTTTTTCTATGCATTTTGACCTACAGCCTATCTGCACAAACCACCTGGGACAATTTCAACGACTCCCGCAAAGCTGATTATGGTTTTATCAGCGGAACATTCATCCCCTACAATGAAAATCCAGATAAAGATGGCAACACCAGCCTGACCGCTGCTTCTTACACCCGTAATCCAGCTGAAACCTTTGACGTCCTGATCATGGATGTTCCAATGGCCGATCTATCAGATTATGTTAGTGGCACCAAGCAAATGAGCATCGACGTATGGAGCCCTAGTGCTGGCACCACTATCCAAATTACCTTGGAAAACAGTACGCTGGCCCTACCAGCCAACTTCCCTGTGGGTAGACACAGCATCTACTTGGCAACAACAACGGTTGCCATGGGTTGGGAAACACTCACTTTCAGCTTTAATACACAGCCAGATGCATCGGTTGCGAATGACAATGTCGATAGACTTGTCTTGTTGTTCGCTCCGGATTCAAATACTGGTGGTACTTATTTCTGGGACAATTTCAACGGTCCTGAATTTGCCAACGATCCTTGCGAGGGTGTCACTTCAAACGCTAACATCTTCAACGATTTTGAATGCAGCCAGAATGTCAGTTATACTTTCTCACACTCTGGTGTCAATTTCAGAAGAGTGGTTAATCCAGACCAATCAGGTGTCAACACATCCAGTCATGCGGGACGATATGTTCGCAACGGTGGTGAGATGGTCGATGTACAGATCGGAAAATTTGATGGCAACATAGATATTTTGGGCAATAGCGTTATTTCCCTTGATGTATGGGATCCAAATGCTCCTACGACCATTCGCCTTTCTCTGCAAAATGAAAATGGAGATGTCATTCTCGCCATGGATGCTACGACTTCTACTAGTAGTGCATGGGAAAAACTGACCTTTGATCCAACGTCTGTAGCTGGGGCGACTGACATCACGCAGTTTGTGCTTTTATTCGATCCAGAGTCCAACACTGACGATGAATACTTCTTTGACAACTTCGAAATCAGTGGTTCAGTATCTGTAGATGACTTGGAAGATGTTACATCATTCATGGTTGCGCCCAATCCATCTCCTGGCCTGACGAACTTCCAGTACGAATTGAGAGAGGCAGCAGCTGTTGATTTGGCCATCTTTGACGTTACGGGCAAGCAGGTTGCACAAGTCATTCGCGAAAACCAATTGGCTGGTCCACAAACAGTGAGCTGGCAAGGAGACGATCTTTCCAACGGCATCTATTTCTACACACTTACTGTGAATGGAAAAGCAGCAACTGGAAAAATCGTATTGAACAAATAAACGACAAATAAGCAAACCATCAGATTGACGCAAAAGCTACTACATTTCACGACAGAGGAGTCTTAGGCTCCTCTGTCTTCTCTAAAAATTTCTAGAGATTGCCTAATTGAATCAGCCTTTCAACAGCTAAAGCAAATGACCATCACTGAATCTACAACCAGCAACGAAAAAGACACTACTACCCACCGCGTACAGGAGCTTTTACAAAAGATGACGCTTCAGGAGAAGATTGGGCAGATGTCCCAATTTTTCAACCACAACGGTATTCCCCAAGGGTTTCGCGAGGCCATACAACAGGGAAAAGTTGGTTCTATTTTGAACGAGGTAGATGCAAAAACCCTCCGGGAATTGCAGCGCATTGCCAAGGAAGAAAGCCGACTCGGCATTCCGATCATTGTCGGTCGAGATGTGATCCATGGTTTTCAGACCATGCTGCCCATCCCTTTGGGTCAAGCAGCCAGCTGGAATCCGGCATTGGTAGAGAAAGGTGCGAGGATGGCTGCCATCGAAGCAGCTTCCGTAGGTATTCACTGGACATTTGCACCAATGATCGACATCACCCGTGACCCGCGTTGGGGGCGTATCGCCGAGTCTCTGGGAGAAGACCCCTACTTGGCCAGCCGACTGGGTGCGGCAATGGTCAAGGGTTTTCAGGGAGAGGATTTATCAAAACCAGACAGCATCGCCGCCTGTGCCAAGCATTTTGCAGGATACGGCTACTCGGAAGCAGGAAAGGATTATGCCTACGTCAACATCTCTGAAAATGAGCTGCGCAATGTGGTCCTACCGCCTTTCAAGGCTGCAGCAGATGCAGGCGTTGCTACTTTTATGGCTGCTTTCAGCGATGTCAATGGCATCCCAGCATCTGGTAATGAATTCTTGATGAACGACATTCTGCGGGGCGAATGGGACTTCAAAGGTTTTGTTGTCAGCGATTGGGACTCTGTTGTCCAGCTCATCACTCATGGTTTCTCAGAAAATGAAAAAGAGGCTGCCTTCGAGGCCGTAAATGCCGGGGTGGATATGGAAATGGCCAGCCACTCTTACCTCAATCATCTGGAAACCCTGGTAGCTGAAGGTAGAATTCCAATAGAAAAGATCGACCACTGCGTCAGCCGCATACTGAAGGTGAAGTTTGACCTAGGCTTATTCGAACAGCCGATGGTCGACGAGAGCAGTTTTCCCGAAAAAGGCAATGACGATTTCATGCAAATCGCCTATCAGACTGCCTTAGAAAGTTGCGTGCTTTTAAAGAACGACTACGATAAACTACCCCTACAAAAAGAACAAATTAAAGACCTGGCGATCATCGGACCATTGGCTGATGATGGTTTTGAGCAAATGGGAACCTGGACCTTCGACGGCAAGGCGGAATGGTGCCAAACGCCCCTGCAAGCCATCCGTGAGATGCTTGGAGCGGAAGTCAACATACATGTGGCAAGGGGAATGGAAACGACCCGCAGCAAAAATAGAGATGGCTTTGCCGAAGCATTGGCTGCTGCCGAAAAAGCAGATACGATCCTTTTCTTTATGGGTGAGGAAGCCATTCTTTCCGGAGAAGCCCATTGTCGGGCAGACATTGATTTGCCTGGCTACCAAAACGAGCTACTCGAAGAAATTTCCAAGCTGGGCAAGTCGACCATCCTCGTTGTCTTGGCAGGACGCCCTTTGACCCTGGATCAGACCCAGCACTACGTCAACGCCATGCTCTATGCTTGGCACCCCGGCACGATGGGAGGACCAGCCATCGCCGACATCCTCTTCGGAAAAGTAAGCCCTTCTGGAAAACTACCCGTTAGCTTCCCTAAAATGGTTGGGCAGATACCTATTTATTACAACCAGCGCAATTCGGGTAAGCCCGGTACGCCTGAGAGCTTCGTACACATCGATGATGTTCCCGTTCGCGCCGGACAAACTTCCGTTGGAAATACATCTTTTCACTTGGATGCTGGCTACACGCCCCTCTACCCTTTCGGATTCGGCCTGTCCTATGGACATTTCATCTACCATCAAATACAGCTTTCTGCAGATACCATCCGCATGGGCGAACGACTGGAAGTACACGTCCAACTATCCAATGACGGTCGGATGGCCGCAACGGAAACCGTCCAGTTGTACATCCGCGATTTGTTTGGCAGCATCACCCGCCCGGTCAGAGAGCTCAAGGGCTTCCAGCAAGTACATATGGAGCCCGGGGAGACCACCAGTATCAGCTTTTACCTCCATACCGAAGACCTGGCCTTTTACGATCGAAAAATGGAATGGAATGCGGAAGCTGGCCAATTTGACATATGGGTTGGAAGCGATTCCAATGCGACTTTGAAAACATCCTTCCGGTTAATTGAGTAACAGACAAAAAACTTCCAACATATGAACTTGATCCGATAAAAAATTCAAAAAACGACTAAACCAACTAAAATTTCATACAATGGGAAGAACAAACTTTATCGTCCTCGTCGCCCTGATCGTTGCCTTGGGAGGATTTCTAATGGGCTTCGACGCATCCGTGATTTCTGGTGTCAACAAGTTTATTGAACTCGAATTTGACCTCAGCAAATTGCAATTGGGTTGGGCGGTAGCATCACTAACCGTTACGGCTACCCTGGCCATGATGGTGGCCGGGCCAGTTAGCGATAAAATTGGAAGAAAGAAAGTTTTAACCTATGCCGCCATCCTTTACTTTATCTCAGCGCTTGGTTCAGCCATTGCGCCCTCCTTTCTATTTTTGGTGATTGCCAGAATGATTGGTGGCATCGGTGTTGGTGCTTCTTTGATCATCGCACCTATGTACATTGCCGAGATCGCGCCGCCGGACATGCGGGGCCGAATGGTTTCTTTCAACCAGCTCAATATCGTCATTGGTATCTCTGTTGCTTTTTTCACCAATTACATGATTCTTCAACTGGGCGACTCGGATGCTGCCTGGGCCAAATCTTTAAAGTTTGGGGAATACAATTGGCGTTGGATGCTCGGACTCGAAGCACTTCCAGCCCTTCTTTACTTTTTTTCCTTGTTCATCGTTCCCAAAAGCCCTCGCTGGCTGGCGATGAAAGGCCGATACGATGAAGCTCTGGCCATTATGAAAAGAGCAGCGGAAGAAGAAGAGGCCAAAAGAATCATCAACAATGTTAAAAACAGCATGAGCGAGGAAGACAACAGCGAAAAGCTATCGCTGAAAGAACTCTTCCAGCCCTCTTTGCGCTTGGTTTTGACCATCGGATTGGTCATTGGGATTCTACAGCAAATTACAGGGATCAATTCTGTTTTCTTCTATGCACCCATGATTTTCGAACAGTCTGGAATTGGAACAGATGCTTCGTTTGTACAAGCCATCTTGGTTGGTTTGGTCAACTTGGTATTCACCTTGATCGCCATTGCACTGATCGATAAATTGGGACGAAAGCCACTGCTCATTTTCGGTGTAGCTGGAATCGTTGTGACAATGTTCCTACTGGCTTACGGATTCAATCAAGCAACTTATACATTGACAGCAGAATCTGTCCAAACGCTGCCCGAAGAGATCAACCGAGAGCAACTCGCTCCGCTCATCGGACAGACCTTCGACAATGATGTCAGTTATAAAGGTGCCATCCGTGAAACCCTCGGCATGGATGTGGCACAAACCTATGAATCACAGTTGATTACGGCTGCTGTAAAAATGAATGCTTGGCTGATTCTCATCGGTATTCTGGGCTTCGTTGCAGCTTTTGCCATCTCGGTGGGTCCTGTGATGTGGGTACTTTTCTCAGAGCTGTTTCCCAACTGGATCAGGGGGCTGGCCATTTCCTTTGTTGGACTGGTCAACTCGGGCGTCAGTACATTGGTACAATTCATTTTCCCTTGGGAGCTCGACAATCTGGGCAGTTCCCTCACCTTTATGATCTACGGCATATTTGCTGTCTTGGGATTGATATTCATCATCACCAAGGTTCCGGAAACCAAAGGGAAGTCTTTGGAAGAATTGGAGAAATTACTTGTCAAAAACTAGCGCTAAACCCAAGATTGAAAATTTGAACTTCAAATGAAAATAAACAATATTTCAAAGCTCTTTTGCCTAACACTGTTTGCATTGACCCTTTTGGTCGGCTGCGCTGAAACGACAGAAGACACTCCTGCCGTTGCTGAAAAGGAAATGCAGCAGGAAGCACAAACGCCACCAGAACTGATCGTGGAAGCCGAAAGTTTTGTGGATTCCAAGGGAGATGTCACCAAAGAAGAAGATTTAGTGGCCATTTCTTCCTCTGAAGATGCCTGGTTGGCATTCGATTTGAACATTCCTGTTTCGGGTCGCTACGTCTTCAGCCTTCAAGCTTCCTCGGATGTCGATAGCAGTACAGCTTGGCTGGAAGATTACATCGACAATAAGGACGATCGCACGTACAATGTCACGGGTTCTCTACCTATTGCAAAGACAAACATCGGCCAGTCGACAGTCGACGGTTCTCCCCTTCAAAAAGGGCTGCACAAAGTGCGGCTGCACCTCAAGGAGGGCAATATTAAGGTCGATAAGTTTAAACTTCGCTTGCTGAAAGAACACCAGACGACACCTAAAAAAATGACCCAAAAGACAGATGGTCAGGAATGGAAGGTCGTGTGGGCCGATGAATTCGATGGGGAAGGTTTACCGGACACCAGCAAGTGGACCTTTGACATTGGCAACTGGGGTTGGGGCAACAACGAATTGCAATATTACACAGAAAATCGACTGGAAAATGCGCGACAAGAAAATGGCAACCTGATCATTGAAGCTCGGAAAAACGATATGGGCCAACAATGGACTTCTGCTCGTCTGACAACCCGCGGCAAGGTTACTTTTCTGTATGGACGCATTGAATTTAGGGCCAAGGTACCGCCTCAACGGGGCAACTGGGCAGCTGGCTGGACCCTAGGCGACGAATATGTCGACGAACTTTCTTGGCCTTACTGTGGAGAAATTGACATCCTAGAAAGCGTTGGCTATGAGATGGATGATGAGACGGGCAATGGCAAAGCCCACGCCTCGGTACATTGCGGCGCCTATTACTTCAAACTCGGTAATCAGCCAACAGCTGTCCTCGACGTCGAGAATATGCATGAAGCTTACCATCTATATTCTGTCGACTGGACACCAGAGGGTATCACAGCCGCTGTGGATGGCCAGGAATACTTCTCTTACACAGATACTTCCAGCGATCTGGCCTGGCCTTTTGGCAAAGCCCAAAACATCATTCTCAACCTCGCGATGGGCGGCGGCTGGGGAGGCGCCCTGGGCATGGACCCTGATGTAGAAACGCAGCAGTTTTTGATAGACTACGTGCGAGTATACGCCAAACAATAACAAGCTGGCTATTCGAAAGCCAGTATTTCAAAACGTCAAATTTTGATCAGCAATTAATAATTTGATTAAGATGGAAAATACGATGACCCAACATACAACGCAACAAAGAGTGGAGTCCATTCTACAGCAAATGACCTTAGACCAAAAGATTGGGCAGATGACCCAGACCGAACGCATGGCCATCAGCCCAGAAGAGGTGAAAGCCTACCACATCGGCTCGGTATTGAGTGGTGGTGGTTCCGTTCCAGGCGATAACAAGCCGGCCGATTGGATTGCCATGAACGATGCTTACTGGGCAGCCTCTATGGAAGCGGATGAACACCATATGGCAATTCCAATCATTTACGGTGTAGATGCCATACATGGTCACAACAATGTGATCGGTGCAACCATTTTTCCGCACAACATTGGTCTTGGAGCAGCCAACGATCCGGAATTGATTGAACGGATTGCCAAGGTGACTGCTCGCGAAATTTTGTCGACAGGTGTTGAATGGACCTTCGCGCCTACCCTAGCCGTTGCTCGGAACAACCAGTGGGGGCGCACCTATGAAAGCTATGCTGAAACACCTGAAATTGTCCAATCCTATGCCGGCAGGTTTGTCAGAGGTATACAAGGAGACCTCGGAACTGATTCTGTAGTAGGCTGCGTCAAACACTGGGTGGGAGATGGAGGAACTTCCTACGGAATCGACCAGGGAGATACGGATATTTCTGATGATGAAATGAGCCGGATACACATTGCCCCCTATTATCCAGCGATTGCAGAAGGCGTCCTAACTGTGATGGCTTCTTTCAACAGTTGGAAGGGCAAAAAATGTCATGGACACAAATATCTGCTGACGGATGTTCTCAAAAACGAATTGGGATTTGAGGGCTTCATCATTTCAGATTGGGATGGTATTGATTACCTGGACTACAACTATGCGGAAACTGTTGCGCTGAGTGTCAATGCAGGCATTGATATGTTTATGGTTTCTGAAAAATGGCGCGATTTCATTGCCCATTTGAAAGCCCACGTACAGTCCGGCCGTGTTCCAATGGAAAGAATAGACGATGCCGTTCGCAGAATTTTGTATGTGAAGATAAAATACGGACTATTCGAAAAGCCCAGACCTTCAGAGCGGTATTGGTCTAAGAATCCAGACTTTGGAACGAAGGCCAACCGGGAAGTAGCTCGCGAAGCTGTTCGGAAGTCCCTGGTACTGCTGAAAAATGAAAACAACATCCTACCGCTCAGCAAAAACGCCAGAATCATTGTGGCTGGTAAAAATGCCGACGACTGTGGGCATCAATGCGGTGGATTTACAGTCGCTTGGCAAGGCGTTTCCGATAGCAAGCAAATCGGAAGGTCTCCGGAAGACGGCAATGTCACGATGGATTACAACTCGGCAAACGCCGGTGTTCAGAAAGGCACCATCGAGGGAGGAACCTCCATTTGGGATGGCATCAAAGCCGTTGCCCCCAATGCCATTCTCAACATCAATGGCAGCGCTGCCGATCCCGAAAAACACGATGTCGGCATTGTCGTCATAGGCGAAACACCCTATGCCGAAGGAATGGGCGACATTCGAGACGGAGACCACACCATTGCGGAAACATCCGAAAAGATTGAGGGCTTTATGAAAGTCTTGCACCCTTACGGACATTCTCTAGTGCTCAACGAACTGCATCCAGAAGATTTGCGTGCCATCCACAATATTACCGACAAAGGCATTCCCGCCGTTGTGGTTTTAGTCAGTGGACGCACCTTAATCATCAAAAAAGAATTGGAAGAGTCCGCCGCCTTTGTTGCTGCCTGGTTGCCAGGTTCGGAAGGCCAAGGGGTGGCCGATGTATTGTTTGGGGATTATAATTTCCAAGGTAAGCTCTCTTTTAGCTGGCAAAAAAAGCGGGGAGAAAACTACTTGATGGGAGATAACCCTTACGATCCACTTTTCCCTTACGGATACGGCTTGACCTATCCGGATATGGCTTAATACAAAACGAAAAATCTACCATATTAATTTATCGCTAGCTAGAGTAAAGCAATGCCTGAATTTGTTTCTCTACATCATTTAAACCATTTCATAAGATGAAGAATTTTACTTTGCTATTTTTTCTTTGCCTATCTACGCTCACATACGCACAGCTAGATTTGCCCATCACTTTCGAGGATACGGCGAATATAGACTATGCGTTGGTGGACTTTGGTGGCAATGCCTCTTCCATCGTGGTTGACCCTACCGATCCGGACAACCTTGTTGGCAAAGCAATAAAAACCGACATGTCTGAACTTTGGGCCGGTACAACCATCGGTGACGACGGATTGGCCAAAGCCATTGCCTTTTCCACAACCGACATGAAAATGACCGTTCGAGTATGGTCACCAGATGCCGGTATTCCCGTCAGACTGAAAGTGGAAGATGCCACAAATGCTGCCATTAGTGCTGAAACGGAAGCGATGACAACAGCGGCCAGCACCTGGGAGACCCTCGAATTTGACTTCTCAACGACTGCCGATGGAACGGCTGCTTTGAACCTCGCCAACACTTACGACAAAGTATCCATCTTTTTCAACTTTGGCACAACCGGTGCAGAAGCTGGCGAAAAAACGTACTACTGGGACGATATTATCTTCCTAGGTGGCAGTGGTAGCGGTAAAGATCAGGTAGATTTGCCGATTACTTTCGAAGATACAGCTACTATCGACTACGCAATGGTTGATTTTGGTGGCAATGCTTCTGCCGTTGTTGTAGACCCAACCGACCCGAACAATCTCGTCGGAAGAGCTACCAAAACGGATATGGCAGAGCTTTGGGCTGGTACAACCATCGGTGGTGCTGGTTTGGTTAACCCAATCGCCTTTTCTACTACCGAAACCAAGATGACTGTTCGGATTTGGTCACCAGATGCGGGTATTCCCGTCAGAATAAAAGTGGAAACGGCCACCAATGCGACCATCAGTGCAGAAACGGAAACGATGACAACAGTTGCTGCAGCATGGGAAACACTCGAATTTGATTTTACCAATCAGGTAGATGGAACGGCTCCTTTGAACATTGCCAATACGTACGATAAAGTTTCCATTTTCTTCAACTTCGGTACAACCGGTGCGGAGGCTGGCGAAAAAACTTACTACTGGGACGACATCACCTTCTTGGGTGGTTCAGGCAGTGGAAAAGACAAGGTCGACCTGCCAATTACTTTTGAAGATACAGCTACCGTGGATTATGCATTGGTAGACTTTGGTGGCAATGCCTCCTCCATCGTTGTTGATCCAACCGATCCCAATAACCTGGTCGGACAAGCCATCAAGACCGATATGTCCGAGCTTTGGGCCGGCACAACTGTCGGTGGCGCTGGTTTGGTCAACGCCATTCCTTTTGGTAGCGACGACACAAAGATGAGCGTCCGCGTATGGTCGCCAGATGCAGGTATTCCGGTTAGATTGAAAGTTGAAACAGCGACGAATGCGACCATCAGTGTGGAGACCGAAGCAATGACGACCGCTGCTGGTGCTTGGGAGACGCTCGAATTCGATTTCATCAATCAAGCTGATGGAACAGCTGCGATCGATTTTAACAATACCTACGATAAAGTCTCTATTTTCTTCAACTTCGGTACAACTGGTGCTGAGGCGGGTGAAAAGACATACTACTGGGACGATATCAAATTCATCGGCGGTGGCGGTGGTGGCAAAGAAAAGGTCGACCTGCCAATTACCTTCGAAGATACTGCAACAGTAGATTATGCATTGGTAGACTTTGGTGGTAATGCCTCCTCCATCGTTGTTGACCCAACCGATCCAAACAATCTCGTCGGACAAGCCATCAAAACCGATGTGTCAGAATTGTGGGCCGGTACAACCATGGGAGACAACGGATTGGCTTCAGTTATTCCTTTCCAGGACGGAGAAACTAAGATGAGCGTTCGCGTATGGTCGCCAGATGCAGGCATCCCTGTGAGAGTAAAAGTGGAGGATGCTACAAATGCGGCCATCAGTGTAGAGACCGAAGCAATGACAACCACTGCTGCAGCTTGGGAAACCCTTGAATTCGATTTCAACAATCAGGCTGCAGGAACAGCTGCCATTAATTTCAGCAATA
>JBCCSZ010000187.1:0-15583 GCA_039199225.1 Bacteroidota bacterium
ATCTTGCGAGGAGAATTTTTTGCTCATGCGGCTCATTGCTCGGCGGGATTTGACCCTTGCCATTTCCCATGGAAAAACCTATCTCGGTTCGATGCCGATCTGGATTGCGGGGGACCAGGCGCAACAGCGACAGGTGGCCGAATGGATTGCCGCAGGGGAGCGGGTGGCCTTGGGTTTAACCGAAGAATCCAATGGGTCGGACCTTTTGAGCGGAACTTTTACGGCCGTGCAGCAGGAAGACGACTTTGAGCTGTCGGGTCGAAAGTGGTTGGTCAATCACGCCATTAAGGGAGAGATGATTGTGTTGCTGGTGCAGACTTCTGAGAAGACGCGTTTTCGGGACCACTCTCTTTTTGTCCTTCGCAAATCGGACTATGAGAAAACGGATTTCTCTTATGAAACCATACAAGCAATGGGGCTGCGCGGACTGGACCTTGGCGCGATTCAGTTGGACGGTTTGTCGGTTCCGGCTACGCAGGTTTTGGGTAGGGTTGGAGATGGGTTGGAGGTCACGCTTAAAACTTTGCAGGTGACACGCCTGATGTGCAACGCCATGTCTTTGGGGGCTGCCGATACGGCCATCCGATGCTGTGTGAAGTTTTTGGTGGAACGCCGATTGTACAATGGTCGGGCCGTAGATTTGCCGGTGGTCAAAAGAGAGCTTTGCAAGCGGGTTGCAGAGGTATTGGTTTGTGAGCAATTTACGTTGGTTGGAACACGCGCCATGCACTTGCTGCCGAACGAAGGAAGCTTGCTGTCAGCCATCTCGAAGGGCTTGATTCCAGATATGGTGGAGGAGGCTATGAAGGCATTGGGGAAGTTGCTCGGCGCGCGCTATCTGCTGGAAGAGGGTATTTACAGTGGCATTTTTCAAAAGATGTTGCGCGACCATTTCATCATTCCCGTTTTTGATGGCAATACGGCCGTTAATTTGCAAGTATTGATTACCCAGATGCGGCAGGTCCTATCGTCTCGGCGAGAGGCTTCTGAAGAAAACTACCACCAACTTTTTAGATTGTATGAATCATTGCCACCCTTGCAATTGGAGGCTTTGAAGCTCATGGCCAAAGGCAAGGATTTGATCTGGGAAGCTTTGCTGCAATTCCACGAATTGGTGGAGCAACGAAAGGTAGCGGATGTCGAAAGCATGATGATTTTTCAAATGGCAGAACGCTTTGGTGCCTACGCCCGAAAGTTGCAAAAGACGATTCAAGCAGATCGCAAAACCAATATTTATACGACCACCGAAATTCCAGCGGTATACTACGATCGGGCCTATGAGTTTGGACTGTTGCACCTAGCATCGGTCAGCATTCACCTGTGGGTACAAAACCGCAGACACCTCAAAAGTCCATTTGCCGCCAACCATTGGTTTCTCATTGGCCTACATCAAATTTACAATAAGCTGGACGTGCGAAAGATTCCGCTGGAAACCTCTTTGATCGACAAAGCCACAGAGGATTTGATTGCGGCTTTTGAAGCACAGCAATTGTTTTCCATCTATCCCATCAAAGTACTTTAAAAAAAACTTAAGACCACTCAACCATGTCAAAACAGATCATCAACAACAAGGTGTTGATTCAACCTTCACCTGTCCTATCTTTTGCTTTTGCCAAGGGGATGCTCATACATATGCGCCCTTACCTGATGTTTATTTCTGGTGTTGCCGGCTTGGCAGGAATGGCCCTGGCTTCTGAGGTCGCACTGGAATATGCAGCGTTTGCCATTTTATTCTTGCCATTTTTTCTCGGCTATGGCTTTGGACAGGCTTTGACGGATTGTTTTCAGATTGATACGGATGCTATTTCCTCGCCCTACCGGCCGTTGGTCAAAGGCGAGATCAGCGTGCGGTCGGTGCTGGTCGTCAGCCTTTTGGGCTTGCTGGGAATCGGAGCGGTTTTGATTTCTTTCAATTTGAACAACATACTTTGGGCTGTGCTGACCATAGCAGGCTTGGCCACCTACACTTACTTTAAAAAGAATTTCTGGTTTGCCGGGCCGTTTTACAATGCCTGGATTGTGATGTTGCTGCCCATTATGGGCTATATGGTGGTGTCTGGGACCGACCTACAGAGCGTTTGGGGACAAAAGCTTTACCAGTTGATGGGCTTGAGTTTTTTCTCTTATGCCAATTTTGTTTTGATTGGTTACCTCAAAGACATTACGGCGGATCGATCAAGTGGTTACCATACATTCCCGGTTCGCTTTGGATGGGATGCGGCCGTATGGGTGGGAGATGCGTTTGCTTTGTTGGGCATCGTTTTTTGCTGGCTGGCCATACAGCCCTATGAATTGAATGTCAGCCTACTGGCTTTTGTAGCGGCGAGTATCATCGCCATTGCGGGACAATTGTACGCCCATTTGACAAAAATAAAAAAGGAAGAAAATTCGGCCTTTCCGATCAGTGCTACGGTCAGAAGTTTTATATTGTGGCACATAGCAGTCATCTTGGCTTATCGACCAAATTGGTTGCTGTTTTGTCTGGCTTTTTATCTGCTTTTTGAATGTGTGTTGTTTTTCCGACCTGAAAAAAATCAGATTTGACGCATGTCGAGAATACTTATTTTACTGCTGTTGCTATCGGTTCAGTCGCTCTGGGCTCAGGACCTTTCGCCAGACAGTAAAATAAGTGTGATAACCTGTGGGGTCGGGGAGGAGTTGTATTCTGTCTTTGGTCATACCTCCCTGAGAATTCAGGACTCTACGCTGAAAATCGATCAAGTTTTTGATTACGGTACTTTTGATTTTTCCACTCCTAATTTTTATTTGAAATTCATTCGGGGTAAGTTGAATTATGCTCTTTCTACCCGCCCTTTCAAGCATTTTCGAAGAGCTTATGAATTGGAAGACCGTTCCTTATTAGCTCAAGAACTTGATCTGAGTTTGGAAGAACGCCAAAGAATACTCGATAATTTGAAGGAGAATTTTCTGGAAGAAAATCGATTTTATAAGTATGACTTTTTTCTGGATAATTGCGTGAGTCGCCAAATTACATTGTTGAAAAAATCCTGGGGAGCAGCTTGGGAACTCGATCCAAACTTGATTGCTCAGTTGCCTACTTATCGCGAATCGCTGCAGCCTTACCTGTACGATAAACCCTGGGCTCGATTTGGCATCAATCTCATTTTGGGTGTACCTGCCGATCGAAAACCAAAACGCTTCGAGGAGGTCTTTTTACCCGATCAAATGAAGCTTTTATTGGAGGAGGTTCAAAGATCAGATGGACAAAAGTTGGTAATGGACGAACGGATCATTCGCCCTGAGTTACTTTCCAACAGCATAGGATTGTATCAAATTTTGCCACTCTTGATCTGTACCCTCTTATTGATCTTTGGTTTGCTGCTTGGTTTTATTGAATACAGGATGAAAAAATATTTTAGGCTGTTTGATGTATTGCTTTTTTCAGTTGTCGGCTTGGCAGGCTGGCTGTTTTTAACCATGTGGTTGTTGACAGATCACAGGGCGACGCACGCCAATTTGAATCTGCTGTGGAGCATTCCCTTGCATCTATTTTTTGGCTTGGGCTTATTGCGAAAAAAAACGCGTCCTTATCGACTCCCGTATATCAAAGTAAGTTTGTTGTGTAGTTTGATTCCTTTGGTATTTTATGTGTTTTTGCCACAACAGTTGCCACTCGCAGCCATTCCACTGGTCTTATTACTGGCCTTTAGGTTGTCGTTATTACACAAAAAGTTTAGAGTGGCTTCCAAGTCCCTACAGGTTTCAGCATAGGCATATCGTAAAAATTATCTATGAAACAATCGTTGGTTGTATGGGCGTGCATGCTGTGCGCACCCATCTTGCTGAGTGGTCAAAATCGATTGAGTGGCCAAATCAGCAATGAGCAAAAAGAAGGCATTGCCTTTGCCACCGTCGTGCTGTTTCAACTGTCGGATAGTTTGCCAGTGAAAAGTACTTTGACCGATGATTTAGGTGCTTTTGAATGGCAGGATGTTAAAAATGGAGCGTACTTGCTGGAAGTATCCATCTTGGGCTACCAGCGGCAAAACGCAGTGGTTGATTTTCCAAGCGATCATCCAAAAACAATCGATTGGGTCCTAAAAGAAAATGCAGCTTTGTTATCGACCGTAGAAGTGACAGCCCGTCGGCCACTCTTTGAGCAAAAAGGCGATCGGCTGGTGGTACATGTTGGTGAGCATCCCAGCAGTTTGAATGGCAATTTATTGGAAGTGCTCAAGAAAGTTCCGGGTTTGCTGGTAATTGAAGATCGCATCAGCTTGGCAGGACAAACCAACGTGACCATCCTCATCAATGGAAAGACGACGCGCTACATGGATATGAAAAGTTTGTTGAAAGATATGCCGGGCGACAACATTCAAAAAGTAGAGTTGATTCAACAACCGGGAGCAGAATTTGATGCAGAAGGCAGTGGCGCCATTATCAATATTATTCTGAAGAAAAATGGTTTGTTGGGAACCAATGGAACAGCAGAATTCGGTCTGGCCAAAGGACGGGATTGGAAATACAAGTCCTCCGTTTCACTGAGTACTTTTCGTCGCAATTTAAATGTCAGTGGCAGCCTTGGTTACCAAGCTTATCCCTACTTTACAGAGTTGAACATCTTACGCCGTATCAATGGCGATGTCTACCAACAGCGGTCTACAGACCCCTATCCATCCAATACTTTTCGGACTGATCTGAATATTAATTGGGACGTAAAGGAGGATCAACAAATCGGCCTTTCCGGTCGCTGGCTGGACCGGCATTCGGACAACCTAATCGAAAATGAAACACAGATCAATTACTGGAATGATGCGGTGGAAGACTTGCACATTTTCACCGACAACGATAAGACAGACGATTGGCAGTTGTTTTCCCTGAATCCCTACTACCGCATTCGCTTCGACTCAGAAGGACATCAATTGGAGGCGGATTTCAATTGGGTGAAAATAAAAGACGACAGTAGAAGCGTACTCTCATCCAACGAAATTCTCACTGCTTTAGAACTAGCCGACCAGCGCTATTTGCAATTTGGTCGGACAGATATTCAGACGGTCAAGTTGGACTACAGCCTGCCAGATACCGAATATTGGAAATTTAAAATGGGTGCCAAGTTCAGCCACGCAAAGCTGGACAATCAGCTGGAGGCCGCCGCCAAGTCGGATGTTGGCCAGTGGATCATCGACCCATCACAAAGCAATGATTTTATTTTCGAAGAAACCATTACGGCACTTTATGCCAGGGCGGATTGGCATTACGAAGGCTGGTCTGCTAATATTGGATTGCGCTACGAAAACAGTCTTTCTGAAAGTCAATTTGTCTCTTTTGATTCGATCAACAGTCGATCCATTCGGAAACTATTTCCAAGTATTGGCATTGGCAAAAACTTATCTGAAAAACTGAAAGCCAACCTGTCTTACAGCTACCGGATTGATCGGCCGGAATATGCTTCGCTCAACCCATTTGTTTTCTTTCTCGATCCATTTACCTTTCGGGAAGGCAATCCCGGACTGGTGCCGGCACTGACCAACAGCTTTCGCTTTTTTCTGACTTATGACAACCAGCCTTTCTTCAATGTAGCATACAAATCTATCGAAAATGCGATTGTCGAAGTAACCATACAAAATGACCAGAGCGGAGCGACCAGCCTGACAAAGGTCAACCTCTCGTCTTTCAATACCTGGAATTTCAGTCTGTATTTTCCACTGGACTTTATTCCGAAAATTTCGGGCTTTGGTGGCATCATTGCCAACTATGGAAAGTACGACGCAGAATTTTTGGCCGAAAACCTGGATCGGGCTCGTTGGGATTATCTTGGATTTATTCAGGCCAATGCCAAGTTGCCTTGGAAAATAAAGACGGAATGTACGGCTTGGTATTTCAGCGGTACCCAGGAAGGCATCATTAATTCGGAATGGCTGTACGGCGTCGACATTGGCTTCAGCCGACCATTTTTGAAAGACCGTCTGACGATGAGCTTTGGCGTACAAAATATTTTAAACCGATTCTTTTTCGCCGATATAACCTTTGCCAATATGGATGTCGATCTCAACAGTCGATGGGATGGACCGCAATTCAACTTTCAATTGCGCTACAAATTTGGCGACCAATTCATTCGCAATAAAAAGGGCCGCGACAGTGGTGCTTCGGACGAATTGAGGCGAGCCGAAAAACAGAAATCTAATGCTATTCAATAATTAGCAACGGAATTTATTCTACAAATTCTCGTGCTGCAACTTTACCCTTCTTATGACTTCATTTGGCGTAGGGCTATTGTGGTGTATCAACTACATATTCCTCACTTGTCTATTGGTGTATGCCCTTATTCAACTCCGATTTTTGATTGCTTACATTCGACGTAAGGAAGAACAGCCTCCGGCAGTAGAAGAGGTGGATTGGCCTAGTGTCACCGTACAGTTGCCGATTTACAACGAAGGCGATGTCATTTACCGTTTGATAGATACCATGATGCAGTTGGACTATCCGACAGATAAAATCGAAGTACAGGTATTGGACGACTCTACCGACGAAACCACGGGCTTGCTCAAGAAGCATGTCGCATACTGGAAAGCCCAAGGACGTAAGATTGTCTACCTCAAACGTCCGGACAGAAAAGGCTTTCGGGCGGGAAATTTGCAGTGGGGTTTGCACAAAGCCGAAGGCGAATACCTGGCCATTTTTGATGCCGACTTTGTTCCGCCCAGGGATTTTTTGCGCAAGACTGTTCCCTACTTTTTGGCAGAAAGAAAATTGGCGATGGTGCAAACGCGCATGGACCATTTGAATCGGCACCAGAATTTCATCACAGAAATGATGGCATTGGGCGTAGATACCTATTACTCGCTGGAGGCCGACTCCCGCAACCGCCTAGGCTACTTCAGCAACTTCAATGGCTCCGGTGCGGTTTGGCGGAAAGAAAGTGTCATTGATGCCGGTGAGTGGCAAGACGATACGCTGACAGAAGACTTTGACATCAGTTATCGCGCTCAACTAAAAGGCTGGAAATTCAAATACCTCGAAAATGTTGGCTGCAAAGCCGAGCTGCCGTACTCCATCATTGCGCTGAAGCTGCAGCAATACCGATGGAACAAAGGCAATTCTGAAACGGCCGCCAAGCACATGAAAAGTCTACTGACCTCCAACTTTCCAATAAGCGTAAAATTTCAAGGTGTCTTTCATTTATTCAACAGCCTGATGTACATCAGTTCTTTTTTACTGGCCCTGTTGAGCATTCCGATTTTCTTTACCTTGGACCAAGTTCCCTTTGTTTTTCAAGCCATTGGTGGGGTGATCTCCATCATCGTCGTTTTGATCTTTACCAGCTTTTACTGGTATGCCGCCGCCCGTAATAAAAACCGGACCCATCGCAGTAATTTTCTGTACTTCATTCGTACCTATCCCTTATTCATGGTCGTGGCTTTGGGCATTTCTTTTAATAATACGGTGGCAGCGATCAAGGGTATTCTGCGAATCGAGTCGCCCTACATCACAACGCCCAAGGCTGCAACGGAGAGCAAGAAGAAAGAAACAGTTGAAAACTTTAAGTATCAAAACTTAATGGAATTGTTCCTGTGCTTGTATTTTCTGGGTGGCGTTGTGGCCAGCTTTTTTCTGAACAATTTTGTCTTTTTTACTTTCCATCTTTCCTTGGCGACCAGCTTTTTCATTCTGTACTATTTCTCCACCTTCCCACCGCGAGCCCGCGTTCAGGTATCAAATTAAATCACCATGGCAAAAATTGTTGTAACGACCTACGGTTCGCTGGGCGACCTGCATCCGTATCTGGCCTTATCCATTGGCCTGCAAGAGAGAGGACACGAGGTGGTCTTGGCGACCTGCGAACACTACCGCTCCAAAGTGGAAAGAGATGGCATTGAATTTTTTCCCGTCCGTCCCGACATTGAAGCCGACAACCGCGCTTTCATCGACGAGGTAATGGATTTCAAAAAGGGACCAGAGAATATGGTGCGGAAATATTTGTTTCCAAACATCCACCGTACATATGAAGATTTAATGCGCGTCACCAAAGATGCCGATTTGCTGGTGAGCAGCGCCATTTCCTATGCCGCTCCGATGGTGGCCGAAACAAGTGGCATTCCCTGGGTATCTACCATGATTACCCCCCTGGGTTACTTCTCTGCCCACGATCCACCCGTTCTGACCCAATACCCCCAAATGCACCACCTGCGCCGACTGGGCGTTGGGACTTATCGAACGGTGTTCAATGTTGGAAAATTATTTACCAGAAAATGGGTCCAGCCAGTTTATGAATTTCGGGAGCAACTGGGATTGGAACGTGGGGCGCATCCACTTTTTGGAGGGCAGCATTCCCCCTTGTTGGGCCTGGGTTTCTTTTCCGATTTGCTCGGTAAACCCCAACCGGACTGGCCGCCCAATACCAAAGTTTGTGGCTTCTTATTTTATGAAAGGGATAAAGAAAAAATGAGTCTGCCACCCGACTTGGTAGACTTTCTACAAGCAGGACCACCACCCGTTGTCTTTACCCTCGGGTCGGCCGCCGTCTGGAATCCGGGGCGCTTTTATCGCGAAAGCCTAAAGGCAGTTCAAGCCCTAAACTGTCGGGCCGTTTTTCTCACGGGCGACGATCCCGATGCGGTATTGGATCATTCTTCCGCCAATGTTTTTGCTTGCCCTTATGCCTCTTATGCGCTGCTGTTTCCCCAAAGTTCGATTCACGTTCACCAGGGAGGAGTTGGCACAGTTGCACAGTCGCTTAAAGCTGGCAAGCCCATGGTGATGGTGCCGCACAGCCATGAGCAATTGGACAATGCTGTTCGCTTTGCAAAGCATGGAAATGCCTGTTGGGTCGATCGCAAAAAGTACAGCGCGGAGCGGGTAGCAGCAAAGTTGAAAAAGATTATGGAGGAGTCATCCTACGCCATGAAGGCAGAAGAAATTGGCCGACAAATCAGGCGCATCGATAGTATGGAGCTGGCTTGCCAAGCGATAGAAGGTGTTCTTCAGCCCATTTTAAAACCAATATGACGCAAGCATGGAACTGAAACAACTACCAGCAGAAATACAACTGATTGATGCTTTGACGAGTGTCTTTCAAAAGAGCCCCGATCAACTCAACGAACGCCACGGCAGTGATGCGGAATTGATACAACTGGGAAATGGAACTGTACTGGCTTGTACAGCGGATGCGATTGTCGAAGAGATCGAGTTCGGCTTGTACGATGATCCTTATCTGATTGGTCGCATGCTCGTTACGGTCAATCTAAGTGACCTGGCGGCGGTTGGTGCCACACCAATTGGCTTGTTGCTCAGTCAGTCGTTGCCTACCAGCTTGGCACAAGATTACACGATGGCACTGCAGGCTGGAATTGCCGAAGCTTGTCGAGCGTACAACACTTTCATACTGGGTGGCGATACCAGCGTCGGAAAGCAATTTCATGTGGGCGCTACAGCGATTGGGACCGTGGCGGCAGATGGCGTAATGAGCCGCCTGGGCATGAAGTCGGGAGATGTGTTGTATACAACGGCCCCTTTGGGGTCGGGGAGTGCCTATGCTTTTGACAAGTTGCTGATGGCTGCTGCAAACGGTATTGACTACCAACCAACGGCTCGTTTGAAAGAGGGGCAGTTGCTGGGGCGTTTCGCTTCGGCTTGTATTGATACCAGCGATGGTTTTTGGGCAGCCTTGGATGAATTGGGGCGGCTCAATGATGTCGGTTTTCATTTGCAACAAACATTGGAAGCTGTCTTGCATCCCGATGCTTTGGCGATGGTTCAACAAAACCAGCTGCCAGCTTGGATGCTACTGGCAGGGCCGCACGGAGAATTCGAATTGCTCTTCACGGTACCGGAAGAAAAAGAGACCGCCTTCCTCCAAGCGGCTGAAAAAGAAAACTGGAAGCCACTGCGAATTGGAAGGGTTTCGGAAGGGCCGATGGTACAATACGAATACAAAGCGCAATCCTATCACATCGATACACATTTGATACGACAATCCTTTGAACAATCCGAAGGAGACTTGCAGAAATACATGACAAAACTCAAACAATTGCATCATCGCTTCTTTCTCTGACCAGATACGATGAACAAGAAACTATTCAAACATGAGTCATTCTCCTGTCAAACTCGGTATGATGAGTTTTGGATCTGACTTGCAATGAGGCAGTTTGTACTTATGGGCTTATTTCATTTTACAAACTGCTTTAGTCCTCTTCCTTTAACTTCAAAAACACTAAAGTAATTATGGCTGCAGAAAATCTGAATCTCAAGGAAATCCTAATACGGGACCGGAATCTCAGCTTGCTTCAAAAGGCAACTGCTTTTTCTGAATTTCTCCATAAAAATACGCAATTAGAACGCAATTTTTATTTTCGAATCATCGATAGTCCGGCTGCCAACCGTGTAATGGCCCAGGATGTTCTCAGCGGTAAAACCCGTGAGATGTACATGTTTGGTTCCAATAATTATCTCGGCTTGGCCAACCATCCTTACGTGCGCGAAAAGGTGGCTCGGGTATGCAAAAAATATGGAACGGGACTGGGCGGTCCACCATCCCTCAATGGCTACACGAGTTTGCATCGCGCTCTGGAGGAGCGCTTGTCGGCTTTCAAGAAAAAAGAAGATACGCTTTTATTTTCCAGTGGCTACGCGGCCAATATCGGCTTGGTCAATGGCATGACAGACCGCAGGGATTTGTGCCTGTACGACGATTATAGTCATGCTTCTTTTTACGATGGTCTCAAGGGCAACAAATGCAAGAGTGTTTCTTTTGAGCACAACAATGTCGATCATTTGGAGGCAGCACTTGAAAAGTATGATTCCTACGTCAATACTTTTGTTGCCGTGGAGGGCGTCTATTCGATGGACGGTGATATGGCGCCATTGGACCAAGTTTGCCAGGTTGCCAAGCGCCACAACGCAATGGTGGTTTTGGACGATGCACATGGTACTGGATTGGTGGGAAAAAACGGTCGAGGAACGGCCGAGCATTTTGGCGTGGAAGAAGACATTGATATTGTACTGGGAACTTTCAGTAAAGTATTTGCTTTGAATGGCGCCTTTGTGTCGAGCGAAAAACCCATCATCGATTACTTGCGCTATTTTGCTCGTTCTTATATGTTTTCTGCTTCTCTGCCGCCCGTTTGCATTGCTGCAATTGATGCGGTCATGGACTTGATAGAAGACGAGCCACAGCGTCGGAATACTTTGTATGAAAACGTACAGTATACGGTCGACGCACTCAAAGATCATGTCACCTTTGCTTGTTCGCCAGACGCAGCCATCATTGCCATTCGAGTACCTGCCAGGGTAAACATTCGCGAACTGGCCTACGAGTTTCACTGCAAAGGTATTTTTATCAACTCCATTGAATATCCGGCCGTTTCGGTTCATCAACAGCGGTTTCGGATCAGTATGATGGCGACCCATACCAAGGAAGATATCAACTATTTGGTGGATGTGATTAAGCACATCTGGGACCGTCATGGCATCAGTTGAGTTGTGTTGACTAAAACAAAATAACAAAATAGACATGCTGTATTACTCCCATGTCAATGAAGACAATTTGGTAGAGCGTCGATTGGCACAGGCATTTGAGCCAGACTATTTGGTGACCATAACAGGTAGTGGAGAGCGAGTGATGTCTCTCTTGGATGTACCTTCGGTAAAAGAGGTGGTGGCGGTAGATTTCAATGCAGCTGCACAGTTTTTATTGGAGCTGAAATTGACTGCTTTAAAAGCATTTTCTACCAAAGATTATCTGGCTTTTGTTGGTGCTAAGTCCTCCTCACAAGATCGTTGGGCGATGTATCAGCAGTTGGAAGGACAGCTATCGGAGGCCGCCCGGGCATATTGGAAAAAGCATCCATCTGATTTGCGCAAAGGCATCCTAAATATAGGCCATTTTGAGCGATTTCTAAAACGCATCCGACCCTTGTTGAAGCTTTATCTCGGCAAGCAATTTTATCGACAATTTTCGAGTGACCTTCCACTCAATGGTTCTTTTCCGAAGTGGCGTTGGAAATTGTTGAAAGGACTGTTTTCCAGTCGATTGACCTTTCAGATGATGGGGATGAAAGATGTGGCTTTTATCAATCCGGACTGCGATACCTCTCTCATTGGCAAAGGCTTCCAGGAGGTGATAGATGAGCAATTGGTGCGGCGTTCGTTTATGATGAACCTGGTTTTTAATGGCCACCTAGACTGGATGGACGCCAGGAGCTTGCCGCCTTCTTTGACGACGAAAGTATTGGACGACACCAAGGAGCGGCTGGGTAATCAAATCTCGCTCCGCTACCTCTGTGACGATTTTAAGGAGGCGGTGAATCAGTTGGAATTTCCGAAGCATTCGCGGATTTTCTTTTCTCTGTCGGATATGTTGAGCTTTACCCAGTTTGAATACCTCAAGGAAGTTGTGGCGCATCTCAAAGCGCAGGGGTACGAGAATATACAGATGGTCATCCGCAGCTTTTTGCGTAACCGGATGGGGGCTGAAAAGTTGCAGGAGCTGAGGCGCTTAGGGGTGGAGTTGACCGATCATTCGGAGGAAGAGCGGTCGAAAATGTATAAGGTTTACAGTATTCGTTTCATTCCAAATACGATCGATGATTAAGATTGAAAAACTTACAGAACTACACAACGAAGAATTGCTTTCCATTTTGGAGGCCGTTCCGATGGTTTCACCAGATTTGACGATTTGTGTGGACCAGCGTCCAAACATATTTACGCTTTCGAAATTGCAATTCCACAGCTTTGACTTTTATGGCTTTTATCTGAAAGGTAAGATGGAGGGTTTTGCGGCCTTTGGCTACCACGACATATACATCAATGGGGAGCGCAAAACGGCCGGACAGTTGACCCATTTTTACTTATTGGATAAGTTGAAAAAACTGGGGATGTTTTATCGGGCTTCCAAGCAAGTATTTGCAGATGTGTGGGCCAAAACGAATCTGTGCTACCTTCTGATATTGGATGGTAATGATGAGGCATTGGACCACATCGGTAAGCGCCATCCCAAGTTTCCTTTGGTGCCGCATTCAAGGGTGATTGGTCATTTAGAAATTCGGAACATCGTGCTGACCTTTGCTAAAAAGGAGAGTCGTCGCTTTGCAGTTCGTCGGGCTGAAAGAAAGGACATCGATGTGATCTTAAAATTGTTGGCTGACAATATGCCCAATCGCTTATTTGGTATGTCTGCAAGTAAAGATTGTTTTTTAAAGAATCTGCACAACCGACCAAACTTCGACATTTCCAATTATTTTCTGGCAGAAAAAGACGGGCAGGTCGTCGGCGTTTGCTGTGCTTGGGACCCACACTCTTTCAAACGCAATCGGGTGCTGTCGTACAACCTACGCTTTTTGCCGACCCGGATGGTCATGAAGACTTTGAGTAGCCTCTTTTCCTGTCCGGCCCTCCCGCGCCTTGGCGAAGCCTTTCGAGGCATGTGCATCACCGAGTTTGCCGTTCCTTCTAACGACCCTGCCATCATGGAAGCCTTGCTGCGGACGGTATACAACCACAGCCTCCAACAAAAGTACAATCTACTCATGTTTGCCAGTTTTGAAGGCGATCCACTTTTGGCAGCTGCGAAGCCCTTTTTGAATGAAAAGCTACGGTCCGTCATCGTCGGTGGCAGCCTTGACGAGACATTTCTCAAAAAAGAATTAGATACCACCTCTCCTTACATAGATATGGCCCTTTTATGAAACGAATCAAATTGCTACTGCTCGACTTATTTATTTTCGTACAGCTGTTGCTCTACCTGTTTTTGGTTGTCTTTTTTCTATTCCCATTTAAGTGGATTGATCGCTTGTTGGGAACCCATTTATTTGATCAAACCAATCGTCTTATTCGATACATCGGAAACCTATGATCTACTTTTTACTAATTGTCGTACTGCTGTTTTTATTTTGGCGGTACTTGTACTTTTTTCGGAATCCCAATCGGAAAATTCCCGTTAATCCGGAGCATGTTTTATCGCCGGCAGATGGCTATGTGGTTTACATCAAAGAGATCAATGCAGAGGAGCCAGCATTTGCTGTCAAGAAGAATAAACCCATTAAGTTGTGGGAGCTATTCCAGGTAGCTAAGGAAGAACGAATTGGAAAAAAGGGATACCTCATCGGTATCTATATGTCGACCATAGATGTTCACTACAATCGAATGCCCATCGCAGGATTCATCCGCAAGCTGATGCACGATTTTCCCCAAAGCAGTCAGGGCAATCTTTCGATGTTGAATGTGTTCGATAATTTGATTTTCAATAGAAAGCCACTCTACGACGGAGCGGAATACCTGATTTCAAATGAACGGGCCTCCTACCTGATTAGCAATGAAACCATTTCCCTTTACGTCACCCAGATTGCAGATCGGTGGATCAAGAAAATTGCTACTTACAAGGATCAGGAAAAGGCGGAGCAAGGCGAAGTCTTCGGTCTGATTCGCATGGGGTCGCAGGTAGATTTATTCATCCCTTTCAAGGAGGGTTTTGAAATTGAGCCAATGGTAGCACCACGCCAACATCTGAAGGCTGGTCTGACACCTATTTTTCACCTTCGTAAATCAGATTCCAATGATCAGTTTTGACAGAACCGATGCCAATGCCTTTTACAAAGAGTTGCGTCGTCGGATCGATCATTATTTTGAATCGAACGACTTTTCGGTTAAAGGCAATCGAAAGATGTTGTTCAAGGCTACACTCTTTTTGTCGATTTATATATTGTTGTATTGCTTTTTACTGACGGGTTGGTACAACGGTTTGTGGGTCTTTTTTGGTATTTGGATTGGCCTGGGCTTTGTCAGTATGTTTGCCGGATTGAATATTGGACACGATGCCGTTCATGGTGCCTTTTCCGAAAATCGTCGGGTCAATTTTGTCATGGGTCACATCTTCAATTTTATTGGTGCCAACGATTATATGTGGGATTTGATCCACAATAAAGTCCACCATAATTTTACCAATATCGATGGACATGATCTGGACATCAACCATACGCCACTCGTGCGCATGTCGCCTCATCAACCCCTGTGGTTCATCCACCGTTATCAACACATTTACACCTTCTTTTTGTATGCCTTGACGACGATTGAATTTGCTTTTGCAAAAGACTACTACATGTTTTTTCGCAAAAAACTGGGGCCGCTGGAAGTTAAGCACACTTCCTGGCAATGGTTGCGATTGTTGTTTTTTAAGCTGCTATACTACACGCTCTTTCTCGTTCTACCGACAGTTTTGTTGGACTACTCATTTTGGCAAGTGTTGCTCGGTTTCTTGATGATGCATTTGGTAGCTGGATTTATTTTATCCATTATTTTTAATACAGCCCATTTGGTTGAAGATGTCGACTATCCGCTGCCAGATGATCATGGGCAGATGGAACATTCCTGGGCCATTCACCAGCTGTATACAACGGTCAATTATGCGACGGAAAATTGGTGGGTTAATTTCTTTTTTGGCGGCTTGAACTTTCAAGTCGAGCATCATCTTTTTCCGCATATTTGTCATATTCACTATCCCGAAATTGCGCCGATTGTTCGGCAGACTTGTCAGGAATACGGTCTTCCATACTTTGAAAATCCTGGCTTTTTCCAAAACCTTCGTTCGCACGCCCGCCACCTTCGAAACCTCGGCCGGCCTGCTTCAAAA
>JBCCSZ010000188.1:0-15576 GCA_039199225.1 Bacteroidota bacterium
GTCAGCAGAAGAGTGATCTGGCTGCTGATAGAATAAAAGCGAGACCAACTTACCTTATAATGTTTCTAAAATGGAAAAACCACAAAACGATCGCCGACAATTTTTCAAGCAGAGTTCTCTGCTTGTAGGAGCTGGACTGACTGCTCCCGTTTCAACATTCGAGATACTGCACAAGCGGCGACCCAATGGACCGATTGTAGGTCATGGAGATTATCGCTACCATGTAGATAAAGAGTGGGGCGTTCAGGATTCTCTGAAAATTCCGGTCAAAGATTGCCATGAAATGGTGGAAGACCGCAAGGGGCGCCTGATCCTATTGACAAATCACGTCAAGAACAATGTGATTATTTACGATAAATCCGGTCGGGTACTGGATGTGTGGGGCCAGCAATTTCCCGGCGCGCACGGTCTGACCATTTCGGAAGAGGGAGGTGAAGAGTTTTTATACATTACCGATCAGGACTTGCATCAGGTATTCAAAACGACCTTAGACGGCCGCATTCTGATGACGCTCGACTACCCAAAGGAGAGTGGTGTTTATGAAAAAGCCGATCAATACAAGCCGACCGAAACAGCCATTGCCCCTAATGGAGATATTTATGTGGCAGATGGCTATGGTTTGAATTACATTACTCAGTACAATGCCAAGGGGGAATACATCCGGCATTTTGGCGGCAAGGGCAAAGGCGACGACCAATTCGATTGCTGTCATGGTGTTTGTGTCGACCAAAGAGACCCGGCCAATCCGGTTTTGTTGATTACTTCCAGGACAAAGCAGGAATTCAAGCGATTCACACTCGACGGTCAATACCTCCGAACCACCTCCTTGCCTGGCTGTTGGATTTGTCGGCCGGTACTGCGTGGCGACCAACTGTACTTCGCAGTGATTGTAACAGAGAGCTGGGGCAGTTACGACGGCTTTGTAGCCGTGTTGGACAAAAACGATCGCATGGTATCCGCCCCTGGGGCCTCAGCGCCTACCTACGATGCCAATGGTCAAATGAACAAGGTCACCTATGATGGCATGACTTTCCTCAACCCACACGACGTTTGTGTCGATCGCGATGAGAATCTCTATGTACCGCAATGGTACTCTGGCAAAACCTACCCCATCCGCTTGGAGCGGGTCTGATTTTTAAACAAAAAAGCAAAACTAAAACATGAAAAAGATCCTTTTCCACCTCGGTCTTTTGCTGCTTCCCGTGCTATTGAATGCCCAAAGCAGTTTCAGAGAAACCATCATGAAGGCAGACAGCCTCTACAAAGCCGAAAACTTCAAAGCTTCTGCTGAGACTTATGAGCAAGCTTTCACCATCAAGGAGGGCAATGCTTCTGCCCATTACAACACAGCCTGTAGTTGGGCCTTAGCCGGACAAGCTGAAAAGGCGATGACCTACCTTGAGCAATCTGTTGATAAGGGCTGGACCAATCTCAAGTGGATGCAAAAGGATTCGGATTTGAACAGCTTGCACCAGTTGGAGGCTTGGAAAAATTTGGTCAAAAAATTAGAAGGCATCATAGCGGAGTTGGAAAAAAACATGAACAAGCCACTCAAAAAGGAGTTGGAAGAAATTTATGTGGAGGACCAAAAATACCGTCGGATGATCGATAGTATTGAGCAAAATTTTGGTCGTAAATCCAAGGAGATGACCGATCATTGGAAGCTCATTCAGCAGGTGGACAGTGTCAATGAAATGCGGGTCATTGAGATCATCGATGAGTTTGGCTGGCCGGGAACAAGCTTGGTTGGACGGCAGGCCAATTCGGCTGTTTGGTTGGTGATCCAGCATGCCCCCTTGGAGACACAGGAAAAGTATTTACCCCTCCTACAAGAGTCTGTCAAAAAAGGAGAATCCAGAGGCAGCAACCTGGCGCTTTTGGAAGATCGCATCCTGATGCGCAATGGCAAGCCTCAAAAGTACGGCTCTCAGGTCACGACGGATAAGGCGACAGGCAAGAGGCATTTTCACGAAATTATGGACCCTGCGAATGTTAATAAGCGACGGGAAGAGGTTGGATTGGGACCGATCGAGGAATATGCCAGGCGCTTTGGGTTTGAGTACGAAGTGCCTGAGCAATAGGAGATTCAGCGCCATTCCTGGCGAAAGCGCAGCATTTCTCTATCGATCCAATCTTTGGATAAGTCGACCATCTGTTGGAAGTCCTTGTGATAAATGGGGCTGCCGTAGCTGATGCGTAGGTTGGTGTATGGCTTGCCAAAGGTGCGAAAAAAGTGGGGTACAAATGTGTCGTCTCCAATCCAGGCGCTGTCGAGATTTTCATAGTCGATTGCAACTGGTACGACTGCTAGCTTTTCGCGAGCTGCCATGACAAACATACCTACTTTAAAATCGATGGTGGTTGGTTCGATATGGGTTGTTCCTTCGACATATAGGATGATGGGATAGCCTTTTTCTTTGATGGTCTGGGCAATTTGGTGGCGAATTGCCCGCCGGTTCTGCGGATTGGAGCGCTGAACGAACAGGGTTCCGGTGACCTCTGCCCCAATGCCGACGACGGGCCATTTTCGCACCTCTGATTTAGCGACTGGTAGGGCCAAGACATCTCTGAGAATGATGACTGGGTCGATGTAAGAACGGTGGTTGCCCACTAGTAGACAGGGGCCTTCCGGTATGCGCCCTTCCATCTGAATGCGCAAACCCAAGATGCGCGTCATCCGATCTGCCCACTTCCTACGAATGTTCAGTCTGTAAGCAAGGCCGCGATTGGCCACCCAAGCAGCCGACATAATCTGAATGACAACGCCAAGCGACAGAAGGATGAACAAGATGAATCGGATAAAGGCTCTGAGAAATTTCATCATTGCTCTTTTTTCAAGGCTTCTATGGTGGCATAGGGGATGTCCTTCAGATTGAGAATCATAAAGCCATCCAGCACATCGGAAAAATTTGGATCGACATTGAAGCTGATGAATTTGGCATTTTGCTTAATGTATTGTTTGAGCAATACTGGTACCCGAAAATGCCTGGGTTCAATTTCTTCGATGAAGTTGTCGAGCTTGTCCAATTCACCCTGGAAGGTATCCATGATGAGTTCTATATCGATCTTATCGGCCTTGGCTTCAAAGGGCTTACGAGGGCTCAGGAACTGGGCGAGCTGATGATCGAAATAATTGCGTTTGACAAATTCTATGATGATGGACTTGGAGATGTTGGAGTAGTGCTTGCTGATGCTGAGCGGGCCGTATAGGTAGTTGTAATGTGGATTTTTCAATAGGAAAAAAAGGATGCCTCGCCACAGCAAGTAAAGCGGCAAGCGCTTGCGCTGATATTCCTTGACAATGAAAGAGCGCCCCAACTCGATGGATTGCTGCATGATGGGGTAGAAGGCTGCATCAATCTTAAAGAGGCTGTGGATGTAAAATCCCTCTACACCATAGCGAGGAAATATTTTTTCGCCTTTGCCTAGGCGGTAGCCACCTACAATTTTCTTAGCCTTTCGATCCCAGATAAATAGCTGTTCATAGTAGAGATCGTATTCGTCCAAGTCGAGGCTCATGCCGGTTCCTTCGCCTACATCCCGAAAGGTCTCCTCGCGGAGTCTGCCGATCTCTTTGATGATATTGGGGATGGCCTTGGTGGGGGCAATAAATACATCGAAATCGCTCTGGGCAGATAAGAAGCTGCGAAAGGTTAGCTGTTTGATGTCTTGCTCCAGCAGCTCGGGAGGGATGGGGTCGATGATGGGGAGGCGCTCGTTTTCGTCGGTCTTTTGATTGAAATAAAAATTGCGGACCTCCAGGGCAGAGCCCAATGCAAAAATCCGAGATTGGAGGAATCGTCGGAAGCGAGAAGTTTTATCGAAGCCCTGTTGATCTTCCAGCGGAATGGCATTGCCGATGCGTAGGATGGCTTTGCAGCTAGGAGATTGACCTTCTTGGATTGGTCCCAACTGATGCAACTGCGGCAGTGGCGTATCGTAGGCCAGATGCAGGGGGAGGATTGGCGCTTCGAGGCTTTTAATGGTTTTGAAGAGCGACTTGAGTCGTTGTCGTCGGGGGAGGTTCCAGGAGCTTTCGTCCGGATTTTCCAAAACGATGATCAGAGATCGGTTTTCGCGAATCGCTCTTTCGATGGCTGCTTCATTGTCGAATTGGAGTAAACTCTGGAAAGAGGTGGTTTCACCGCGAACGGTTTTTTCGTACAGTTCCCGGAGTCGGACATTCAATTTTGTGTAGGTCCCGGAAACAACTATTTCTGGCAGGGCGTTCAATTCGGAAAAGGCGTACAGTAAGACCAGCTCATCGATGTGATTCAGCTGTCGATGCAGGATGCCGATAAAAGCTTTGTCTTTGGGTATGCGCCGAAAGTCTCTCTTGTGAAGATCCAGTTGAATGCCCCATTCCGATTGCAACTTGGTGATATGTGTGCCGATCGAATTAATGATGCCGATAGTTGTGGGTTATGGGTCAAATCTAAGTATTTTTATGGGTGAGCAAAATGGAATGTCGTATTTTTGCGGAATAAAATCTGAAATATGAACAGATTGTCATCGTCTATTAGGTGGGTTTCCTTGGCCTTTCAAGGATGTTTTCTAAGTCTTATTTTCCTCATTTGTCTTGCCGGGAACGCACATGCTCAAACGGAAGGTGCGCCCCACAAAGCTTTGGGTATCGAATTTCAGGCTTATCCGACAGGGATCATGCCAGGCTTGCGCTTCGACCTCGGATTGGGCGCCCAATCATCGGTCAATCTGCGCTTGGGACTCAATATATTGGATCACCGTGACTTGGGTGTGCAGGACGATGAAAATGGCATCGGCTTTGGGGGTTCACTAGGCTATCGATACCATATGAGTTCCAACAAGGCAAAGTGGTTTGGGGGTATTCGGGCAGACCTTTGGTTTAATGAGGTGGATTGGGAGGATGAATCGGGTAGGGATGAGGCCCTGAAAGGAACAACCAATATCATTGTTTTTCAACCTACCGTGGAAGCTGGATATATATTTTCCTTAGGCGATAAGGGCTGGTATTTTACGCCCAATCTGAGCTTTGGCTTTGAGATCAATGTCAAGACTGATGGAGAGGAAGTTGGAGAAGGCGCCGTTTTATTGGTCGGCTTTTCCTTTGGGAAGCGTTTTTGATCGACTCGAATCAATCTTTCACATCAATGGGCGACTGCGCTCTGCAAAAGCCTTTAATATTTAAGCGATTGAACCTAAAGTCCTTTCGTATTAGCCGCTGAATTATTGAAAAATTAATTTCCCCAGATTCTTGTTATTGAACGGAAAGCAGTATATTGACCATACAAACACACAAACCTCCAAACGACCGGACCTTCACCTAAACTGTCAGGTTGCCCTTTTTCTGATAAGCAACTTGTGTCAACACTAACTGGATCTAATAAGAAACTGACCTTCTGAACAGGAAGGTTTTTCCGTTTATTCCCGTCCCAATCACTGAATTCAACGACCGGCCCGTGGCATTGTCACGAGCTGAATTTTGGTGTTTTCCTTAGAAGATCAAACGAGATGAGACAAATAAGCATTCTGTTGGCAGACGACCACGAAATCTTTCGAAAGGGAGTGGCGGCACTGCTGGAAGAATCTGCAGAGGTCGATTGGGTGGCCGAAGCTAAAAATGCAGAGGAGGCCCTTGCAAAGGCGGATCGACTGTTGCCGCAGATGGTCTTGCTGGACGTGCAACTGCCCGACGAGCATGGGGCTGAAACCTGTAAGCGTCTGCTGGATCGCCATCCGGAAATGCTTGTGTTGGCCATCAGTCATTCGGACGATGAGCAAAGCATTCTTGCCATGCTAGAGGCAGGTGCGCGTGGTTACCTGCTCAAAGGAGGTTCTCTGAAGGAATTGTGGATGGCGATCAGAACCCTTTCGAATGGCAACAGCTACTTTTCCAAAGAGGTATCAACCGTCCTGGTTTCCGGCATTCAACGATCCAAGAAAAACATCCACCGCTTGCCGGCAACAGATGGCCTAAAGGCATTGACAAAGCGGGAAATCGAGATATTGAAGTATGTGGCCGAAGAATACAGCAATCGCGAGATTGCCGATCACTTATTCATCAGTCCTCGAACGGTTGAGACGCACAAAAGAAATCTGATTCAAAAGCTCAAAGTGCGCAACACCGTGGGCTTGGTAAAATACTATCTGCACAAGGCAGCTTCCTTACAGGAGCGATCCGCTTGAGTAGCTACGGGAAACACGTAGGAAAATTACGTTTATCCGGTATTCGTTAAGTTGTGTATTAGAGATAACTTTGTTAGCGCAATTACCCAAGGACTCACTACAGCATTTAACAACACGCAAACACCAGCTTTCTAACTTCCCTAGCCGAACGTAATCATTCAATTTTTCAACTTAATACAGTCCTCCTTTACATTCTAAAAATTAAACAGACACACTCATGAAAAGAATTATCTTCTCTTTCGCCCTCGTTTTTTCTATGGGGTCTCTTTTTGCCCAGTCAAATATCAGTAATGTTACTCAGAACGGAAGTGATAATAGCGCAACTGTTACGCAAGTGGGGACATTGAATCAGTCTTTGGCTGTACAGAATGACAATGACAATGCCATCGACGTTTCTCAAAAAGGTCAATCCAACGTCAGTGAAATGCGCGCAGAAGGTGGTGACAACATCGTCGATGTTGCGCAGGATGGAGACCTCAACAGCTCTGTCAGCTTGATCAGCGAAGCCAACAACACGGCATCTAGCACACAGGCTGGAAACAGCAACGTCACAAGACAAGAAATCGACAATGCAGGTAGTACCATCACTTCTTTCCAGGAAGGTGATGGCAATAAAACCATCCAAACTTTGACTGGTGTAGGTGGAAACAGAGCTTTCAGCCAGACAGTGGGTGACAACAACATCTCTACCACAAGCATCGATGGTGAGAACAGTAATGTTTTCATCGATCAGAACGGAAACAACTCTGCCGCTACCATCGAGCAGGTTGGTGTTTCTAACAACGTCAGTGCCGCTCAGATCGGTAACAACAACACCATCGCTGTTCGCCAAAACGGCAACAACAACTTTGCTGGTGGTGAAAACGATGTTTTGTTGAGCCAGCTTGGTGATGGTAACAACTCCGTATTGGTTCAGGAAGGAAGCGAAAACGCTGCTGCTATCATGCAAGATGGTAACGTCAACGAAGCTTCTAACACTCAGTCTGGTCAGGCGAACAACAGCATCATCGATCAGATGGGAAGCCGCAACGCAGCCACTGTATCTCAGTCTGAGAACTAAAAACTACTTAAGAATGAATGGATGGCACGCCAACCTCTAACGAAAGCTTGTCGTGTACATTTATAAAAAAAGTGGTGGAAAAGGACCATCATCCGAATAAATGGATCTATATGGGATACCGTCCTTTTCCACCCACTTTTTACACTTTTAATCTGAGAAAGTATTACCACACAGGAATCACCTTTATGAGACAAATTGTCTTCATTGTTTTTTTTGTTTCCATCGCCTGGCTGTCGTCAGCTCAAACCTTCATCTATCAAGATGTGACGGAGGATGACTTGTGGCAGCCCAGCGAATTGCTTCGGGAAGAGATTGCCGGACAAGAGGGAAACAATGCCGCCATTATCCAATGGGGGAATGACAATGAGGCGAGTATAGAACAGGTGTTGAGTGGCGGCCACTATAATTTTGCGAAGGTCATACAGTGTGGCGATGGTAACCACGCTTATGTCTTTCAAAACGGAGCTGGCAACCAACTGCTTTTGTTGCAACATGGATCGGGCAATGTATATGATTTGGAAAACCTGGCCAATGACAACCAGATTGTCGTTTTTCAACAAGGAGATGACAACCGAATCATTCAGGACCTCGAACACAGCAACAATTTGAATATTGAATTTATACAGAAGGGTAACGGAAACGAGATTATTCACCAACTAGATGGTATCAATTCGCAGAATATCAAGGTACATCAATTTGGAAATAATCTTCAGGTTGTTATCCGGCAATCGGCCTATTAGCCGTCTGTGGAATCGCAGCAGCCGACGGGCTTTTTATGACTTTCAGCGGGGTGCCGACGGTGGCAGATTTTCTGCTGAAGCGACGAACAAATCAAGCAAATGAAGCTTCGGCTCATATTTTTTGTAGCTTTGTTGACCGTAGGGTCGTTTCAGGTGGCAGATGCTTCAACGGGCTTGCCCAGTGCATGGATTGAGTTGAGCCAAGGGACTGGACAGCCACAGCAAATGCGGGCTTGGTATGAACACCGGCGAGCAAAGCCTCAGAAGCTGAAATTTGTTTTGGAGATCGAGCAAGAGGGGCCGAGCGGCCTGAAATCGAAATTGGAAGGGGATAAGTTCGACGTTTTACCCAAGCAGAAAATCCTGCTCAGCAAAACAGAACTTCGCACGGATTCCCTGCGTTATTTCAAAGTTCGACTCCGAATATTCGACTATCAGGAAAACCTCCTGGCGTTGGATTCCATTTCAAAGGGGCGACCTTCCCCAACACCACAATCTTCCTCTACCAACACTTTCACCGAAATATCTGTCCCACAGTCAAAGGCTCCGGCTGCTGATGTGGAGCCTGAGCTGGGCGGTCTTATCATCGATGATACGCGCAGCAAATCCGGGCGGGACTTTTACGATATTTTCTTTAAAAAATGGATTGCTCCAACGGGAATCAACGATTACACCATTGTCATCAGAGAATTGCCCGTCAGAGGGCGTTTTGCTCAGGTGAGTCTCGTGGTCAACGACCAAGACATTCTCAAGCGCTTCCTACATCCGCAATACGATCGGATTGAGGAGCAGGCCAACGTCTCCATTCGCTTCATCCGCAGTCATTTGCGAAACCAAAAAGCGGCAAAAAGCGAGCTGGAAGACGACGATGTAGAAGGTTCTGGAATTTTTTAAAAATGAAAAAGGAATAGCAATGAAGAAGTGGTTCATAGTAGGTGCATGCCTTTTCCTGTTTGCCGGCTTGGCATCGGCGCAAGACTTTGTTTATCGGCCTGTAAATCCAGCTTTTGGAGGAGATACATTCAATTACAATTGGCTGATCGCCTCGGCCCAGGCACAAGACCTGACAACAGACGATCGGCAGAACAATGTCAATGATCGCAACTCGCTGGATGGTTTTACAGAATCACTGAATCGCCAATTACTCAGCCAACTTTCTCGTCAGATCGCGGTGGAACAGTTTGGAGAAGAGGGGCTGGAGGATGGCACCTATACGGTTGGTAATTTTCAAATAGATGTTACCTCCGATCTGGATGGTTTGTCCATCACCATTCAGGATAATTCCGTAGGAGAACAAACCCAAATATTCATCCCGTTTTTCTGAGCTGTTGGTTTGACAAGCCTTCCCAATGGCTGGCTGGTCACTATTTGACGATGGATAAAAACGAAAAACAAACACACACTTAAAGGCTCCTTTGGGAGACCTTGGTTTAACACACCCCCCCTATCCGTAGCCTGGTCAAAGATGGTTCATCGATTGGCACCTACCACCGATGAGCCATCTGGCCGGGCTGCAAACTGCTTGGCTGGTTGAGCCTGGCAAATGCTTTCGAACGAAAAATCTGTAAACAGCAAAACTGACTTGTTCCGACTCGGGACAGATCACAAACGATTGTTTCACTCGATAATTTGGATGTCATCATGAGCACCCAAAAACATTTACTTTTTTATTGCCTACTGTTCGGTGGCTTACTGCTTCTACAATCTTGTGGGAGCTTTATGCGTCAACCCATACAGCCGCGCCAAGCTCGCTTAGGGGAAGAAACCCAGGGGACGATTAACTTAAAAAGTTTGCCATCCCCCAAGGATCAGATCGTAGTAGCTGTGTACAAGTTTCGCGACCAAACCGGTCAGTACAAGCCCAGTGAGAACGGTGCCAATTGGTCTACGGCCGTTACCCAAGGCGCTACGACGATTCTGATTAAGGCCCTTGAAGACTCCGGCTGGTTTGTACCTATCGAGCGCGAAAATGTGAGCAACTTGCTCAACGAAAGAAAAATCATTCGTTCCAGCCGAAATCAATTCAACCAAGGCAATGAGAACAACCAAATCAGCCTGCCAGCATTGCTCTACGCGGGTGTTATTCTGGAAGGAGGAATCATTTCCTACGATGCCAATGTCATCACGGGTGGGGCCGGACTGCGGTACTTCGGCGCAGGTGGCTCCAACCAATACCGACAGGATCGGGTGACTGTCTATCTACGAGCCGTCTCTACCAGCAACGGCAAGATTCTCAAGACGGTCTACACCTCCAAGACTATTCTCTCGCAGGCAGTAGATGTCGGTTTATTCCGTTTCGTGCGCTTTGGACGTTTACTAGAAGCGGAGACCGGTTTTACCTACAATGAACCCTCGGAAATGGCGGTGACCGAGGCCATCGAAAAGGCAGTGATGAGTATGATCATCGAAGGGATCGAAGACAATTTATGGACCCTCAAAGAGCCTCGCCAGATTGTACACAAAACCATATTGGAATATAAAAAAGAGCGAAAACGCATTCCGCAGACAGACATGTTTGGCAGAGAGCTCAACAACCGTCGACGAAAGTGGTCGATTGATGCTGGAACCAGCCACTTGCTCTACAAGGGCGATTACCCAAACGCGGTGTTAAGAACCGGAGCTGAAATCGGACTGACCTACTCGAGTTCTCCCTACTTGGGTTGGTCATTGCAATACGGCATTAGTCAAATGTCGACAGAAAAGTTTTTCCAATCAGATGTCAGCTATTTTGAGGGCGGCGCTACCTATCGCCTTTTACCCTACGATGTTTTCAGCCCTGTATTGACGGCTGGTGTGGGAATGGTAACAGAAAATACCCAGAACCGCTTCGACCTTTCCAATAAATTTTATCCCAAAGCCCAATTTGGCCTAGGATTGGAATATATGGTAAACGACTATGTAGGGCTGCGAATAACGGCCGATTACAACTATCTATTCAGCGATGAGATCGATCAAGTAGAGCAGGGTAAGTACAACGATTTTTATTGGAGAGGAAACATTGGCTTGCGCTTTTACCTGGGGGAAAAAGTTGACAGCAAGCGAAAGTTTGAATACAAAAGAGAGAGATGATGAAACACGACACGAAAAAATTGATGAAAACGACCCCTGTACATCGCTGGTCAGTTGTGGCTTGCGTATGGGTGATTCTACTGTTGTTGACGCTTCCTTCCTGCCAGGAAGACACCATTCAGCCGGATGTTTTTGGTGCTTTATTTGGCGAAGTGGTTCTGGCCGGGAATAATGCAGAGGGGATCACAGATGCTCGGGTTACGACAAATCCACCAACCAACACGCTTTTTTCAGATGAGTTTGGTCGTTTTGGTTATGAGAGCATCAAAGAAGGCACTTACACTGTGCGGGTGGAGAAGGACGGTTTCATCACCCAGTTGGAAAGCGTTACCATCAATGAAGATAAGACAACCAATATTGTCATCAAGCTCAGCCCGGATACCCTACAAAACACCTCTCCTTCGGCGCCTTTCAATCCAATGCCTATGGACGGCACGACGGATTTGGACCTGTCCCTGACCCTGAGTTGGGAAGCGACAGACATCGATACAGCCGATCAGCTAACCTACGATGTGATCTTATTCAATTCGGATATGAGCCAGAGCCAGGTGCTAGCCAGTGGCCTGACGGACAACTTTATCAATCTGAACGATCTAGCTTTTGGGAATACCTACTACTGGCAGGTGATCGTTTCTGACGGCAGAGCTGAGGCTGTCAATGGTGCGGTTTGGCAATTTAGTACCATGCCTTTCCCAGACCTAAGATACTTGTACACGCGCAACTTAAATGGCAACTACCAGATTTATGCTTCTGATGGCAATGGAACGGAGATTCAATTGACGGAGGGTAGTAATAGCAATTGGCGTCCTTTGATGAGTCCCAACCGAGAAAAAATCGCCTATATTTCCAATGCTGGTATAGAGCCGCAGTTGTACTTGATGAATCGAGATGGCAGTGATCAGAAGCAGTTGACGACCCTACCGATATCGGGTTTCAACAATTTGGAATTGGATTTTTGTTGGTCGCCGGATGGTACAGAACTTCTGTATATGAATAACAGTCGCTTGTTTCGAATTCGTACGGACGGTACTGGGCTGAAACAGTTGGCTACTGCGCCGAGTGGTTTCAACTTTACGGAATGTGACTGGACGGAGCAAAACGACCACATTTTGGTTCGATTGACTGGAACGAGTATTTATCAATCCTTTATTGTCTTGTACAACAGTGATGGTTTATTTTTGCAGCAAGTAGAAAATGATGCGCCGGGCGCATTGGGAGGTCCTGTGTTTTCTATTGATGGCCAGTATATGCTATTTACGCGAGACGTTTCGGAATTTGAAAATACGGAGGGGCGGCAGTTGGACAGTCGTATCTTTTTAAAGAATCTCAATACCTTCCAGTTGCTTGATCTGTCATTGACGAAGCCCAATGGGACGAATGATCTGGATGCACGTTTTTCACCCGATGGTGCGCGGGTTATTTTCGTTAACACCAATAACGATGGTATTTCGAGTCGTGATGTGTACAGTATGCGAGTAGATGGAGAGGATCGGACGTTGTTGTTCGAGGGAGCGGAGATGCCGGAGTGGCGGTGAGTGGTGAATTGGTGAGCGGTGAACTGGTGAACGGTGAGCGGGTGAACAGTGAGTGGGTGAACTGGTGGATGTATGATCTTATACTGAGAAAGTTGCCAACTACCGACTGGAAAAAAAGAGATTGGTGAACTTGTATTTGTTTAAGTCGTTTTGCATCAAAGATCTCGTCTGAGAAAGCGAAATGATTAGTGTAAAAAACCTTTCATATACTTATCCTGGGTCAGATAATCCGGTATTGGACAAGTTAAACTTTGAGATATCGGAGGGTGAGATATTTGGATTTTTGGGGCCGTCGGGTGCAGGGAAAAGTACGACGCAGAAAATACTCTATAAAATTCTCGTAGATTTTGAGGGGGAGGTTGATATTCGACAGAAGCCTTTGAGAAGTTGGGGGAAGGAGTTCTTCGAACTAATAGGAGTTGGTTTTGAGTTGCCGAATCATTACCTCAAGTTGACCGCACGTGAGAACCTAGAGTTATTTGCTTCTTTTTACAATCGGGAAAAGCTACTTCCTTTTGATGAGTTGTTTGAAATGGTTGGCTTGGCAGAGCACCAACGCCAAAGGGTAGAGGCTTATTCCAAGGGAATGAAAATGCGGCTCAACTTTATTCGTGCGTTGATGCACGATCCCGATATTTTATTTTTTGATGAACCGACGGCGGGCCTTGATCCAGTGAATGCCCATAAAATCAAAGCGCACATTTCCAAGTTGAAAAAGCGGGGGAAAACGATTTTTATCACGACGCACAATATGACAACAGCGGATGAACTGTGTGATCGGGTAGCCTTTATTGTCAATGGGCGTTTGCAGTTAACCGAAGTTCCTTCGGTATTGAAACATCAACATGGGGAGCGTCGTGTGTTTGTCGAAGCAACAGATCGCAAGACGGCAGAATTTGCATTGGATGACTTGGGGCGAAATGAGGTATTTTTACAATTTCTCAGGGATCATCCAGTAGAACGTATCCATACCAAAGAAGCGAGTCTTGAGGAGGTTTTTATCCAAGTGACAGGTCAAGCCTTAAAGCCATGATGAGAGAATTGATAGGGCAGATGAAATGGCAGTTTTTGATTCTGTTTCGCAACCAGTTGATCTACATCTCGATTGGTGTTACTTTGATTTATGCGCTGGTATTTTTTTTGATCAAAGACTTGGGTCATCAGGAAAAAATTCTCACCATGCTGGTGTACAATGATCCTGCGGTGATCGGATTGCTATTTGTTGGAATATCCATTTTGTTGGAGAAGAAAAACAATGTGTTGTCAGCCATATTTGTCTCGCCTTCCAATTTGCATATCTATCTTTGGGCCAGGGTACTTTGTTTGACGATCATCGGATGGATTTGTGCTTTGGCAATGGCCCTTTTTGCATTGGGTTTTTCATTTTCTATATTCCATTTTTCGATAGGTATTATGGGTGTATGTATTCTTTGTAGTCTTTTGGGAATATGTGTCGTTGGCTTTAGTTCGAACTTTATCTTGTATTTGTTGAAATCTGTTTTCTTTTTATTGTTGTTAAGTACGCCTTTGCTAAATTATTTTGGAGCGACAGATATCGGTCTGCTGTATTATACGCCCATACAGCCGAGTCTGAACCTTTTGAGTAATGCCTATTTGGAAGAGCCAAACTTGGGTGAAATAATTTATGGATATGTGGGCTTGGTCCTTTGGATACCTGTATTTTATTGGATGGCCTACCGACTTTTTCGTTCGAGGGTTGCCCATCAAATTATATGAACTTATGCAAGTCATTACAAGCGATGTAAAGCTTATTTTTCGTGATCCGACCCTTCGGGTATTTGTGCTACTATTAATTGCCTTATTGACTGTGGTGGTTGTTTTTCTGCCATCCTTGGTGGTGACTTTTCCTATTCTGGAACCTTTGACACTTTACATTTTGATGGGTGCGACTGTGCAAGCCTCCATCCTTTTCGGATTTATTTATTCTATGGTGTTAATTGATGAAAAAGAAACTGCTGTGGCGAAAGTATACGGAGTACTACCGGTTGAAAAGATGTCCTTTCTGGGACTTCGTCTACTCCCTCCAGTGGCATTTTGTATCCTTATTACTTTTTGCTTATTGGAATTTCAAACCTTTTACAAATTATCGTCATTAATGAGCTTATTGATTTCTTTCCTCATTGCTTTTTTGACACCATTATTGATTTTAGGTGTAGCATCTTTCTCTAAAAATAAGATGGAGGGAATGACTTGGTTCAAAATATTTCAGTTGCTCGTGACTCTGCCTTTATTGGCCTATCTCGTTCCGAAATATGGCCGCTTATTTGGAGTTTTACCTTCTTATTGGGGCTTTGAGGTATTGCGAGAAGTTGTGGAAGAAGGATATTGGCATCTACCTTTTTCGATAGGCTTACTTCATAGTGTAGTATTACTTTATTTTTTGATGAAGTATTTTTTAAGTAAGCACTACAGATAAAATATTTTGTTTTAAAATTGTTAATATTTTGTTTGTTTTATAAAAAAGACTTACTTTTGAGTTAGGCTAATAATCTAAGTTAGAAACGTAACAATCGAAAAGAGAATAGAAAGTCCAACCAATCAGGAATAGTGTTGTAACTAGATACAACGACCCATCGAAAAGAGACCTTTTATTTCAACCGATGATGAATGGAATAGATACGAGTTCCAATAGATCAGGTGTATGAAAGAAAAAGGTCAAAACCACAAAAAAGGCAGTAATATCTACGATCGCATTTTCAAGGAGAATGCTGAATCGCTTTTTCTACCATTGCTGGAACTGTTGTTCGGTTGGAATCTAAGGTTTTATAAGATACTAGAGACAAAAATCAGCAAGACGGTTGAAAGAGAAATGGATTTGCTCTACGAGGTAGAAATGAATGAAGGAGAAAGGATGTTGTTGCACCTAGAGTTTCAGACAAGATCAGATAGCAATATGTTGTATCGAATGGCGGAGTATCATGGTTTGGCTTTATCAAAGTATCGTTTGCCAATCAAGCACCTAGTCATCTATTTGGGCAGAGAAAAA
>JBCCSZ010000189.1:0-15409 GCA_039199225.1 Bacteroidota bacterium
ACAAATAATCTCCACTTTTGTATTTTTATTGCTGTCTCCTGCATTCATCTTTGCACAAAAAAAGAGTAACCTTTATCAGGAATTCGATCTTGAGGTCAAAGCCGATTATCGCTTTTTCTTTAAAGATGGCTTATACGAAGGCCAACACCTGCACTATCCCAGCTTGGCCATCGAACCGGAGTATTTTCTCGAGTGGGCCGATGGTCAACAGCGCATTCACTTTGCGGGCTTTGCACGTCTGGACCGCGACGAGCAGCGAACGCATTGGGACATTCGGGAGCTGTATTGGCAATGGGTCAAGAATGAATGGGAGCTCAGCCTGGGCGCAAAAAAGATTTTCTGGGGGGTGACGGAATCGGTTCATTTAGTAGACATCATCAACCAGACTGATTTTGTAGAAAGCTTTGATGGAGAGCAAAAGCTGGGACAGCCGATGGCACATTTGAGCTATTCTGGCAAATACGGCACCTTTGATTTTTTTGCTATGCCCTACTTCCGAAAGCGGGTTTTCCCCGGTTGGGAAGGGCGCCTTCGGACACCTTTCTTGATCAATGAAGATGCCATTGGTTTTGAGGCCGAGGCAGAAGAGTGGCATCCCGACTTGGCTTTTCGCTGGTCCAATTCGGTCAGCATTTTCGATATGGGGCTGTCTTACTTTTATGGCAACGGACGGGAGCCTGTTTTTCAAGCCGATCCGGAAAGTGGCAACTTCGACATCTTTTATCCGCTCAATCACCAAATCGGAGTAGACCTACAGGCTATTACAGGTGCCTGGTTGTGGAAGCTGGAATCTATTTATCGCCACAATAGTGTACAAAATATGTTTGCACTCGCCTCCGGTGTCGAGTATACTTTTTCCAATATCAAAGACAGTGGCATAGATATAGGGTTGATTGGCGAGTATCTTTTTGACAACAGGGATGAGCTGGCTCTCAGCGGCTTGGACAACGATCTCTTTGTGGGCAGTCGACTAGCTTTCAATGATGTGCAGAGTACAGAATTTTTGATCGGTGGCATTTTCGATTTGAATAGAAGCAGTAAGCTGTTCAGCGTCGAGGCCAGTCGTCGCTTCGGAGAAAGCTGGAAGCTGGAAATCGAAACCCGCTTATTTTCCAATATCGATCAAGAGGAGTTTTTGTACTTTTTGCGCGACGATGGTTTTATACAGGCCCGGCTGTCAAAGTTTTTCTGAAATTTCGAAAATGGAGCTGTAACCATCCTCCAACTCCTTTCGTCTTGATTTTGTAAAGGACAATCCTTCTTCGAGTATTTGGACTAAGTGGCCTCACCCATTTCACCAAATCTTTGGATGCCTTCACCTTTGGTATGAGTATGATGCATCATTCTAAGCCATCATTTTCTTAAACTCAAAATCCAGATGATATGAAAAAGTTGTTACCTTTTTTGGTGTGGTTCAGTATGTGTACATTACTCCAAGCTCAAGATAATATTGTCAGTAATTATTTTAGCCAATACGAAAAAGACCCTGCCTTTGAATCGACCGATGTGACCCAAAAAACTTTCGCGCTATTGGAAGAAGTAGAGGCGCAAAGCGAGGAGGAGAAAGGCTTCCTGAAAGCACTTGGCAAGTTGGACGGCATCAAAGTTTTGCACAAAGAAAAGACCAAGGATGCCGAATGGCTGTACCAAGAGGTGGCCGATAAAATTCGCAAGGATGGCCGCTACGAAGACCTGATCGTGGTACAAGATGAATCCGACCGGATAATGATCGTTCTCCGTGAAGAGGAAAAAGAAATTCGCGAACTGGTGTTGGTTATTGGCGAAAAGGAGGAATCTTTCCTGCTTATTACCATATTTGGCGAGATTGATTTGGAGAACATCACTAACCTGGCAGGCGTCATGCAAAGCAATGGTGCCAAATGGTCCAGGGTTTTCCAAAACATCGACTCCGATGAATTGGTTTTCGGCCCTGCTGGCGAAGGTCGCCCGATTTGGCCAAGTGATGACAAAGCTCCAGAGGCAGATTTTAATATAGAGGTATTTCCCAACCCTGCAGAAAAATACGTCCGCTTAATCCCGACCGATGCTGCAGAGGCCGTCTACGACTTAGAGTTTTTCTCCCTACTCGGCGAATCTGTCAAACAAGTTGGTAAGGTCAGTTTACCCTACAGATTGGAAGTAGAAGATTTACCCTCTGGCGCTTATTTCCTCCGTCTGACCAACACAGCAGGTCAATTCCGTAACTACCGAATCGTCAAACCCTAAAGTCTCCTCACCCCAATCGTAAATAGGAGTTGCCCCATCCCCATGGATTAAACACAACTCCTATTTACCTCTTTTATCCAATCGCCCCTCCCGTGCAAACAATCCGCCATTGCACCACCCCAACCTACCCCATAAAAGAACCAAATCTGTCAAAAAGTACTTATCTTCCCACCAAATCACCGATCACTAAACCACCAAATCACCGATCACTAAACCACCAAATCACCGATCACTAAACCACCAAATCACCGATCACTAAACCACAAAATCACCGATCACTAAACCACAAAAATGCCCTTCATAAACATCAATCAAACAAAAGCCCAGGAAATCTGGCCCGGTATGAAAGCCCGCTTACACCATTCTGACGACCATACGTTTGGCGTCATCGAAATCGCAGAGGGCGCTGTTTTACCAGAGCACCACCATCCACACGTTCAATACACCTACATGCTCGAAGGACAAATGGAGTTTACCATCGGAGGCGAAACCGCCGTCTTGGAAGCTGGCATGCTGGCCCACATTCCTTCCGATGTACCACATTCCGCTACCGCATTGACACGGGTCGTAGTGATGGATACTTTTCATCCAGTCCGGGAAGATTTGAAAGAATAAGTAGCCTGATTTTACAACTTATCTTCGGGTAGGAACCCATCGACTTTCTTGCTGACACCGAGAACGGGAGCGAATAGTTTTCTTATTCCTCAAAATACCCTTATATTGTTAGGTGGTTGAGAAATTGTCCGTATAACAAGCCATCAAAAGCTTTTTACACCGATTTTCAGCCCATCATTTTATACCTGTCTATGCTGGAAAAAGCCTCTTTCGGTGCTACTGAAAACTAAAACAAGCTCCGACTTTTTCCTTCCTTTCAAAAATTGCTTTTGATAAATCCTACTTCTGTGATTTATCCACCCTTGCTGTATGCGTACGCAAGGCCAACGTTTTATTCTTTCACTTAACAAAATTTTAAACATGAAGCAGACATGCACACTAGTCCTATTGCTGAGCCTTTGGGTCCTGCAGTCTTTTGCACAAACCTGCCCGCTGGGTAGCATCAATTCCACCAATGCCTTTTTTCTCAGTGGCAGCCCTACGCAATGCTCCGACCCCTTGACCAATTTGTCAAACATTACCATCAATCTTCGATTCATCCTCGTTCACGACATCGACTTCGGCGGACCGACAGAACAGGACGTACAGCCCGGCCTTCAAGTAGCCCAGAACCACTTTGCCAGTAGCAACATTACCTTCAACGATTGCTACGACATCATTTACCGCGACATCAATATTCAGACTTTCTACGATATGTTTGAATTTGGCCCCGAGGATGTCCCTGGTTTTATCAACGTCTACGTATTCAGCGGCTTTCCAGAAGCCTGGCCGGGGCTGGGCTGCTTTGATGCGCCAAGGATTGCCATCTACGACTTTGCAATGGAACGCTGGTTCTCTCACGAATTGGGCCATGTGTTTCAACTGTATCATACACACGAAAACATCGGAGGCAACTTCGAGGAGCGGGTTACCCGAGGGGAGGTCTCCAACTGTTCCTGCAATTGCTTTCAGACGGGTGATCTTGTATGCGATACCCCTCCGGACAATCAAAACTATGGCAACAGCGGTAATTGTACTTGGGTGAACAGCGATGGAGATACCGACAATTGTGGCGTAGTCTACACCGATCCAGACGACGTTCTTGTCGAAAACATTATGAGTTACCACGCCTGTCAGACTAAAAAATTCGAGCCGGGCCAGATACATCGCATGCGCTTTGCGATCAACCTTCTGCCACACCTCAACCAATTGCTCGGCAACGGCACCCAGTGTCCATCGGATTATTGGATGGCAGATGACAACAGCGACAATGGCGATGAACCCAATGATGTGGATCATTTTTGGAAAAGCCCGGCCATTTACTCGACCGATGGGTGGACTGGTGGCAATGGCGTGCTCAATATCATGCACAACTCCGGCCAGTCTGTCGACATTTCCGTAGATGTCAAGAACAGGGGCGGCCTCATCAATGAGACGGGCGTCATTAAGTTGTATTGGGCTCAGGCTTCTGCTGGCTTGGGGTGGGAATCTCCCTTCGATGGTGAAATTCTACCGGCTTGTAGCGAGCCATTGGGTGGACACATTGCAACGCAAACGCTGGTCAACATCGCTCCGGGTGGCACCCATACCTATACCTTTTCTTGGAACCCACCAGACCCGGATAATTACATCAATTGCTTCGGCGACGGTTGGGAACACCGCCACTTTTGCATATTGGCCCGGATAGAAACCACCGATGATGCTCCCTTTGGTATGACCTATTTTGAAACAGATGACTTGGGCGACAATGTCCGAAACAACAACAACATCGTCTTGCGAAACATTACGGTGTATGGCGATGGCATCCCTGGTGGTTTGGTGGGCGAAGACCCCAACGATCAGACCTATGTGCTAGAGGACTGTTTCCTATTTGGCAACTACACCCGAAGAGCGATGGAAGATACAGAGCTGATGATCGAATTTCCAACCAGAGCCGATCAGGAATTGCTCAATTATACAGACATCAGCTTGAATCAAGGTCGTCAGACGTTTAACTTGGTTCGGAATGAACAACGCATCAGCAGTCGCCGGATGGCTCCTGGCCAAGTAGAAAGTTTTTGCATCAGCGTTCGTCGCAACCGCTTGCAACCACCGGCCGGTCGCGTTTTTGAGATGAACATCATTCAAACCGACAGAGGTAAAATCGTCGGTGGAGAAAACTTCATCATCAGCCTGGACAGACGAAGAACTTTTGGTCGATCCAGCGATCCAGAAAGCAGCCCCCTCTCGGAAGCCCTTTCACCAAGCATCAGCCCAAACCCTTTCAACGACTTAATAAACATTGACTTACCAAGCGATGACATACAAACGCTTATCTACAGCAGTACTGGGCAATTGCTCTACGACCAAGTTTTATCGCATGGTCAGCACAGCATCGATTTGAAAGAAGTAGAAAATGGCATTTACTTTGTCAAAATGCTCGACCAAAATGGTACGACACTGAAAATGGAAAAGCTTGTTAAAATTAAATAAGGCTGATTGAGTTATGCGACTCAAACCATAAAGAGAATCGTTCACACGGCTGTCAGGTAGGATGTAGATCGTACCTGACAGCTTTTTTTACAAAGCAGAAAGAACTCCTGACAACTAAAAATCATGTCTAAAACTACCATCTAAGCAGTATTTTCCATATTATTCGTTTCTCTAAATCACCGACTTATGGGAACCATCCTTACCATTCTCGTCAATGCAGCCGCCTTTTTTATTGCAGCTCAATTGTTATCAGGCGTTCGCCTGGGTAGCTTCGTACAAGCCATCATCGTCGCAGTTTTCGTGGGTCTTTTGAACGCCACCCTTGGAGTTTTCTTGAAGATCGTTACTTTGGGGCTCTTTTCGGTGGGCATTTTCACCCTTTTGCTGGACGCCATCCTCATCCGAATAGCAGACTACCTCCTTAAGGATTTCGAAGTGCGCAACTTCTGGTGGGCCATTCTCCTGGCAGCCATTGTAGCCATCATCGATGGTGTTATTTCCTCGATCTTGTAAAGTGTTTCGCCTAGCTGAAAATACTTTTGTTTTATTAGATCACCACTCATTTTCTGCATTCAATAGGGGTTGATTGGCAGCTATCGTCTTATGCTGTACACATTTTTAGAAGTAGTACTTTGACAGTCAACAATCTTCCAACTTAATAAGAATCCATCTTTCTGGGCATAGCTACTTAGTTTTCTGTTCTTCATCTTCTCCCCAATTGAAATCCTCAAAACACTGCATACCAACAGCTCCACCCATATATTCGAGCACTACTTGGTCTTTGTAATATTTGAATAAGCAGCCATCGTCAAATTGCTCCTTAATCTCCGCTGTCGAATGGTTTTCGAAGAGTTTGTAATGGTATTTCCCCATAGCGCTTCTTTGAAAGCCAATGGTGTATACATCTCCCAATTTTTCTGCTGAAATACAATTGGCTCTGTCTAATTTAGCCTTCAGCTCCCTAAACTCAGCTGCTTGCCAATCCAATTTTTCAGTTACCTCTTTCAGAGAATAGGCCATTTCGCCATATTCCAAATCGACCATCTCTGGCTTCTCCTCGTAATGGTAAGGATCAATATCCCATTGCTGAAACCAGACTTTATTTTCAGTTGAGTCAGATACTTTCCACACCCTCATGTCGATACTGCTCCGGGAGTTGAATTCTACAAATACGCCAAGCCCTTCAGGCGTGATGGCCTTGATGTAGTTTTTAACGGCGATTATTTCATCGGTCTTGGCCTCGTAGTTTTCAATCAAATCTTTGGTGTCATAGTTCTTCCCAAAAAGGATGCGTAATCCCAATAGCAGTATCAAGCTGCCGATTAAAACAACAGACACTAGGGTTCCCAGGATTCTTAAGAAGAGCCTCATGCCAGACCATCAATTCATCAAATAAACATAGGCATTCAAAGAGGTGGCGATTACAAGCCAAATCAGATAAGGCAGCACCAAGGCAGATTTCAACTTTAAAGTTTTCCAATATCTGTTGGTGAAAAACCCGATCAAAAAGGTCAAAAGGACAATGACGAATAAGCCCAATAAGACATTGCGGAAGTAGAAAAATACTGGATTCCAACCTACGTTCAATAGAAATTGTAAGCCAAAAATGCCGAGCAAAAAGTTGCGATTCTCCACCCTGTACCAGAGCAAGGCCATGTAAACGGAAAAGCAAATCATAATGGTGGTCCAAGCAACGCCAAAAAACCAGCCTGGAGGTGTCCAGGGGGCTCTGTTCATATTTAAATACCAGTCGCTGGTGGCACCATTCCCTGTAAACAATCCACCTATGGCCAACCCTCCGAAGTTGATGATCAGGAATACGACAATGGTCAGGATCAGCTTTTTTGTGTTTGAAGCTTGCATTTTAGAGAGGTTCTACTGTTTTGAAGAGTGTTTAAAACTGCGCACGCTTCTCGGAGAGGTATTTCCAATAACGCCGAGGGACGTGTTGCAGATGCAATTTAACATTTCGACGCTCAGGAATATTAACACTATCAAAATAACTTTTCCAAAGAATTTGATAATCTGGCTCTGCTTCATCCAACAGCTGGTTGTTCAACTGCCGAAACTTCAATCTAAAATCGTCTTCAAAAGTAATATACTCCGTTTTGTGTTCATCGTAATAGATGCCGTACCGTCGCTGGCTGTCGTAGATCAACCACTTCTGCGCCGGATAACGTTTTTCAAAATGGTCGGGCAAAAGGGGCAGCACATTGAAGTCGGGTTCAATCACCGCATAGTAAATATCATCTCTTGTGCGTTGGAAGCGTATAAAGGCATGCATTCGATGGACCTCCCGACCAATCTTCTTTTTCGTTTGATGTAGCTTCAGTACCGTATCATCCCCGTAATTATCTGTAACATCAATGGGACTGGCCATGGCTTTTTTCACAAAATCAAAGATCAACATGGAAATGTCTGGCAATTCAGACAGGAAACATTCCGATAAAAGCGTCACTGTTCTGGCGGAACAACGCTTTCGGATACCTACCACAACCCTTTTCGCCCAGCTTTCATTGGTCGCCACATAGGTTGGCTGCTCAAAGAAGTTGTTTTGCCACTCTTCCTCCGGCAGTATGCGCTCTACGTTCAACTTCAAGCGGTAAGACTCAAAGATGGCCGATAGTAAGCCTTCGTAAGAACCATCGTAGGTTAAAGTCATAATCTATGGTCTTGACATGGGCAGTAGGCCGCATCAACCAAACAGGCTCAGTTGATTGAAAGCAACCTTTTGACTGGCAGGCCGCACAAACGACTGGCGAATCAAGGTGGGATTCTTACCCAAAAACTTGAAATCCTTGTCTGCACAAAGGATAAAAAAGCGAGCTCTCTTCAAGATGACACCAATCTTCTTCAAATGCTCAATCCGCAAACTGCCGTGCTTGCGAGCCGCAACGATTTTCTTAGCCGACTTGACCCCTATGCCAGGCACCCGAAGGATCATTTCGTAAGGAGCCGTATTGACGTCCACCGGAAAAAGATGTGGGTTGCGCAAAGCATAAGAAGACTTCGGATCAATCTCCAAATCCAACTCTGGATGTGTTTCATCCACAATTTCATCCACCTTAAAGCCGTAAAAGCGCATCAACCAATCGGCCTGGTACAAGCGATTTTCCCGAATCACAGGCGTCTGACGAAGGGCCGGCAAACGCGCATCATCGCTGATGGGTACGTAGCCCGAGTAGTACACCCGCTTGAGCGACTGCTTTTTGTAAAGACCATCGGCCAAGTTCAATATCTGCAAATCGTTCTCCGGAGTAGCCCCTATGACCACCTGGGTACTTTGCCCACCTGGCGCAAAATGCGGGGAAGAACGAATCGTTTTCTTTTCCTCTTTGAAACCTTGAATAGCCCCCTTGAGGTAGTTCATTGGCTTGTATACATCCTTGTAGTTTTTCTCCGGGGCAACCTTTTTGAGGCTTTTCTCCGATGGAATTTCCAAGTTGACACTCAAACGATCGGCGTACAAACCAGCTTCATGGATCAACTCATCACTGGCCCCTGGGATGGCTTTGAGGTGAATGTAGCCGTTGAACTTGTGCAAAGTCCGTAGTTCCTTGGCAATGCGAACGAGGCGCTCCATCGTGTAGTCGGCACTTTTAAAAATCCCAGAACTCAAAAACAAGCCCTCGATGTAGTTGCGGCGATAGAAATTTATGGTCAGATCAACGACCTCTTTGACGGTGAAGGCTACTCGTTTGACATCATTGCTGCTGCGGCTCACACAGTAAGCACAATCGAAAATGCAATAATTGGTCAGTAAGATTTTTAGAAGGGAGACACAACGACCGTCCTCTGTGTAGGTGTGGCAGATGCCCATTCCCGTAGAATTGCCCAGACCGTCTTTGGTATTTTTTCGCTTGCTGCCGCTGGACGCACAAGACACATCATACTTAGCGGCATCGGATAAAACCTCTAGCTTTTCCTTGATTCTCTCATTCATTTGGTTGCTGCTTTTTGACCTACCAAATATAACCGCTTTTCAAAAAAGAAACAAAATATTTATTATTTAAAATTTAAAAACAAAATATTTTACATCTTTATGACAGTTATCCCTTTTATGGTGGCCAAGCAGCTCACCATCCATTACTAGGCGAAACTAAAAAAGCCCTTCGCACGCTGAACGATTTGCTCAGTGTACAAAAGGCTCTCTAACTGTCTTACTAATCCAACTTTTGTTAACAGCGCAACATTCTGAATGAGGACAGTTGTCAAATCAAAGAAGAATCTCAAATCTTCCTTGGGTACTTAGGAATTAATACGGTTCTGAGTGGATGAATCCCCAAGCATAGGAGGATTCTAATACAAATACTGCAATGCCACAATATCGTAGGGGCCAAACTCGCCATCTTCGCCGCTGCCAAAGCAGGCCAACATAACAGAGTTCAGGTCTGTACCCGTTGGCGTACCAGGGATGTGGTTGGCACCATCGCTACCGCTTCCTTCATTGGCATTCTGGCCACAGCTGGCGCGGTTGAAATAGTCGGTATGTCTCAAACCAAGGCAGTGTCCGATTTCATGGGTCATTACGTGTTCGTTCACATTGGTATCGTAGCTTTCCATGCCATTGTATATTTGCACCCACTTGTAGGGGTTGCCACCAGACGGGAAGCCAGCGACCCCACCGGCACCAGAGTTAAATGGATTTCGGTAAACGACAATATCGGCATTGGTGCTAGAAGAAAAAGAGAGTGAAAAACTAAGTCTCAACCCACTAATTCTATTGTAGTTGCTGATGGCCCATCTCAAAGCTGTTTGCATCTTGGATGTCAACGCATAAGTACTACCAGTGTAGCCGATGACCCTAATGGTACGCGGCGCACTGACAAGGTTGTTCGTACGGTATTGGCGGCTTTTCTCCGACGTCTGTATCATTACATCATGCAATTCTTTCTCTGTCATGGCAATGCAACCATCGACTAATAATTTTTGCTCGACACTTCCATCCGGCAGCGGATAGTCTATTCTTTCAATCCCATCCAAATTGACACCATGCCCCTCTACGTGTTGGGTAATCGGCTCCCTGTAGAGGTCAGCAATTTCCAGCACATTGTTGTCTTCAAAATCATCCGTATCCATCTCAGGATGTTCGCTGTGATCCAAGGATTGTACAGATTGCGGCACTTCAGCCTCTTTCTGACAAGCAGTAAAAAAAAGAAATGAGCCTAGAAATAGCACCAAAGTACTTTTCTTAAATGTGTTTTCCATTATTTAATTTTTTTGATGAATAAAGCGTAAAAACTAGACCCTCGACACAGAACCATAAGTTCGCATCGCAGTCAATAAAAATAGCATGCTGTCTTATGCAAAAGACATTAAAAATTCAGCCAGCAGATGCGCGCTATCTACCAGACAAAATGCCTTTGTTGCCTTTAAAATACAAATACAAAAGTTCCTCAAGCCAAACACTCGTCTAGCCCGATATATGGTCGTCGAATTGAAGGATTGGTACAAAAAGTCTTTCAAATCCGACAAATGAAAAATCATCGTATCCCACTGTTAATCAGATACTTATTTAATGTACTTATGCTGAACAGACCTTCGAATAGGTCAATTTAACTAACTACTTGAGTTGTATAATATTGAAAACCTTCTGCTTTAATTAATTCAGGTGTGTTGCTGTAGAAAGTTCAACCTGGAACTCACTGGAGATAATGCTTAAATATACTAAGATAATTTAATGCGCAAAATTTTTTAACCACTTTTTTAGACAAGTTGTGGGATTAATGGTAGATATTCTCTTCTTTTTTTCTACATTTCTTCCACTTTCACGCCTTGTGCAGTTGCAGTCTTTCATTCTTGTCAATGTCCTACACTAGCCATAAGTGCCTTTGATAAAAGCTTAAAAGGAATGAAATAGTTAGACCATCATTATTCGATGATTTGATGGAGCCGTAGCCAGTCCTCCATCGTTTCGTAATAGCCGTCACAAGCCTGCCATCTCAGTGCAGATAAATCTTCTTGAAAGCCACAAGTGATGCATTTTTGTAGGCTGTGATTACAGTTGGAAAAGGTCTTTACAGTGAGATTGGAAGTGGTGTCGACGCCAATGGTTCGTTCATATAAAGCTTTGGTCTTGCGCCAATCGACCTGTGAATCCTCCGTCCCAAACAAGGCCAGAACCGGACATTTAATGTCGCTCAGCAGCTGATCAAAATCCTCCAAATAGACCCATAAGCCACTCTCCGTATCGAAATATCCTTTGCTGGTATAATCCGCCCGCTGTTCCTTGTAGTTTTTTAGTCCCTCTGCTGTCACTGCCGTTTCATTGCTGTAATCAAACAAGCTCCGGCAGGTACTGTCTTGTGTCAGTGGTTGAATGGCTTTGAGGTAAGACCCATAATCAGATTGGGTGCAAAAAAGTTTGTGGCCCAGCATCCAGGCATCGAACAGTCGCTCCGCCTCTTTTTCTTCCTTCCCTTCGTTCAGCAAATTGGATTTGAGGAGGTATCCAAAGTTCTCCTTATCATCTGTACCACTGACGGAAATCCAAAAATCAATGGGAAACTGCTGGTTGATGAGTGGACAAATCCATCCGGCCCGACTGATGCCCCAAAGTCCGATCTTTTCGGCTCCTGGCACTTGCAAATCCTTAATTTTACGGATGGCCGCCAGAGCTTCGTCTGCCGAATTTGTCACCGGCTGCCCGGCGTTGAATACGCCTTCGCTCTTTCCACAGCCCATTTTGTCCCATAGACAAACCGTTAAACCCGCCTCGACCAGCTTGCTCCGGAGCGTAAAAAACCACTTGCCTTCGACAAAGTTGGTCTCCCCATAGCCCGGGATGAGGAGGACGAGTGCCTTGGGTTGGCGATCCTTTGGCTTTTCGATCAAACCGCGCAGGGTTTTGCCTTCAAACTGAAATTCAAAGGGTTCCGATACCATCTGAGCGAACAGGCTTGAGATGCTCAACAGGCAGGGGATGATCAGCAAAAGGAGGAGCCTCAATGGTTTTTTCATAAGTCGCAAATTTTAGCGGATTCGATGACACAAGTGCCTAGGCAATTTGAATAATGACTCATCTTGAACGACTTTCACCTCAAACTAAGGATAACCTAACTTTGTCCAGGCACTTACAACATCCATCAATTTTTCTAAAGACAACAGAAGTGCCTCTTGGTTGTTTCGATGGTCATTTATCTCGAAAATCCTTGAGCAGTTCGTAGAATAAAAGGAACTGCTTAACTTCAAGCCTTGAAATAGCTTTGATCACCTTCCGCAATCGGCTAACATGTTTCTCAGTACCCTAGACCAACTCCAACGCCCCATCCAATTGTTGCAGCCCCCCAAGCGCATCATTTCCACCGTTCCTTCCCAAACGGAACTGCTGGCCTACCTCGGTTTGGAGGAGCAGGTGGTTGGCATCACCAAATTTTGTGTCCACCCCAAACAGTGGCACCAACAAAAGACCAAAATAGGGGGAACAAAGCGGTTTCACCTCGACCGCATCGAAGCCTTGCAACCCGACCTCATCATCGGAAACAAAGAAGAAAATACCAAGGAGTTGATGGAAGAGCTGATGGAGCAGTATCCGGTTTGGATGAGCGACATCTACAATTTGGAGGATGCTTGCGCCATGATTGAAGCCATTGGTCAGTTGACAGATAGGGCGCAAAGGGCGGCAGCCCTGTCCAATCAGATACAGAAATCCTTTGCCGAATTGGCAGCCTTCACAACATCGAATCGCCTCCTCTCTGCCGCCTATTTCATCTGGCAACGCCCCATGATGGTGGCTGCTTCCGGCACTTTTATTGATGAAATGCTAAAAACAGCCGGATTCAGAAATATTTTCCACAACAAAGCACGCTATCCGGAAGTTACGATAGAAGATATTCAAACTGCCCAACCAGAAGTCATTCTGCTTTCATCCGAGCCATTTCCATACAAAGAGGAACACATAGCTTTTTTTCAGCAAATTTGTCCTCAATCCGTCATCCGTTTGGTTGATGGAGAATTATTTTCCTGGTATGGCAGCCGTTTGCTGAATGCCGTTTCTTATTTTATTAAATTGCATAAAGAAATATGCGGTTTATCAAAGTAACTTGTTTGAAATAAGGGCTGTTAAATACATTGAACTCAAAAGCATTCATTATGTATTTTTGAGCCTCGTAACAAAGTCAAACCATCAGAACATGATCCTATCCATACGACATATTGCCCTGCTGCTCGGCCTCCTTGTTTTGTTTTCTACCAATACCCAAGCACAGGAATTCAAAGCTGGCGAGTTGTTGGTACAGCTCCAGAATGATGCACAAATCAGTGATTTAACCGCTTCGCCCCTATCTCGTTCGGCCAATGCAGGCGCTTTTTCCATTAAAAAGACGATATACGAGCCCTTCGGTATTTACTTGCTTTCGTTCGATCCCCTGCGATACGATATCCACGAAATGCTTCGCTTCCTCCGTTCACACCCTTCCGTTGAATCGGCCCAGCTCAACTTCCGGGCAGAGCTCCGAGGAACGACCCCCAACGACCTGTTTTTCGACAATCAATGGTACCTCAACAAAATAGACGCGCCAGATGCTTGGGATATTACTACAGGCGGTGTGACAGTCAACGGAGATACCATCGTCGTGGCAGTCATCGATGGCGGATGCAGCACCCAACATGAAGATTTGGTCAACAACATCTGGTTCAACAAAGCAGAAATTCCCAACGATGGCATCGACAATGACAACAATGGGTATGTCGACGACTACTATGGCCTCAATGTCAAAACTTCCAACGACAGCCATCCCGACGCTTCTCACGGTTGTGCCGTATCGGGCATCATTGGAGCAGAAGGGGACAACGAGCAAGGCACGGTCGGCATCAATTGGCAAACTAAAATGATGCTCATCAGCGGATCAGAGTATACCGATGAGATTGTCGAAGCATACACCTACGCGCTCGACATGCGCAAAAAATACAACGAAACAGACGGTCGCGAGGGTGCCTTTGTGGCAGTAACCAACTACTCTGCCGGCATCGACCGCTCTTTTTGCGAAGATTTTCCCATCTGGGGCAGCATCTACGATTCCCTGGGTTGCGCCGGTATCATCAACATCGGTGCCACAACCAATAAGGATTTCAACGTCGATGTCGTAGGCGATATGCCAACCACCTGCCCCAGCGAGTTTTTGATCGCCGTCACCAGTACCGACCGGCAGGACCGAAAACTGACCAACGCCGGCTACGGCCCCATCAACATCGACTTGGCAGCACCAGGGCTGGACATCTTCAGCGCCAAAGCGCGCAGTGACTATGGCGAAATCGGCGATGGGACTTCCTTTGCCACCCCCATGGTCGCCGGCGCCATTGCCTTGATGTACAGCCTACCGTCTACAGAACTGGGCAACCTAATCAGCAGCAACCCCAAAGAAGCTGCTCGTTGCATGCGCGAGGTGATCCTAAGCGGCGTAGAAGTATCTCCCAGCCTAGTCGACCAAGTGGAGACCAGCGGACGCCTGAACCTCTTCCGCTCCATCCTAGAGCTACAAAGCAAGTTCGGCGGCAAGTCCGGCCCACTCGGCATCTGCGAAATCCGCCCCAACCTTGCGACCAGCGGCGACCGGGTCGAGGTCATCTTCCAAAAGCCCGACCTGAATGCCTACGACATCCGCATCTACGATGCAGCCGGAAAGTACGTCATTGGCGGCAAAATCCAAGCAGGCTTGTCGCGACGCTCCTTCTTCATTGAAAATCTTGAAAATTGGGCGCCTGGGGTATACTTTGTTACCATCCAGAATAATTTGAATATCACAACTTCTCGATTTGTGGTTTATTAGGGGGGTTTGGTGAGCGGTGATTGGCCTTCGGCCAGGTGATTTGGTGAGCGGTGATTTGGTGATGATGCCCTTTAACGCGTTGATGAAAATCACGAAACCACAAAACCACAAGCCGCAGGCAATCACTCAATCACGAAACCACCCAACCACAAAACCACAAGCCACAGGCAACCACAAAATCACCCAATCACCAGCCGAAGGCAATCCCCCAACCACCTCTTAAATTAATTTTCCTTCTTTGCTGTATTCGCGGTAGATGGCTTGTTGTAGGAGCTTGAGGGTGGCGCTGTGGCTGTCGAGGTCGAGGAGTTGCAGGCAGACGAATTGAACGATGTTCATGATGTTGGCGC
>JBCCSZ010000190.1:0-15352 GCA_039199225.1 Bacteroidota bacterium
ATAGATTTGAGGCAAAGCCAAACCACTTTATTGGAAACATAAAGTGTTATCCATTATCCACAAAGTTACAATAATGGAACTTTCGTTCCAAATTGTTCTAAAAAAATTAACCAATCAATAGTGGGTTTACATTAATTCCACCATCGATGTTATATTCACCACCAGTAATAAATGAGGCTCTATTAGAAGCCAGAAATGCGACCAACTCTGCAATATCTTCAGGTTGTCCAAATCTTTTTAGCGGAACTCGTTTTTGCATCGCTTCAGCAAATCCATTAAGCTGTTCTTCTGGCATCCCTGTTTTTCCAAAAATAGGCGTATATATAGGACCAGGATTTACTGCGTTCACTCTTATTTTTCGAGGCGCCAACTCAGTTGCTGCTGTACGGGTGTAGGAATTCATTGCAGCTTTTGAAGCTGCATAAATGGCAGTATTCGGCATTCCAGTATAAGCATTCACAGAGGATAAGTTGATGATACTACCACCATCATTAATGATAGGCAAAAATTTCTCAACTGTAAACACAGCTCCTTTAAAATTAATCCCCATTTGGTTGTCAAACATTTCTTCTGAAATCTGACCGATTGGAGCGGGTGAAAAAATGCCAGCATTGACAAATAAAATATCAATATTGCCGTGTTCATTTTGCACTTGATTGACCGCAGTATCAATAGCCGATAAATTCAATACATCGGCTACAATACCTTTTACTCCAAGTTCCTCGGCAGCTGCATTTACTTTTTCAGCGGACCGACCCGTGATAATTACAGTTGCACCATCTTCTTTCAACTTTTTGGCAGTTGAATAACCAATACCGCTATTGCCACCTGTGACAACAGCTACTTTTCCGTTTAAAAAACTCATAAAATCTTGAATTTTAAATTGTTTAAAACAGTAGAACGATCGTTCCAAAAACAAATATATAATACTTGAACGAATGTTCCAAATAAAAGTTCAGATTTGATGCTATTAATTGAAAAAAGCCAGTAGCCAACAAAGGCTAAACCGGGGAGAACTAAAATATAACTCAACTATAGCAATATACACACGAAGGAAGTGGAGATTCCTAAATTATCGAGATTCAATAGTGTGATTGATAAAACTGATAGGCATTAAGGCAGATATGACTTGTTTTTGATAAGCTTCAAAGTCAAAATCTGAGGGAAGCTCCTGCGAACCTTCTTGCTTTTGGTTGTTTTCTTCTAGTGTCATGATTCTAAGTTAAGGTTCTTGAAAATGACACACTTTTTTGTACACTCTCCCATTGGCTACAAGCAGAACAACAACCTGTTCTCAACAATCAATCAGATAGATTTGCAATGGCAAAATTCCCCCAATCTTCAATAGATCTAAGTACGGGGATAAGCGATTTCCCAAGTTTTGTTAGAGAATACTTGACCTTTAAAGGAGGCTTTGAGGTGAAGACCTTTCGATTAATTATACCATCTTTTTGCAATTGTTTCAATTGAAGACTGAGTGTTCTTTCAGTAACTGTATCCATTTTCTTTCTCAGTTCACTATACCTCAGTGTTTCATTTTCCATAAGATGAAAAAGTATGACTGTTTTCCATTTCCCACCAATAATTCCCATTGTAACACTCATACAGCAAGGGTATTCTCGTCCTTTAATTTTAAACATAGCACCATCGTATTTTAAATAAAGTTAAACTATACTTTTTGACCGTTCTTGTAAAATTACAGTACTGTAATTAGTTTTGCAACTATAATTTTTATAGTAAAAATCACAAAATGAATAAATCCACAATTCTCGTAGCAATACTAAGCCTTTTCATTTTTAGCCAATGTAAAAATGAAGCAAACACATCAGAAAATTCCACTGAAGAGAAGATGGAAAAACCTTCTGAGCCTGAAGCACTTGCCCCTCAAAAAGCTATTGTGCAATTTTCCAGTAGCACGGTAAGACCGGGTAATATGGCAATTACTTCTAACGGCAGGATGTTTACTACTCAAAACCCCTTACTTGCTCCGTCTTCTAAAATTTATGAAATCAAAAAGGACGGAGAAACTGTTCCTTACCCAAATGACGAGTACGTTACTGGAGAAAATTCTGTTATCAAAGCTGTTATTGGGATACGAGCAGATAGCAAGGACAATCTTTGGTTCTTAGACATGGGAGCAAAGCAATTCGTGGTTTGGAATACGGTAAAAGAAAAATTGGTAAAAACCATTGCTTTACCAGATGAGGTAGTATTAGCGACCAGTTTTTTGCAGGATTTTGTTTTGGACGAAAAGCACAATCGACTCATTATAGCAGATATGACCCAAGGGGATTTAAAAAGCCCTCCTACCCCTGCATTTATTGTCGTCAATACAGAGGATGGTTCTGCAAAACGCATGGCACAAGGACATAAGAGTATGATGCCAGATGTTGATGGAGGCTTTGCACTTAATCCAATTGCGATCGACCCTAGTTTTGAATGGGTGTATTATGGTGCTTTAAACGGAAAAAGTATTTATAGAACTCCTGCGGATGCATTCGACTCGGAGGAAAAAATCATAGCGGGAATAGAAAAATATGGTACGAAATCATTTTGCGATGGCATTACCGTTGATAAAAACCAAAATGTTTATGTAACCAATATTGAAGAACAAGCTATTGCGGTATCCAACAAGGATGGCTTTAGAAATATTGCTACACTACCTGAAGGACAAACTTGGCCCGACGGTCTTTACATCGGTAACGATGGTTATGTATACAGCACCGTTGACCAGTTAAACAGAATTCCTGCCCTGAATAATGGTAAGGATGATAGTCAACCGCCTTATCTAATTATTAAAACACCATTGGTTAAATAAGCTGTTTTTCTATAAATATCCAACAGGTGCTATGATGTGATTTTATTACATCACAGCGTCTAATCCTGAAAAGCTACATAAAAATGAACCCAACCAACAAAATAACCATCGGAGTTACCAATCTTTCCTTCCACCGCATAGCAGCCTCACTTGTTAGCAATACACTAGTGAATATGGGGTTTGAGGTAGAACAAATTTATGCTCACCACGAGGAAAACTTTGACAATCTAAAAACAGGAAAGGTAGATATGTTAAGCTCTGCCTGGCTACCTTCCAGTCATGGCATCTATAAAGCGCAGACGGAAGAGACAGTATCCCTTATTGATTTGGGTCTTCACTATGAGCCTTATGCGCTTTGGGGCGTTCCCGATTATGTGCCACAAGAGATGGTCCGAAATATAGCTGATTTGACTAAACCAGAGGTTGTTGACAAGATGAGAAATACAATTCAAGGCATCAACCCCGGTGCCGGTATTACTCGGTTTTCTATAAAAATGATGAAAGAGTATGGATTGAGTGATGCCGGCTATAAATTTTTTACAGGAACGGAGGAAGCATGTTTCGATGCATTTGAGGATGCCGTTCAATCAAATAGTTGGGTCGTTGTTCCACTCTGGCGACCACAATTTTTAAACTACAAATACAACATTCGGGAGTTAGAAGACCCCAAAGGTTTATTGGGTGTAGTAGATAAAGCCGTCCTATTATTAAGAGCAGACAGAAAGGAGAAGTTCACGAAAGCACAGATAGAAAAACTTGATGGTCTAAAATTTAGTAATTCTATCATCGAAGCATTGGACTGGAAAGTATCCAAAGAGGGGAAACCCATCGACCAAGTCACAAAAGATTGGCTTAGCGCACAAAATTAAACAGATAAATTTATGCAATCTACCATCATCAACGAAGCTGGAAACTGGTCTTATTGGAGCAAAGCACTCAAGGAAGAATTAGAAAATGCTCGAAACAACTTTCAAGTGGGAGCGCAACTGGTACTTGAAAATAAACAGTTGAAAGTCTGGACGATTCATCTGCCACCAAATGAGCGTTTACCATTTCATACACATAATAAACCTTACCTCTGGACGGCATTGAGTGAAGGAAAGGCACGGTCGTACTTCGATGATGGTTCTGTTAAAGATAATACTTATGAAATCGGAGATACTATGTATTATGATGACCTACATGAGGAACATTACTTTGTCCATGATTTAAAAAATATAGGGAAAAGCATTCTAATTTTTTCAACCATAGAATTCAAAAAAACAAAAAAATGACCACAGACCAAAGACTCAAAGAATTGGGTATTACTATTCCTGATGTAGCTCCCCAAGGCGTGGGAAATTATGCTCCATGGGTCAATACACAAAACATTATTTATACTTCTGGACAATTACCATGGAAGGACGGAGTATATGGCGACTTGGCTTACAAAGGTAGAGTAGGTTCAGATTTGGATATTCAACAGGGTTACGACTGCACCAGAGTTTGCGCCATCAATGCGATTGCCCAACTCAAACAAGCATGTAATGGCAATTTAGACAAAGTTCGAAAAATAATAAGAGTGGACTGCCACATACAGGCTGCCGATGGTTTTAAAGACCATTCAGATGTCCTCAATGGTGCATCAGATGTTATCAACAAAATATTTGGAGATCGAGGCAGACATACTCGCTCTGCATTAGGAATTTATCAAACGCCATTAGATGCCCCTGTTTTGGTTTATTTAATTGCAGAAATAGAAGCTTAGGCAAGAGATCAGAGAATTCAGATAAATTAGCAAAAATTTGAACGGAATAAACATAGAAAAGCCTGTAGCCAATAATGGCTAAAACGGTAAGTGGCAGCAAAACAGCCAACTGCGTTTAGCTAAGACCATGAAGCTTTAAAACTCCCTAGCCAACTGAATGGTTTTCAACAGAATCTCCTGCTTTCGCTTTGTAAAAGTCTCAAAGTCGATGCGATTTGTATTGTGGTCCCGATAAGTATCTACCAATTGTATAGAGAGTGCTGTGAGGCGGTCGTCCGTTTTGCCTTGCTTTTCAAAATAACATTCCAATATCTTCAAAGCCAGCGTAGCACCGCCATTGTTGGCAGCGATGTTGACTTCTTCCTTGACCTTTTCCAAAGAGCCTAGCTTTTCTTGTACCCTACTACAGCCCAGGTTGATCTGTGGATGCTTATGGCCATCACCAGGATATTCGTTGACCGATATTTTCCAACGATTTTGTATGGGATCTTTCTTGAGAATATAAAGTTGATTGTTCAGCACTTCGTAAATGTATTCGTAGCGATGCGCCGCATCATTGAACCAGCGAATGTTCCAGTACTCTTTGGTAGACACATAAGCAACCCGTTCAAAAAGGCTGTCCACCTCCAACCGGAGCAGGCTGCACTCAGAGGGATTGGAAAAGTTGGTCAGTCGCCAATTGTAGGCAGACTGCCCTTTGAGTACTTCCTCAATCTTACTGTAGGCCGGACTGTTTTCTTCATACAATTGCCGGATGGTATCCAAATAGGGTTGGTAATTCGGAATGGCCCGGTAGGCATTCATCTCAGCTGCCAAAGAACGGGATACGACCTCGACAATTTCCAAAGAGTCCGCCCTGAAAGCTTCAGAGGATGCCATCGACTTGGAAAAAATACGCTGGGTAAATAGTACATAAACCAGCATTCCAAAAAATAAGATAAAGGTCGGCAACGCCACCCGTCGCAAGGATGAACTGCGACTATCTGCGGCTGGTGCAAACGCTTTAGCAGCCGCCACAAAACGATTGTAATCTTCATAACCTGCATAAATGCACAGCTTATCCAAAGTGACCTTGCGACGCGGATCAATGGGCGGATTCAAATCGAACTGCTCCCCAAAAAAACGTTTTAGCGTGCTGACAGAGAGTTGTGTCCCTATTGCTCGCTGTTGGTCGGCCGACAGATGGGCTTCCAAGTACCGTTCGATGTCTTTGGATAGCTCAATAAACTTGTGGTTTTTCCAGGCAGTAAGCGGAATCTCCTCTCCTGTTCTTTCCTGGAAGGTATAGAGTATTTTCTCCCGCAATCGTGCAAGAATTTCATGCATAGCCAACCTAAATTGTTTGAATCAAAGATAAGAATAAGTTCAGAATAAGCTATGAATAGGCACATTTTTGAATTTACCAATTCGATTCCACACTTTGTGCGCACATCTAATCTATGTAGTGGCCTTGCTGTACTAAAAATCTTTCGTAGCCACTTTCTTCAGAGAGCGTATTTATAATGATCCATTGTGGGTATATCGATCTTGTTCAATGGCTGTCAAAGTCGAATGGGATTCGAATACGATAAGCTTGTTCGGGTATCACACGGTAGCCAGCCAGCCACAGTGCCATCCGTATTCTAAGTAGTATGCCCGAAAATTGGCATCATAACTTCTTAGAAATCCAGCTAAAAAAGCCTGCTTGCCTCTTCAGCTATTCCGTTACTTAGCCATTTTTGACTGGCTGAAGGTATGACGCAGGCAATTTTATCTAAGCACTTAGCAATGATTAGAACACTATAAAAAACTCTCTTAGAATGGTCAGTTATTAATGACCAACATGGTGAAGCCTCTCCGTTTGGAGAGGCTTTTTATCAGAGCGTAAATATTGGTTCCAAAATCGACGGCTGCCGATACGGTGTATCAAAGCGGCAGTCATATATGGCATATGAATCAATGGTATTTCAGCTGTCCAATGTGTAGCAAATCAATATTTTTCGAAAGAAAAATGCAGTGATATTCCGTTGATAAAATTTGATTATGAAGAGGAAGAAAATAATCGTTTCACTCCTGAAAACACTGTAAAATCGAGAGTTTTCCAGAAGGAAAGTCCACTTTTTTGTACTGAAGTTGAAGGAATTTTAAAGAACTAATTTCCAGAACCAGATTGTTAATTAGGTAACACACGAACACCTCATACAATCTCTTTAGACCGATACAACTTGTACTGTATTGTCTATTCATTCCAATGCTACTTGAGCAGCATCGAGGCTGCCATTATTCAATATCAACCTTTTAGAAAAGTAAATATTAAAGCATGATCCAAAAAACGCTAATCTTAGTTCTAATTTTCTGTGCCATCGGTATTTCAGTCGTCGGACAATCGAGCGATATACCGTCCATTTCTCCTGTGACGGAAAGCCCGGAAGCACAGAACGGACCACCGGCAAATGCCGACTCCTCGATTCCAACGATTCCTACAATTAACAGCATGTGGGAAAACGATGAAATTGTCAAAAGTCTCATCATCATGGTGTTCAGCTTTATCATTTTCACCATGCTACTTTTTCGCCTCAAGGTACCGCAGATGGGTCCGGAAGATTTTATTCGACTTACCATTTTGGTATTGGTCATTTGCTCTTCCATGTATTTGATTTCAGCAGGCTGGGACAACCAACAGACGGCTCCGGCTTTTGGTATCCTAGGTACCATAGCAGGCTATTTACTCGGAAGAGACAGTAAAAAGCAAGCAGAAGAGACAGAAGAAACCGAAACTGATAATCCATAAAAACAAATCTTATGAAGACTGCACTCACAATTGCCCTAGTCATTTTTTCCATTTCATTTTCTGTTGCTCAGAACATCTCGCCACAGGTTTCACCAAGAGGCTGTAAGCTGTACTATAAGCACAGCGAAAAGCTGCAGATCGAGATCAAAACGGAAGGTGGCCCCTGGCTTCAATACTACCTGACAAGAGGTATATCGGACATCAGCCTGCAGGATTGTGGCAACAAAAGAAGAAGGCTTTGCGAAAAATATTTACGCATATGCACGCCTGCAGAATCCAGCAATTGCCAGTCGGTACGACTCGAAGGAAAAAGCCGCTACGAGGTATTTTGGAACTCGGCCATAAAAGCCTGGGACATTCGCAAAATATAGCGCACCTACATCCGCCAAGAATAATTTGGGAATATCCGACAGCAGCACTTCCTACAGGACAACGATTACATAGACTATCACTTAAAAAATCGCAGTACCACAGGGTACTTTATCGAGTGAGTTCAACTTGACTTGGACAGTACGCTCATGTGGTATCCATGCACTTAAGGTCTAATCCAATTAAATCATTGTACGTATGAGAACACGTTTAGCCAATTTATTGATTTTACTGTTTGTCTATCAGATCACCCATGCGCAAATACCGATCTGTGGCTCTCCCGTACCTAGCCTCAACTCAAAATCGCAGTACGATATTCAGCCCAAGAACGGCACTAAGAAACAGATCAAAAGAGTAGACGGCAGCAACTCCAACTCAAAGTTTGTTTATGAGGTACAATTTCACTTTTTCATCAGTGAAAGAGGCGAAAGACTAATAGACGAGGACCAGTTCAACATTGCCCTCAACAACCTCAACGCTGCTTTTTATGGTGCAGATGTACAATTTGTCGAAGCCTCCAAACACAAACACATCTACGAAAAAGACCTAAAAGTCTTCAATAAGAGTGACGAGCTTTACGTACACCAAAAATACCACAAGAAGAATGTAATCAATGTGTATTGCTTCGAAGACATCTTCATTGGATACATGCCTCAGACCAAGGGAACAGAGTTCGTAGGTTACACCTATCATCCCGACCTAGCGACGATAAAAGAATACCAAAAGGATATGATCATCATGACCTATTCTGGTATCACAGAACAGACTTCTCTCATCCATGAGTTCGGTCACTTCTTTGGCTTGTACCACACACATGAATACCACGACGATCCGGATCGGATGGAATACGTCTCTGGCTTTGAATGCCACAAAAGAGGTGACCTCATTTGTGATACGGATGCCGATCCGAATTTACTAGGGCGTGTCGACGCAACAAATCCCAACAACTGCCGCTGCGATTTAACAGACATGGTGGACCCCATGGGGGATTCCTATGCGCCCTTGCTCGACAACTTTATGTCGTATTCCCCACCGATCTGCCGAAGCAGTTTTACTAGAGGTCAATTGAATCAAATGAACAAGTATGCCTTGTTGCAACGCAACTACCTGAAATACCGAATAAGGCCCTCAGATCAATGGATGGCAAAAGGTACGGGCGGCACCCAAGTCCGATCTGACGTGACACATGACTTGAAAAATGCCTATGCTTTTTCAGAACTCGAAGCCCGGTCAAAAGCCCTGATTGTCGTTTGGAACCCGGAATCAAAGTGGTCTGCCCGACAATACAACGAGCTGGTCGGACATGGCTTTCACCACTACTTTACGGGCGATAATTCCAGCTATTTCCTGGTCGCTTTTTCCACAGAAGAGCTGCAGGAGGATCAGGAGTTTGTCGACTTCATGGGCAACACCGTCTTCCGACCGCCACTGGATGAAGACCCAGATTATCAATTGCTAAGAAGGAATTTATCAGATGAGATAGGTCCGGCGCCCGGCCTGTACATCATCTACTTCAGACCGTACGAAAGCACGGCCTACAGATTAGCCTATGCCTTTGAAGGCTATAAAAAGCCAAGAGAATTGAAAGAGCTTTTGGATGAGTACCACAGGCTTTATCCATCCAAGGTACCCTATACGTACTCCAAATTCTAAATAACCCAAGTTGCTGTAAAACCAATGATCTTAGTCAACCCATTGAACAAAATTGGCAACTAAAATAAAAAATCGAATATGTCAAATCTACTCAAATTCCTCATCGGTATGACCCTGTTTCTGCTGGTGGGTTGCTTTACCGGAGGCCCACAGCCTCAATATATTCAGGAAACGGAATTTACACAGCCTGCCGACGGATGGCAGAAAGGTTTTTACAACAAAGGCTACAAAGAAGGATTCTCAGCAGGCGAATCCAGAGGCTACAGGGAAGGCTATGCAAAGGGCCTAAGAGAAGGAAAGAAAATCGGATTGGAAGAAGGCATCGTCATCGGCGAAGACCAGGCCATGAGAAAAATAGAAGAATTGGATGACAACGACTGGCGACTTGTTTACATCAATTTCAAAAAGTACAAGGAAAAGTCGGACGGCATCATGCAGGCCAAAAAGGAAGGGCGAAAGGTCGGGCTGTACGAAGGTAAAAAGATGGTCATGGATTCAGCCTTCCGTCAAGGTTTTGAAACAGCCTTTGACAGCCTCTACCCGCTCAACTTACGCAAAGGACAGGGGGCTAGGTTGAACAGCTCGCCGAATACCCGATACATTCTGAATATTGAGTACGAAAAAATCGCGAGATTCATGGCGCAAAAAATGAAATTCCGATCTTACTTAACGCTCAATGAATTCAGTGGGAAATTGAAAGAGATTCACCACGCTTTTATTTTTACAGTCAGCAATTTAATACAGCTCGACACCTTGGAGCGCACCGACATGTATCAGAGATACGAGGAAGTCCACCTGGACCTGGCCGAGTATTACTACCAGATTTATCGCCAAAACATTAAAAGTAAAAACCGTGATCTCAACAAAGACTTTTACAGTTATGACTACTTCATTTCCAACTCGGAATTTATCGGTGTCATCAAAACGAGTATTTGTCCGTTGATGGATGTCCTTGTTACATTCGCCAAGACCAACTCTCAGTTCGCCACCACGGAGGGCTTTGAGGTCATGGGGCATATTTGTGATCAAATACAAAATCATTTGATACCAGAGTTTGAAGATTTATTACTGAAAAGCTCCCTCATTTTTGACTACGACAAAAACGTCGATCAATTGACTCATTTTACCAGAAAGATTTTGGAGCAAGAAGTGGTCGAAGTTCGGTCTGAAACAATGAAAGCGGTGCAGGCACAGCCAGCAACACCTGATTTTTCGACGAGCTTGGGAGGCGATGTAACAGTAGTGGTCAGCATTGGCTTCGACACCAGTGAAGTTGAGGTTGTGGTAGATCACAATGCTAAAAAGTTCATTGTTCGAATCTCTGATCAACCTGTTGTAAAAAAGGTATTGGAAAAGTACGTTAAGGTCAGAAATGTAGATGCTAGTACCTACTGTCCGCCGAGTAAATATGGCAGCTCGAAAACACTAAACCTCGACAAAGGCCATTTCGATCTGTTGAAGTCAAATGCCCAATTCAGCAAGGCCGAACTGGAAGCAAAGCTGAAGCGATTTCGCCCCAGCATTATCGATTCTTACTACGCCCACTTGATAAAAGTACTCGAGCCAGCAATTTCACTCCCGACGAGTTGTTACAATGTACAGGTCGTATTTGGACCTAAGCGAAAAGATGTTCTCAAGACAAGTTGTAAGTAGCAAAATACAGGCGCTTAAATAGCTTGGATTAGGTGTAACAAAAATCGGATGTAAAGATACTTCATACATAATTCCCGCAAAATCGAGTAGCTGCTCTGGTCTGACCAGAGTAGCTATTTTTACAAAAGGAAGGTTCACATAAAATGTAAGCAGTTAGTATTTTCGCATGACGTCAGTGCAGCACGTTCAACAACCCACCTATTCAATCCATAAAACAATATTTTTACAAATCCATACATTATTGGGAATACAAACCGAAAATTTATTTTTTTCTCATTTTATGGTTGGGATTCATAAAAAAATGTATATTTAGGTATCGAAAGAACATTACAAACTGTTCATAGAACCTATCTAAAAAAAATTGCGGCCTTTACGGCTTGCATTAACCTGTATCACACACGATAGTTTTAACTAAGGGATATTCCCGCGAGATCGTACGCTGTTATTCGTTGACAAAAAGTACGGCTACTCTAGGTGTATATCTATTAGGTCTCCAACACTCACCAAGTGGAGAGTGACAGGGTCGTGTATAGTGAATCGTGTCCATATTTTCTATCGCTTTCTACTCCGTTGTGGAGTAAATTAAATTCTATTGCATTGACATTCTAAGGTTGTTTCAGACGACTTTGGACTGGTACTATTATGCACAATCTAAAGTAAATTAATACGCTATTCAATAAATAATCTATAATTCATTAACCTATTAAACCTTTATTATGAAATCTTTGAGAACCAGATTATTAACAATCACATTAGCACTTGCCTGCTTTGTAACCCTGATGAGCTTTAGTACTACTTCCGATGCGCCTGCCAACGTTTCTTCCGAAGATATTGTCTTGGCTTACAACGGACGTTGGATCAGTGCGGGTGACGAATTTGTCAATGGTGTTTTGTATCATGTAAAACAATGTGTAGCAGGTAATAGAGTACATTGCGTTCTCAACTCCAAGCGTTACACAAGAGCAAGAAATCAAATTGTAGCTGAAGAAGAATATCCTGTTCTAATCGGCGAAAACTAATTCGACCAAATTTCATTTTAGCCAAAATATTCGGGTACAGAAAATCTCTGTACTCGAATATTTACTTTTTTTAGCACCCTATTTTTCAAAGAAAAAATACCATTCCTTGAAGTTCGTACAGGTCCTTTTTTTACTACTCTTTTTGACTGCTTGCCAGGAAGATTATTCTGAAGCTTTGCAACAGGAAAGCATTCCTCCAAATGTCCAATTCACCAATGATTTCACCTTGGAGCTGACCGATAGTCTCAGTATTCCACTGCCTCAAGGCATTCCCAACTATTTGGGACTGACAGATGTATTGTCAGGAGACAGTCTATTCTATTTTAAATACGCTTCCAATAAAATAGCCAAAGTAGATATTGTGAATGCAAGGGTAGATTCCATTATTCTTCCGCCGAAAATCGTCACTGGAAATATTTTATCCATCTGCGTCATTGGTAAGGATTCCATTTTGCTGACACAAGACATGCCACAAAGTTTGATCCTCGTAAAAGAGCGGAAATCTGCAAAGATTATTTACCTACCCAAAATCAATTTCACAAACGACAATGAAATTTTCTCGAAGCATACAGCAGCACTAAACGATCGCGAAGGAAATTTTTTACTCGACTATTCCAGTCTTGCCTACGATGCAAAAAATAAATTGGTGTATTTGGGGCTGCAAGCCTACGATGCCTACAGCTTCAATGGTTTTGAGAACAGCGAACGAATGGCCACCTTCGATCTGGCAACCAAGGAATGGAAAGACATTTACGCAGCACCAGAAGGCATGCTGAAGCTCAGAGCCGATAAAACCTATGGCTACCTGATGTCGCAGAAAAAGATGCTGCTCAAAGGAGATACTGTTTTTGCAAATTACACAAACGACCACCATATTTACTACTACCAAAAAGGCCAGCCTCTTGGCAAGTTTCCACATGTCAGTAGTCAGTCAAAAAAGCTGTTTCTTCCCATGGACGCGGAGGCTGCAGAAGATGTAGAGACCTTGAAAAAGTATACCCATGCAGCACCTTCCTACAGCAGCTTTTACTACCATGAAAAACTGAAGCTGTATTCCAGATTGTATTTCGACCAGCAAGAACCCTTCGATGCATCCGGCAAATACAAGCCCCGAAATCTATGGAGAGATGTATACGTCACCTTTTTGAACGAGCAGTTCGAGCATGTTGGAGAATTTAAATTTCCCAATGGCAGCGTTCCTTTCAATGGCGCCAAACCACTGGCCGATGGCTTCCTGCTATTTGACGTCAGACAAAAAACAGCAGACCAACTTGGGCTGAAGTATGTCTACACAATCAAGCCAGTCGACCACCAAACGAGTATGATATATGAATAGTACTACCACTAAATACGGTACGGCCCTGTGGCTCCTCCTCAGCATCTTTGCTTGTACCCATCAGGAATATGCCCACTTCCAGGATTTCAAACTGTTCATGGCACAAGAACATCGAATCGACCTGTCCCAAACGACAGATCAAATCTACTATGTCATTCCCGTCAGTAGTTGTAACACTTGCAGTAGTACGACCCTCAACTTGGAGCTACTGGACAGCAAACGCCACCAAAGTCATAAGAACCAACTTACCGTTATATTAACAGGGAAGATCAACGAACCTACTCATCTGAAAACGATAAACCAATTGGACGCCTCTTACAACTTGATCCGAGACATAGGTAATAGGATTGAGCAGTATCAAACGGGCATCAGCAAACCTATGCTGCTACATATTCAAAATGGAAAAGTAAAAAGGTATTTCAAAATCAATGATCCAGACATTGAAGCGGTAGGGAAATATTTGGAAAGCACCCTTACGACCGGGTAAATAGAGGAAGCACCACTACCGCAGGCTTCCTCCTAGCAGTCTGCGACTGCCTTTTTTGGGCTACATAACATCCGGCTTCTAAACCATTTGTCGTAACACGGCCCCCCATCGATTTCGAGGGGCTTTTGCTTTTTGGGGTAGATACACTTTGTTTTTAATTCATCACAATGCTAAATATGCAAGCATTGGAAGGATTTCGCAAAAGACATTTTAGAGTACTTACCACAAATATGTAACATTTCTTACCTTTACACTGCCCTGATAAGAATTTATCTATCAGCAACTTATGCTAAACGAGCTACCACAATATGAATAAGCTTTTTTCGACGAAATTTGTCCGGATGCTCCAAAGCTGGCAGCCAGAAGAACTCAAAGCCTTCGATCGCTGGCTGCGCTCTCCCTGGTGCAACACCAATAAAAATCTGGTACAGCTCTTTGAGCAGTTGAGAAAATACTACCCTGGTTTTTCGGGCAAAAGATTGGATAAGGAGAAGCTCTTCAAACTAATTCTACCAAATGGTAAGTTCAGCGACCGACGGATGAACAACTTACTGTCTGAGGCTTACCTGGCTGCCGAGAAATTTCTTGCCTTTCAAAACCTGGAACAAAACCAGCAGCTCAAAGAGCGCCTACTGCTTCAAGAGTTGCAGCGCCGCCACCTAGACGAGTGGTTTTTCAAAGAGGCCCAAAAGAACATTCAACAACTCGAAGAAAAGCCCATCAAGCAGTGGGAAGAAGATTTGGCGCTTTATCAAATGAACCGACAAATCTACCACCACCCCCATCAGGTGCTGCGCTTGCAACCGGGCGCCCCGACGATTGTCAAGATGGACCAACAAATCGACTTGGTGTATTTGCTGGAAAAGGCCACCATCATCAACGAAATGCTCTTTCGCAATCGCATCCTGAAAAATGAACAACACGAAGTAGCAGAGGCCCTGAGCAGATGGCAAGCCGCCAGCAAAGATTTATCACACCCTGCCATTGATCTGTACAAAATGCGCTTTGATTATGTGGCCGAAGAAAAACTAGAGCAATACCAAGCCTTGCGTCAACATTTCCTAGAGTCGTATGAACAGCTCAATCAAAAAGAACAAAAAACGCATTTGATCTCCCTCATCAACGACAGCATGCGGCTGATTAAATCGGGCGAGCTGGACGTCACAGATTGCCTCCCACTCTACCAACTCGGCTTGAACCTCGGGATTTTGATGCATCAGGGAAAGCTGTCTCGCAATACCTTCACCCTCATCGTCAGCGCCAGCAACACCAAAGGCAGCTTCGATTACACCCAAAAATTCATTGAACACTACGTAGGTCACCTGGACGAAAGCATACAAACCGACTGTGCACAATGGGCCAAGGCACACACCGCCTATTGGCAAAAGGACTTGGAAGCCAGTTTGGATTTACTGCAAAGGTATCGCTTCAAAATTCCATACCTTCAGCTCATCAGTAGGGTGTTGCACACACAAGTCTATTTCGACCTCTTCCTTCAGG
>JBCCSZ010000191.1:0-15342 GCA_039199225.1 Bacteroidota bacterium
CGGCGATAATCCCTTTGCTCGCTCGGTACAGAAAAAAGGGTATTACAAGCGAAAGTGGTGGAACCCCTTCGCTTCTTTCGACGGCCCTTACGCAAGATCGTCGGGCTTGTCTGCCGACCACGGTACCCGAATGCTGAAAATCGTCGGTGGCCCCTCTGGCCCAAAAACCGGTGTTGCCTTCAATGCCGACCTGGTCTCCGTACGTAGTGCCAACTTTGTCTACCTGGACTTGCTGCGCAATGTCCGCGGCGTCACCAGGGCTTTCAACTACTTGGGTGGTCAATCAGATGTAAAGGTGATTTCCATGTCTCAAGGTGGTTTGATCAATTGGACATCCATCACCAGAGCCATCAGAAAATGCTACGACAGAGATAAGATGATCTTTTGTGCGGGCGGTACCTTTTTCTTTGCCCCCATCCTGACGACAATCGTGGCCGGCTCCCCAGCCAACATCACCTTATTTCCAGCCCGACTGGGTATGGTCCACTCTGTAACCGGCATCAGAAAAGCCTACAACTTGGAGCATGCCTACTGGTGTCCAGACTGCTTTGGGGCTGCCGACTTTGTCGCCGAGTTTGACGAAGGTGGTGCTTCCTCCGAAGCAACCGCTAATACAGCGGGTATGGCCGCTTTGATTTGGTCCAGAGAGCCCAATTTGAGCCGCGCGGAAGTCCTCGAAAAGATCAAAGCCGCATCAGACGAACCCGTGACCAAGCATCCATACTTTGGGTATGGCCGGATTAATTTGAAGACTTATTTGGACAATGAGGGAATACAATAGCAAATGAGACTAAATGCCGTTTCCAGATAGGAAGCGGCATTCAGCTATTCCCCAACAATCAAAAGGGATTGACCACTGCCACCCATTGTTGGCTCCAATTGCCCAAAGGCGGATACCCCTCCCGCGGTGGCTTAACGGAATGATAGTAGGTGCGTTGGGCAGTGACTCCCGGTCTCCGCGCGTGGAAAAGAACATAGCCAATGATCTCTCCATTGTCATCTTTATTTACCTCTGTGACAATACCTAAACTGCTAATCAAGCCTTGGGTCGTTAGTTGCGCTGCCTCAATGTCAGAATAATCAGTACCTGTCTTGCCATAAAACATAATGGCACCAAGAACAATCTTCTCCCTGTCGGCTAAAGCATCATTGATAACAGTGAGTTTGTTTTGCTCTTGGTACCAAGCAGCAATTTCATAGGACCTCCTGTAGTCACTAACAGGTGGAATTTTCACATCTGGATACTTTGCCTTTACTTCCTTCAAGAACCGATGAACAATACCAGATTGATCTGCCAAATTTTCATGTTTATATTGCAGCTTTTCTTCTTCCGTTTGTTCTGCCCAATTAGATAGGAAGAGGGACAGTTCATCTTTCTCCACTCGGATATTTTGATTGACCAACTCCTTTTCTACCGCTGCCTTTTCCTTTTTTAAATACTGAATATCGGCATCTGCCATTTTCAGTTCTTCGATCGTCCGCTCAAGTTTCTTTACCAGCCTCTTTTCCTCATCTCTTTCCGAATAAGCATTGATGGCATTGGTCCGCTCGCGCAAGGCCCAGACGGCAAAGATCAACAGAAAACCCATGACCGACACACCGATGCCCAGGTTGATGCGCTTGCGGAATTGCTGCCGATTCCATCCGGAGCTGATGAACTGCTGCTCCTCTTCTGAAGGCTGATACCCCTTGCTGATCAACTCTCGGGCTTGCTGCAAACGCCCCCCGCGCCACAAAGTATCGATCGCCTGGCCCTGCGTATGCCAGGTCTCCGCATCTCTTTTGAGCTGTTGCCGCAGCAGCAGTTCCGAGCGATGGTTGTCGAGCCAACTTTTCAGTGGTTTCCAAGATTGGAACAAGGCTTCGTGCGCCACTTCGACAATTTGCTCCTGCCCATTCCTCCGATCGACCAACAGGCGTTGCTCGACAAATTTTTTCAACAGATCGGCCACCTTGGCAACATCGGCCTGGTCCCAGCTAACGGGTTGGCGGGCATAAGAACCCTCGTCCGTCAGGCGCGCCATCTGCAAAAAAGCATTCTTTAGGTCTTCTCTCCGCCCCAATCTTTTGGCCTGATCCAATACGTTGTCTGCTTCCAAAGAAATGGCGCCATGCAATCCACCCAGCTTTTCATATTCGGCAATGCTGATGTATTTGTCCTGACCATATCGATGCCACAGCTTCCACAAGGTAAAGGAGAGCAAGGGCAGCGCATCTGCCGATTCCGTGTCTTTGACGAGTCGATCGGATAGCCCTTCTTCCACTTCTATGGCTGCTAGTTTAGCAGGCTTTTCGATGATCTGACGAAGTCCCTCTGGCTTTACAGGCCCCAGAGAGAGGCTTTCGTAATCAATGCCCAGCAGGGCGCGATGGCGTTGGAAAGCACTCAAAAAATCAGAGCGCATGGTCCCCAGAGCCATCAGCGGGCTGTTAGGGGCTTCCATACTCCGGCGCAAAAGCATCAGAAAGCTTTTGCTGATGTTGGCATTCTTTTCGGACAACCCCAGCAATTCCTCAAACTGATCGACGACCAATAAGACACTGGCATTTTGCCCTTCGTCTGAGTAGCGACGCAAATCTTCCACAATTTCTGTCAATAGGGTTGTGCTGGTTTTTCCTCTGACATTCCTTGCAACGCTTGGCACTTCTCCGCAGATGAGTTTCAAATCATTGAGACTCCAATCCAGGAAGTTTTTTAGGCGGGGGCTGGCATTTTCAGGAGGTACTTCTTGAATTTTCGACAGCTGATTGAGTAAATGTTGAAGGCGTTCATCCACGGCAAGCTCTTCAGCAACGCCCTCCCCGGCGGGTATGCTTTCATCCAACTGCTCTGCGATGGCTGCCTGCTTGAGGCGTTCGTATATTTCCTTTTGGCTACCAGCCTTACTGGCATGCGATTTTGCATATCTCTTGAAGGCTTCGTGAAAAGCTTTCGCCAGGGAATCAAATGGATCGCTACCCGGACGAAAAGGACCAACCACGATCCATTGCTTTTTTTGCCGTCGGAGCCGAGGCAGTATCCCGGCCCGCACCAGGGACGACTTGCCACTGCCAGAAGCACCCAATACCATGATGAGATTTGGTGCGCCCTTGGCCAGCAACTCCATTCCCAGGTAGGCTTCTTCGTCCCGACCAAAAAAGACGGAGGCGTGTTTTTCCTGAAAAGTAGATAGCCCCAGATAGGGCGAATTATCAGGGTCCCAGGCCACATCCAAGCCCAGCAAATCTTTTTCTTCCAATCCATGCCACAAACGCGTGTACCCTTCCTCGGGCTTGGTCCGAAGGTCGATGTATTGATGCTCCATTAAGATGGATGGCAATTTGGTATCCTTACTCAATGGATCGACCAACAAGGCGAATATGTGCTTGCCTTCCATTCGCGCCAACGCAATTTCAGCAAAACACCAATGGGACTTCAAATAGTTATCGGTACACAAAGCGATGACGGCTCTGCAGGAACGCAATTTTCGATAAAGGGTGCGCTCCCAACTCTGACCAGCAATGATGCCTTTCTCAGGGTCTAAGTCGAGGAATACAGAGTGGTGGTCTTTCTTTTCAAGTCGGTCTTCCAACTTCTTTGCGATCTCATTGTCGCGAGAGCTGTGGCTGATAAATAGAGTGCTCATTTTGGGGTTTTAGTGGTGTGATACACCTTGTTTTCGTTCTGTTACACATATAGACATTGTAAGATATTAAATAATTTTTATCCGAAAGACTACATCAGACAACTTAAAACTTCGGTATGGCTTTCCATTACGCCCTTATTTTGCCAACGATATAAACAATGGGCGTTTACCCTCAACCTGACCGCTGTAGAGTCCAATCTCAGCAAACGAAAGACAGGATAAAGCTGACCATATACGACACTGTTTGCCCTGGATATATGAATCCAGTGGGTAAACGCGACGGCCTGATGCAGCCATTGCTCAAAGGAGGACAGCTAATTTTTCAAATAACATCGTGCATCGGTGCAAACCACATTTTTTATCTTAAAAGTTGGTGAATATTTTAGTTCGTCAGCACCTAAAGTCATATATTTACCGTTGTACAGAAAGTCACATCTAACTTGCTAAATTAAAGTCAGGTCCTAGTATTGCAATAATCTGATGTTCAAACTATAAAAATTGGCTGTTCTCGCCTTGCTATCTAAGCACAGCAATAAAGGGAACACAGGGATGGGGGCCGTGGTCCACTGTCCAACCCAAGTTGTATTCAGCTTGAATAGATTCTCTATTGTAACAAATCGTATGCTAATGGGTGTTTTGCACCTTATTGGCAATGAGTTGTTGTGGGTATTTCGCAGCCTTAGAAGATGAGATTATTGCCAAGTAGTATGGATGAATATCTGGACTATTATTTGATTCTATCTCTGCGAAGTCTTACCCCTCCCCTTTTACAGTTCGTTTGAAATCGCCTTCAGCGTCCTGAAAGGTCGATGTTCGGCATGGCCGATGCTGTTATGTAGGCAATTTTATCTAAGCACTCATAAATCTAAAAATTGAATAATGCCAACAAGTCAAATCCTCAAAATCAGAGACCCCGTCCACCTATCTATCAATATTTAACAAGCCACGAACGCAATCTCAAAAATCTCCTGTTACCAAAAACTAAAATAACCCAAGACTATGATTGATATGTTAAACCAGATCGTTGAAGATGGTTACCGCAGAAAGCTGGTGCACAATTTTACCTGTACCGAATCGCCCGTACCCAATAGTTCCATCGTTGTGGAAGACAATGAGATGGTCAACTTTGGATCGTGCAGCTATCTAGGATTAGAAAAGGACCCGCGCCTTCGGAATGGGGTGATCGATGCCGTCACGAAATATGGAACACAGTTTTCCTCCTCCAGACTCTATCTCTCCGTCGATCTGTACAGTGAATTGGAAAGGCTGATGTATCAAATATTCGAAAGACCTGCCGTCGTTTCGGCCAGTACGACCCTCGGCCACCTGGCCACCATTCCCATCGTCGTCGGCAAGAAGGATGCCGTCATATTGGATCTGCAAGTCCATTCCAGCATTCAGATGACCGTACAGCAACTGAAGGTAAAAAACATCCCCATACACATCATCAAGCACAATTGCATGGAGTCGTTGGAAACTAAAATCAAACGACTTTACAACAAGCATGAAAAAATATGGTACTTCGCCGACGGTGTATATTCTATGTTTGGCGACTATGCTCCCTTCGAGGAGCTGGACCATTTGCTCAAAAAGTACGATAAGTTCCATCTCTACATCGATGATGCGCATGGCATGGGTTGGACGGGCAAACATGGCTGTGGCGTGGTCCACAGTCGCATGACACAAACCGAGAAAATGATTTTGACCGTTTCGCTCAACAAGTCTTTCGGTGCAGCAGGCGGATGCATCATCTTCCCCAATGAAACATTGGAAAGAAAGGTCAGAAATTGTGGGCCGACCTATTTATTTTCTGGACCTATTCAGCCGCCGATGCTGGGCGCCGCCATTGCCTCTGCAAAGCTCCACCTTTCCGAAGACATCGGAGCGATGCATGCCAAGCTGTTGGAATTGATTCAATATACTAATAAGAGACTGGACGATTTGGGAATGCCGCAATTTCAAAAAACAGACAGTCCACTCTTTTTCATTCCAGTGGGATTACCTAAGACCTGTTACGACATCATCTCTACGATGAAAGAGAGAGGCTTTTTTCTAAACACGGCCTCCTTTCCAGCCGTTCCCATGCGCAGAAGTGGCATCCGTTTCATGGTCAATGCTTTTTTAGACAAGCAGAAAATCGACGCCATGCTGATGAACTTGTGCGAGGTCTATGCAGAGTGCATTGCGAAAAACAATACCAGCTACGACAAAATCGCTAAAACCTTCGCCATTGCGCCTTTCAAACTAAACATCGAAAGCAGCTCTCAAGACCATCTATCGGACCATGTGCTGGACGTTGGTCTGTATCGCAGCATCAAAGAATTGGACGAGCAAGAATGGAATGATAAATTTTCCAGAAACGGCACCCTCAGCTATGCCAACCTGGCATTGATCGAAGAGGTTTATGCCAACGAAAAGACACCGGAAAACAGTTGGGAGTTTTACTACTTGATTATAAAGGACCGAGCCGGAAAGCTCATCCTGATGACCCCCATAACGGTGGCCCTTGTCAAGGACGATATTTTTCATCCGGGCGATGTATCCGAAAAAATCGAAAACCTACGTTCCGAAAACTCCAAGTATTACCTGACCTCCAAAACAGTTTTGACCGGCACCCTGATTACCAAAGGCAAGCATGTCTACATCGACTACAGGCATACACATTGGAAAAAGGCTTTGTATACTTTCATCGAAAACCTAAACAAAGTATTGGAGCAAACTGGTGCGACCAGGATTATGATCAGAGACTTTTATGGCCAGCAAGACGATGAGTTCCAAAAGGAAATGTTGGACCAAGGGTTTACAAAGTTTAAGCTGCCCAACAACATGGAGGTCGATCAATTGAATTGGGAGGACCAGGACCAGTACTTGAAGTCGCTGCCGCAAAAATACCGCTACAATGTGCGCAAGGAGATCATCAAGTACGAATCGAATTTTGTGACTTCCTACGAAAAGCCAAGTTCCGAAGAAGAAATCCGACGGGTATATCATCTGTACGAACAGGTGTATGAAAAATCGTATGAACTCAATGTATTTAAATTGACGTACGGATATTTCAAAAGAATGTGTACCGCTGATGAATACGATATCATCCGATTGTACCTCAAAGATCAGGACGCCAAAGAACGCTTTGGGCCTAGCGGCATTCTGGTCGGCGTCATGTTCAGCCACATCAACCAAGATGTCTACAACGCCTTGATCGTCGGCCTGGACTACGACTACGTCTACAGCCACAAAACCTACAAGCAGATTCTTTTTAAGACCTTATTGAGGGCCAGAGCATTGGATTGCAAAAAGCTGGATTTGGCCATCACGGCTGAATTGGAGAAGAAAAAGATTGGCGCGCGTCCCAAGGAAGTGTTTGCCTACATGCAAGCCACCGAACACCTCAAGGGCAGCATTTTGGAGTTTATCTAGCCTCTAGGGCAAAAAATTATAAACAATGATTTTGAAAGGCAGCATTCGATGGTGGGCATATGCACGCGCACGCTCGGATGCTGCTCTAAGCTAACCTGCCAGCAGCTTTTTTCTCACCTCCGACTGGTAAGCTTTGGGCGACAGTTGTAGCTTCTTTTTGAAAATGCGAATGAAGTAAGACAAACTATTGAAGCCACATTCCATATAGACTTCCTTGATTTTTTTATGAGGGTTTTGCAGTAAGCTCGTCGCCAGTTTGATGCGTTCGTTGTTGATGAATTCGATGGGAGAAACGTCGAGTTCGTTTTTGAAGACCCTGTGGAAATTGGACTCGCTCATGTGGGTCTTATCACTCAGCTCTTTGATCGTCAAATTCTTGTGCAGATTTTTTCGGATGTAATCGATGATGAAAGCCAAGCGATGGGTGCTGCGCAATTGTATGGCCTTCTCAGTGTATACCTTCTTGGTTTCGGTTTGAAGGATGCGGATGATGAGCTCCCTCAGCATAAAATCCGCAAAAACATCTTTTGAAGGATGGTCTTCTGTAAAGACAAACAACAGCCGTTGGATGATCTGCTGAATGGCCACATCATTGGTAAAGTGAAAATTGTAGTCGGTAAAACTCCACTCTCCATCGACCTTCGCACGACTCTCATTCAGAAAAGCAATCGTCTCTTTGATTTTATCTTCCGAAATCGCCATGGCCAAGCATCGGGTCGGATTGTCCATATCGGCTTCCGGGAAATCGATGCACATCAATTCATCGGACGGTAAGATCAAGGATTCGCCCGGCAGGAAATCAAAAGGCGTCATATCGTCTAGGTACATGACCTTTTTGCCTTCCAACATACTGGCCAAAACCGGCTCGTGAAACTTGAGCAAAATCTGCTCGGCCTGCTCGTGCGTCTCGAAGATGTGCATGGCAGCACTGTTCAATGTGTAGGTCGTCTGGTTTTCAACCAGGGTTTCCAGGCGGCGGTTTTTTAAAATGTCTCTTGTTGACAGCATTTCAATCGAGTTGCGATACAATAATCACTAAATGTAAGCTAAGTGAAGGACAAAAGTAAAATTCATCAGGGCTTTAACGCGATTATATTCTGAAATCACCCTGTTAGAGAGCTTTAAATTATTTCTCTGGCCAAAAAACAGACAAACCATTAAGATATTATCAAGTTTTGTACAATATACGTCGCTATTAAACGATTAATTCGTATAATACATAAAGAACTGAATGTTAGTTTTGTCTCGAAAAAGCGTTCAACATTCTCGTTAGTTCATTTACGCCAAATTTTATTTGGTTTTCATAGAATACTGCACATAAGGAGGTTTAGAGAAATTTGCTGAAACAATGGTCAAATATGTGCCTGAACTATGAAAAATAGCCAACCACCGAACTTTCTCCTACTGCTAACCGAAGAGAATAGTACTACTTTGCAAGTATTGTTCACATCTTTAAGAGGATTCAGCAATTTCAAGCGAAATTCAGACTATAATTTTATAGCCGACAAGCGCAGCAAAATTTAATTTCACCCTAAGATAAGACTGTGTCTTTATTGTCTAAATTTAAAAATCATCAATATGAGTAATGTAGCAACAACCAACAGTAGTGTGGTTGAAAAGCCCACTTTTAAGAACCAGTATGACAATTTCATCGGAGGAAAATGGACACCTCCCGTAAAAGGTCAGTATTTCGATAACATTTCCCCTGTGGACGGACAGGCATTTACAAAGATCGCTCGTTCTACAGCGGAAGACATTGACTTGGCCATCGATGCTGCTTGGGCTGCTGCTCCCAAATGGAACAATACCTCTGCAGCTGAGCGCAGCAACATCTTGCTGAAGATAGCAGACGTCATGGAAGCAAACCTGGAAGCTTTGGCGCGCGCCGAAACTTGGGACAATGGTAAGGCACTTCGCGAAACCAGAGCTGCCGACCTTCCACTGGCCATCGATCACTTCCGCTACTTTGCTGGCGTGATTCGCGCAGAAGAAGGTACGGTCAGTGAATTGGATGCCTCCACCGTATCGATGAATGTTTTGGAACCACTGGGTGTCGTCGGTCAGATCATCCCTTGGAACTTCCCAATCCTGATGGCTACTTGGAAATTGGCTCCGGCATTGGCAGCAGGTAACTGCGTAGTATTGAAGCCTGCCGAGCAGACGCCCGTAGGCATTATGATCTTGGCTGAAATGATTCAGGAAATCTTGCCAGCCGGTGTGGTCAACATCGTCAATGGCTTTGGTTTGGAGGCAGGAAAGCCTTTGGCGTCCAGCCCAAGAATCAACAAGATTGCCTTCACAGGTGAAACAACGACGGGACAACTGATCATGCAGTATGCTTCCAAGAACATCATTCCTGTAACTTTGGAGTTGGGCGGAAAGTCTCCGAACATCTTCTTCGAAAGTGTAATGGATGCCGATGATGCCTTCTTCGATAAGTGCCTGGAAGGTGCCGTTATGTTTGCCTTGAACCAAGGAGAGGTTTGCACTTGCCCATCTCGTATTTTGGTTCAGGAAAGCATCTACGACAAGTTCATAGAGCGCGTCGTCGAAAGAACCGAGGCCATCAAGTTGGGACACCCGCTGGACCCAGGCACCATGATGGGCGCACAGGCTTCTAACGACCAGTATGAGAAGATTCTGAATTACATCAATATCGGAAAAGAAGAAGGATGTGAGGTTTTGACCGGTGGTGGAACAGCTCACAACGAAGGTCTAGAAGGCGGATACTACATCCAGCCAACCATCCTGAAGGGCAACAATAAGATGCGTGTCTTCCAGGAAGAAATTTTTGGACCTGTTGTATGCGTCACAACTTTCAAAGATGAGGCAGAAGCCATTGAAATAGCCAACGATACGCTCTACGGATTGGGAGCTGGCGTATGGACCAGAGACATGCACCAGGCTTATCAAATCTCAAGAGCGGTACAGGCAGGTCGCGTTTGGGTCAACTGCTACCATGCTTACCCTGCACACGCTCCTTTCGGCGGATACAAGAAATCTGGTATTGGCCGCGAAACGCACAAAATGATGCTCAACCACTATCGTCAGACAAAGAACATGTTGATTTCTTACGATAAGAACGCATTGGGCTTCTTCTAAGCCAAAAAGTTATTTTCTTTTCGGTATCGGGAACAACTCCCGATACCGTTTTTTTGTTATAATGACCATAAAAGAACAAACCAAATAGCTCGCAAAGTGGATCGTACCCACTTCCAGCCCTATAGACAGCGCATTTGGACAAATTAAATATTATGATCGAAAGAGTACTCGTAACCGAAGAAGCCAAAAAAATCATCGATCAATTGCGGGAGCAACATGGCGAACTGATGTTTCATCAAAGCGGTGGCTGCTGCGACGGCTCCTCTCCTATGTGCTTCCCAAAGGGAGAATTGATGATTAACGAAATGGACGTTTGGCTCGGTAGCATCCACGATTGCAATTTCTACATGTCTCAAGACCAATTCGAATATTGGAAACACACCCAACTGACGGTCGATGTGGTAAAGGGACGTGGGGCGAGCTTTTCCCTGGAAATTCCCCTGGGCATTCGCTTCGTCATCAAATCCCGCTTGTATGCCGATGACGAGGTGGAACAACTGATTCCAGTTCGCCAAGGAGCGTAATATCGTCTGGGCAAATACAAACAACGGTCATTCTTGAATGTATGGATTGTTAGGTGGGGCAGGTGTATTTTTTCTTTAACAGATAGAGCAATCTGATTCTCCAATCAACTTGCCTTGCTTATCAAATTCGTATTTGCAGCACTCGCTAAATCTATTCTTTAGCATTTCTTTGGCCCTTCGAACCCTAGCCTTTGTGTTTTCGAGGCTGATGCCCAATGCCTTTGCGACCTCCTTTTGCTTGTGTCCCTCCACATAGACCAGCTCAATCACCTCCTTGTACATCTCGGGCAATTCATCTATCAATTTGTCAAAGCAACATACAAATTGGTATTCTTCAACAGGAATTTCTTTCTCTAGGCTCGATTCGTCTGTATTAACAGGTTCGCTTTTGAAATAATTGGCTATTTCGTTTCGCGCAATCTGAAAAATCCATGCCCTTACCTTTTCCTCTTCCTTGAGTTTCACAAGATTCTTATGGATTTTCAAAAATGTATTTTGAAAAACATCATTTGTTACATTCTTATCTTTGACCTGCTTCAGAATGAAAAAATAGAGCTCATCATTGAAATCATTCCAAATATCTTGTGTCTGCATATTCCTCGAGATTAGAGGCTGTTGCCTCATCCATTCTTTACTTTAAGTAGCTGCCTGCGTACAGGACAAAAGCTGAAAATACCACTTTTGTGTTAGAACCAGCATTTTCCATCATTTAAACACTCAACCACCAATGGAAGTTGGCCGTGAATGATGTAACTTTTGTCCTGTACCCAGCTCAAATTAACAGCAATCACAACTGCTGCACTTGCACCGCTCACAAGGGCAAGTATTTTTAGCACAATCCTTACAAGTACATTCGGTGCAATTACAGCTATTACATTTACAATTTTCCATGATCTAAAATTTAATGGTTCAACAAGTAGACCAGGAAAGGAGAAAAAAGATACATTTCTGCCTAACTTTTTTGTACCCACCGGAATATTTTACGTCAAAAATGCGCTAATATACTGAAAATCAAATAATTAAAAACATCAAATCCATACAGCATTCAAAGACGCAAAGAGCCAATCACACCACTTTCTTTTGATGAGCAAGCATTCCCAAAATAGGACCTTATAGATTTCAGCGCAGCTCGTACGACAGAAAAGAAGCTCGTTTCCTAGCAATACCCTTGCACCTTGTCACATTATCTTGCATATTTGCAAAAAACATACGTTTATTTTACATCCTACCCCTCTTTTACCCTCTCATCATCACCTATGCATTTGATGTCTAGCAAATCTCCTGTAGAGACTGTAGATATTTAAAGGCAGCACCTCACACATTCATTTCTTTTTGGCTGTTCCCGCATTTTAGGGAGTAGTACAAGAGCGATTGCATATTGGACCTTAAACACGGACCAAGTGCCTCGCTGATTTTGCTTTTGCCATCTGTCGACGACTTTATCAAAACTTGCACTGATGAAAAACCCAACGTATTTCTGCTTGACTGTTTTGCTTTCCCTTTTTTGTATGAATGCCTTTGCCCAAATTCAACTCAATGGGACTTATTTGATACAAAATAAGCAGAACCGACAAAACGTCATCAGCCCCTCATGGGAGAACTTCAATGTGAGAATGTATGCATCCGACGTCGTTTATCCGGATCACCAATGGGTCTTTACCCACCTTGGAGGAGGAAAACACAGCATTCAAAATGTAGCCTCTGGCAGATATATGACTGCGCAAAATGCAGGATGCAACCTGGGCATCAACATTACCAGTACGACCAATATCAATGGTGACGAATCGCGGTGGTTGATTGAAAAAAGGGGGTCGAACTATTTCATCAAGCCCGCTCATTGTACCACCCATGCCATCGACAAAAAGGGCGGCAACAATGGCAGTGTTCACCTTTGGCAATTCAACGCCAATAACAGTAATCAACACTTTGACCTCATTTCCGTTACGCCCATCAATACACAGCAGGCCGGTGAATGGAGTCCCATCTATGAGGCAGATATGATCCCAGTAGCTGCGGCTCATTTGGCCGACGGCAAAATTCTGGCCTGGTCTTCCGACGGACGATTTTCTTTCGGTAGCTCTGGAAAGACTTACACCTCCATTTTTGATCCTGCAGACAATAGCTTTTCTACAACCTTGGTGAATAATACGGGCCACAATATGTTTTGCCCGGGCATTGCCAATACCGCCGATGGAGACATCATCGTGACCGGCGGAAGTACGAGCCGAAAAACAACGATTTACGATGTTTCCAGCAATTCCTTTAAAGCAGGGCCGAACATGAATACCCCCAGAGGCTACCATTCAATGGTCACGCTAAACGACGGACGCGTGTTTGCAATCGGTGGCTCTTGGAGTGGCGGCCGCTTCAATAAGCAGGCAGAAGTCTGGACCGAATCCACCGGCTGGCTGAGTTTGGCCAATGTCGATTCCGAAAAAACCATCCGCCAAGGCGCGCCCGACCCACAAGGGATTTATAGAGACGACAACCACGCTTGGCTCTGGGCAGCGCCCAACAGCCAGGTTTTTCAGGCAGGGCCAGGCACCAATATGCACTGGATCAATACCATCGACCAAGGAGGTGTCACAGATGCTGGCTTGAGAGGAGATGATAAATACTCGATGAACGGGACCTCGGTCATGTTTGACCAAGGGAAAATTTTGACGATGGGCGGTGCAGAATCTTATGGCGGAAGGACGAATGCCTCCAACCGATCTTATGTGGTTGACATCAACGGGGGCCAGGCAAATGTTTCGCGCTCCGGAGATATGAAACAGGCCAGGGTATACCACAATTCCATCGTCCTGCCTAGCGGGGAGGTCGTTGCCATTGGCGGCATGTGCAAAAGTGCCATCTTCAGTGATGAATGTGCCAGCTTGAATGTCGACATTTGGAATCCGGAGACCGGTAATTGGACGGCAGGTGCGGCGATGCAGGTACCAAGAACGTATCACAGTGTGGCAATCTTGATGCAAGACGGCCGGGTTTGGGCAGCAGGCGGTGGCCTCTGTGGTGGCTGTGCGGTCAATCACGCAGATGCTGAAATCTACAGCCCTCCTTATTTATTTGACGACAATGGACTGGCTGCTCGCCCAACCATCACCAACGCGCCCGCCACTGCCGACTACAGCACCGACATCAACGTGAAGACCGATAAAGCCGTACAGGATTTTGTGCTGGTTCGAATGAGTTCTGTCACCCACTCTTCAAACAATGAGCAAAGAAGAATTCCATTGACCTTTACCGACAAAGGGGCAAACAATTACACCCTAAACATCCCGAACAAAGATTGGCTGCCACCAGGAAATTACTTTTTATTTGCCTTGGACAATGGCGTTCCCAGTGTCGCTAAAATCATCAAGGTGGGTAAAAATACCCTTCCAGGAGAAGAACAGCTTGTAGAAGATGGCGTGTATTTCATTGAAGCGCTTCTGACTGGCCAGCACCTTACCTCTCCGACTTTCGACCCCAACAACGTCCGCATGGTAGCAGCCAGCGAAGCAGGCGACCAAAAATGGGAAATCACCCATTTAGAAAATAATATTTACAACATCAAAAACATACAGAGCGATCGCTTTTTAAACGTGGCAAACGCCAGCTGCGCCAATGACGCAAATGTCATCACTTCTACCAACAGCAGTGCCACCAATTCCCGCTGGATTATCTCCAAGCAAGGGGAAGAATTTTTCTTCCGCCCCTTACACTGCAGCACGCGGGCGATGGACTATCAAAGAGACCCCAACAAAAATACCGTCATATGGGATTTTTCCATTGGCAATAACAATCAACGTTTTATCATCAAGCCTGCCACTACAACGCAAGTGCCAGAAGGATTCCTGACCATCGATGGGGTTTATCTGATAAAGAATCGAGTCAATGCACAAAACGTCATCAGCACGGCCGCCAATAATTTCGATGTCCGCATGTTTTCATCTGCCAATGCATCGCAAGACCACCAATGGATTTTCAGACATCTCGGACAAGGCAGGCACAGCGTTCAAAATGCCAGCTCTGGCAGATACATGAGTGTCCAAAATGCAGGCTGTGATCGGGGCATCAATGTCACCACCGTCGCAGCTTTAAATGGCGATGAATCTTTCTGGTTGGTCGAAAAGAAGGGGTCAAATCACTTTCTAAAACCGGCCCATTGCACCACTCATGCCATGGACAAAACAAGTGGCGATGGTCAGAGTGCCTACATTTGGGAATTTGGTCTCAACAATGGCAACCAACATTTTGATTTGATCTTTTTGGAGGATGCACCCAACCAATTGCCAAGTGCCTCTTTTACGGCGACTCCTTCTAGTGGCGAAGCGCCCCTGCCGGTCAGCTTCGATGCCAGCACTTCTTCCGACCAAGATGGCGACGAACTGACGTTCCGCTGGGACTTGGGAGATGGCAATACGGCTTTCGGCGAAAAGATCAACCACATTTATACAACAGCAGCTAGCTACACCGTAAGGCTGACAGTGGATGATGGAGAAGGACAAAACACGACTTCGCAAATCATTGAGGTGCTGGAAGTTCCGAATAAGCCGCCGACCGCTGATTTTACAGCCTCGACGACCAGCGGCGAAGCCCCTTTGCCTGTCCGTTTTGACGCCAGTGCATCATCGGATGAAGATGGCGACCAACTGTCCTTCCAATGGGATTTTGGCGATGGCAATACCGCC
>JBCCSZ010000192.1:0-15269 GCA_039199225.1 Bacteroidota bacterium
CGTTCAACCCGATGAAACCAGAACCATTATCAAAATCAATGGAACCGCCTACAAGTGGCGCAGGAGGGAGCAATCTGACATAGACATGTTAAATTCATCCCAAGCACTCCCTCCTGTAGACCACCGGCTGGAAATCCTACTATCTTTAATGGCAGATGTCATTATCGAAAGCTACACCAAAAAACATGTCGAAAGCCTTCCAGTACATTCGCATCAGCGAGAAAGACCAATCGAATTACAGTCTGGCCGCCCAGAATGATGGCAACCGCAACTATGCCACCAAATACGGTATAGACATCGTCAGCACCTTTGTAGACAACGGAGAAAGCGCCCGAACCTTCAATCGAAAAGAGTGGCGAAACCTCGAAAAAGAAATCTACGCTCGTCGCCGGGAAATTCGCTATTTGATCGTATGGAACTACGACCGACTGGTTCGCAATTTGGTAGAAGGACTCATCATGCTCCAACGCATCGAAGAAAAATGGGGCATCAAAGTATTGAGTGCTACCCAGGACTTTGGCATCAATCCAGACAATCCCTATTACTTTCGCATGCGAGCCGATATGCTCCTTCGGGCCGATGATGAATGGCGGATGATTCGCTATCGAACCAAGATGGGCATTTGGAAAGGCCGCAAAGAAGGCTATTACCTCAACAAGGCCCCCTTTGGATACAAAAACGTCAAAAACGAATCCGGCAAATCCATGCTGATCCGGGTACCAGAAAAGGCGCAGATCATCGCCTACATCATCGATGCTTGGAATGCTGGCATCGGCGAATCGGTCATCAAGCAGAAAGCCAAACAGATGGGGTGGCGGCAATCCGGTCACGATCGAATCAAGCGGGTCGTCGGCAACATGGTCTATTACGGTTTTGTTGAAGTGCCTGCCTTTGGGGGAGAAAAAGCCCACCGAGTCAAAGCCAAACACGAAGGCGTACGTACAGAAGACGATATGCGTCGTGCCTTAGCCCGACTAAACAACCGACGGCCGCAGCCCAAAATCATCCTAACGGAACACGCTCCACTGCGTGGCGTGGTGCGCTGCCTGGAATGCCATCGAAAAATGACGGCCGGGGAGAGCAAAGGCAAACGGCGGAAGTACTGGTACTACCGCTGTCTGTATTGCAAGAGACAAAACCACAATGCTCTGCGAGCCCACCAATGGTTTGAAGACATTCTAAGTCAACTCAGCTTTCCAGAAAAGCTATTCCTTCGCTTGGTCGATATGGTCGAAAACAAATTTGATCAAAAGAAAAAAATGGCCCAAAAAGACCGAGCCTTGCTGCGTACGGAGCACCTCAAAATAGGAAAGAAACTAGAAGCAGTTGAAGAGCGCTATCTGAATAATAAAATCGAGGAAGGGACTTATCGACGTTGGTATCGAAAATACGAAGCAGAGATGCTGGACCTGGACCATCGCCTTAGAGAAATGGACAACCTACTCCAAGTCTCCCACATCAACTTGAAAGCACATGCTCAATTGTTTACCGATTTGAACTACACCTGGCAAAAACTGGATGTAGACCACAAAAATCAGTTTGCGACCCTGGTGTTCAATAACGAATTATACCTCTGTAAGGGCGGTTATCGAACACCCCGCTTACCACTACTGCTACCACACAAAAATCAGAAAATCAAGGGGTTAGATATAATAGAAAAAGGGAAATCCACCGAACAATTTGGTGAATTTCCCCTTCGTACCCGGGACGGGACTTGAACCCGTACTCCCTAATGGGAACTGGATTTTAAGTCCAGCGTGTCTACCAATTCCACCCCCCGGGCAAATGGTCAAGAACAAATCTAATAAAAAAAGCCTTCATTTGAAGGCTCTTTGAGCGAAAGACGGGATTCGAACCCGCGACCCCGACCTTGGCAAGGTCGTGCTCTACCAGCTGAGCTACTTTCGCTTTTTTACTTATTGCTTTCTTTCAAAGCGATGCAAATATAAGAGTTTATTTTTTACTTTGTCAAGCATTGGATAAGATTTTTAGGAAATATTTTAGCGGTCACATCGTTGGGGGCTGGGAGGGGCTCGTTTCTTCCCATTCCCTAAGCTGTTGCAGACTGTTGGTCGCAGGGTCCCGGAAGCGGATGTCCCAATGGGCCTTTTGTAGATCGCTCTTCACATGGATGGATTGTAAAATTTTGGATAGATACTCGTTGCGCAGACTGTCGGCTTGGTCGATGTTTAGGTGAGCGCTCAATGGGAGGGATGCCAAAGCAGGCGCAGTGGTTGAATCGGGCGCCTGTCTGTTTCTTTGTTGAAGGCGCCGGAGCCGCTCCAAGTCGTCTGATATTAGTAGCGTATTTTTGTGGAGCAGCATGTGGGTAGCGTCGGTGTTTCTAGCTCGGGCGCGCAGCTTCCAAAGGGTCCCGCGAGCTTCGATAAAATGGTTTTTTTGGAGCTTGTCCAGGAGTTTTTCTGCCTGTGATGGGTCCCTGAGGGGCAGCGCCAAAAGGCTGCTCGCAGACGTCCCCGTTCCATAATACGCGATGGCCACATCTCCTTCGAGACAGGCAAACAAATCCTTCATGGTCAGGCCCACTTGCCTGAGCGGGCGGCTGATGGGGATTTGCAGCAGTGGATGTTCCTGAAATAGTTGGCGAAACCCCTTCGCGTCGAGTGCTAACACAAACAGTGCAAGCAATCCCTCCTGCTCAAAATGGGAAGATAGGTCAGGCGGAGGCGCGTCTTTCCACAAAAAGTCCAATTCTCGAAGCAGTTCCGAGTTGAGGTGATAGTCGGTCTCGGCCGAAATGCGTCCCGCTTCGAAAAAGCAATGTGTATGGGTGTGGTTGCGTTTGAGAAGGCTAGAGGAGAAGCCCGCCAGCGCCATCAAGCTTTTCATTTTAGGATCATTGGCTAAAAAATCAAGGTTGGTCCATATCGATAGGTCCGCTTCGCGGGCCAGGCATTGTCCTAAATCAACGTTGGTGGCCAGTTGGTTGGTTTTCGCAGCATTGAAGGCTGCCAATAGGTCCCGCGGAGATCGTTCGACCTGGTTGCTGAGCACGCCTACGTTTTCATTCCAGTACAACTTGGCTTCCTTGAAGTGGGCAATTCTGCAGCTGTCCGCCCGTTCAATGCGTAATACCTCCGACTGCTGAATCAGTTTTTCAAAGGTCTCTGCATCACCCACAGAAAAAACCAGCCGCCATTCCTCTTCCTTCCCTGGATCATTTTTGAGCAATACTTGGCCGTCTGAAAGATACATCGGAGCCTCTAATAACAAGCCACTGTCATAGGGCGCTTTCAGTATTTTCTGCAATAAAACCGATTGGTACACAATATTTTCCATCCAAAATGCCCCCAAATCAGAAGAATCGATCGTTTCAAAATGAGATTTGACCAAGCACTTTTGAGGCATTATTCGCACAATCGTCGCTGCGTCTGCAGGCAAGTAGGCGAGCCGCTGATCCACCGTTGGAAGCTTTTCCCCACAAGATGACAAGCAAAACAAGCCACCCAAAAGCATCAAAATGCCAAAATGGAAATGATATTTCATAGTTTCTGTTATTCTGTCCAACCGCTTGTCCGGAGCAGCAGACCGTTCTTCTTTGGACGTATTATTACAGTTTGTGAACATCGGTTCGACGAAGTGCCGTAGCCCACAAATGGCCATTGACATTTTAGCCTTTGTTGGGCAAAATGTTTCCTATTTCAAAAGTTATCCATTCAGATTTCTGTCTCGACGGATCAAAATCTACCCAAAATTTGGGTTTGTAAAAAGGGTTTGCTCTCCAAGAATCTCCTCTTTTCTTGCCGTTGAGAAACTCTTTTGCGGCATCCACCCTCGGGTCATCCATCAAATTGTTATTTTTCAACAATCGCAGAATCTCAATAATATTCGTTTTGTAGGTAAAAGGGAACGTCAATTTAGTTATGTCCTTCGTGATTGGCTCAGCTGTAGATTTCCTTTTGAATACCTTGTGTGCTAAGATGTACTCGAGTCCATCGTTCAGCTTTTCACGAACCGACTCGTTTTCCGATTGTATTTTATGCACATAATCAGATAGTGCGATCATTGATTTGACGACACCTACAAAGCAGGGTGTTGATTTCATACAACCTCCATATTTCTGAATGCCCTTCCCTTTCCATGCCGTCGTTTGATGTCTACTGACATTTTGATATTTCACGATCCACTCTATACCCTTTTCAATACGAGCGTAATTAGGGTAATCAAGCCGAATGAGCACACTTGTTATCATAGCATTGTAACAAGCCAAAAGATCATCAGATTTTCCCGATAATGAAAAACCTGCCTCACAAAAAGTCAGTTCAGCGAGTTGATCTCGCCATTCTTTAACCTTCGTAAATTCTTGGGAAAACGGTATCTCAGATAGTTGAATCAGCCTGTGCAATAGATGTAAACTCGACTCTTCAAGCTCGGTCAACAACTCATTAAACAGCCGAGATTTTTCCAAAAGCAGTTTACCCTCTTCTACGCTATTTATCGAACCGTTTATGACTTTTATCTTCAGCTCTAATGCGGCATCCATTTTTGTTCATATTACCCACAATTTACCACAAACCAAAGACAATTACCACTCAGCCAGTAAACAGTTTCTACAAACGCGTTAGCAGGCGTCATCCCCGAGCCACCAGCCAAAAGCAATCACCAGTTCACTGCTCACCCGCTCACCACCACATCAACAAGCACTTTTTTTCGATCGCAGGAAGTTCACCAGTTCACCACTCACCCGCTCACCGCTACATCCCCCGCTCACCCATCACCAGCCAAAGGCAATCACCAAATCACTGCTCACTGCTCACCCGCTCACCGCCACGTCAACAAGCACTTTTTTCTGATCGCAGGAAGTTCACCAGTTCACCCCTCACCGCTACATCCCCCCGCTCACCTAATCACCAGCCAAAAGCAATCACCAAATCACTGTTTACTGCTTCATCAACAAGCATTTTTTCCGATCGCAGAAAGTTCACCAGTTCACCGCTCACCCGCTCACCGCTAATCCCCCCGCTCACCCAATCACCAGCCAAAGGCAATCACCCAATCACCGCTCACCAGTTCACCCGCTCACCGCTCACCAGTTCACCCGCTCACCCCCTCCGCTCGCTTCGCTCGCTCCCAAACCACCGACTGACTCCCCTTCACATATCGCCCAAATCCCCGATAAACCGCATAGTTCATCACACAAAAGTAGTAGGGGACAAAGAAGGCTTTAAACTTGATTTTTCGCTTTTCCAAAAACCAACCGATCAAGGCGGCAGCATAAAAAGCCAACTGGGCCGCCAAAAGCCATTGGTAAAAGGGCGAGCCGCTGAGGCTAAGTAAGATATTGGCCACCAATACAATGGGGAGGGCCAGGGGCGCCAGCGTCCAGCGCAAGGCCCGATGGGAGATGTACTGAAAGCTCAACAGGCCATACTTGAAGATATTGAGCACGGGCAAAAGGCGAAAGATGGATTGTAGGCCACCCGCGGCAATGCGGATTTTGCGCTTGAGCTCTTCTGCTACCGAGGCCGAGGAGGATTCTTCGGCATAGGCTGCTGGCTCGTACCGCACCCGGTAGCCGCGCTGGGCAATGCGCATGGTCATAAAGAAGTCTTCTATAATGGAGTCTTTGGGGACGGGTTGGTAGAGGTCGGTCCGAATGGAAAAGAGTTCGCCGGCTGCTCCCACAACGGAATACAGCTCGGAGTCCCAACGTTTCAGCAGGGATTCGTATTTCCAGTAAATGCCTTCCCCGGCGGCATTGGCGGCATCGGCTTTGGCTACAGCAATGCGTTTTTCGCCGGCTACAGCACCAACGCCTGCATCGGCATAGTGGCGAACGATCTTGCGAATGGCTGCTTTGTTGACCAGCGTGTTGGCATCTGTGTAGATGGTAATCGGACTGTCGATGTAGGCCATAATGCGCTCTACGGCTGCAATTTTTCCTCTGCGGCCCTCTTGGTGGTACAAGCTCAGTTGCACGCCGGGCGGACAAGCATACTGCCGAATCAAATCGGGCGTGCGGTCGGTAGAGCCGTCTGTGACAAATAGCAGCGTGATCTTATCTTTGGGATAGTCGAAGGCTAGGCAGTTTTCAATTTTTTGTTCTATCCAGTCTTCTTCATTGTAGGCGGCCACGACAAAGGTGACCTCGGGTAGGTCTTGCTCTGCCAGATCGTTGATTTGCTGACGACCGCCAAACGCTCTCTTCAAAAGGATCAAGACAAAAAGAACCAGGCCATATCCCAAATAGGCATAAAAAACGATGAATAGGCCGATCCAAAGGAGGGTTTCCAGAATAGTGGTATTCATTTTTCGATTCGGTCAGTTGTAGTACGATATTGAAAAAGCTTTCAATGCTCATTTAGCAAATAGGGTTCCACATTCGGAATGGGTCCGTCCCCTTTTACATTCACTGCCAATGATAGCCAATTGTTTCATTATTGTGAAATCTGATCTGTTAATTACCGCTTTTAGGGTATTCCTCCATTGATAAATCCGGGTATCTTTGCAGTGTATTCGAAATAGAACCTCCCAGATTAGAATTCTCTAAACTTATTTCCCTTTTTTATACCCCCGGAAAATGGCCTTTTGTAAACAAAAAAGTGTCCATGGATGGAACTAACAGCAAATTTTAGGAATATTTACAAATACTTATCATTCCTAAAAGCCATCTTCTGCATTTTATTATTTTGTTTTACAGAAAGCTTTTTGACCAAACAAAATTGTACGATCTACCAATAGGGGCATTTTTACTACGGATGAACAAATTTTGAAAAGTGTCAACTGTGTTCGAAAGTAGGCGCATCCTACCCAAGACCACATTCAAAAGACCATTCTTAATTTGTGTATTTCTCTGAGAATGAGTACCTTATAAATGTTCCTCTTGAAGCGGTCAGCAATTTTCCAGGCAGATGAATTTTGTGAAATAATTGTAATAAATCATACAAAAACATTAACTTTGTGTCGTAATTTAGGTGTTATGAAGAAATTTTGCATCTAAAAAGTGACCTTACATATCGTAGAGAAGTCCCATGAACGTAGGTTATGCAAAAACTACCTGAAAGTAAAAGCTTTCAAAACATATCGTCCCTTAAACCTCCCTTGTCAAAACCTACTACTTGTTACATTGCAATTTTGAAAATTGACTTCTCCTAAACTGGATTTTCGCCTAGCGAACGTCCAACAGTGGCAGCATTCAAACATTCCTAAACCGTTAACCACAGAAGCTGTTCGCAGCTTCCGTTGACCGGCTTAGAATGCAGTTATTGTTTTTGTAGTAAACTTTTTAAGGCAAAGTAGCATGAAAAAGAAGTCCGTACTCATCATCGACGATCACGAGGGCCTGCGCAAAATCATTGGCCGATTCCTCAGCAAGCAATATGCTGTAACCACCCAACCGGATGGACTGAGCGCGCTGGCCTGGATGCACCAGGGAAATGTACCCAACCTCATCATCCTCGATATGAATATGCCCGGATTGACCGGCTTCGACTTTCTGTCTAACCTGCGCAGCAGTGGCTTCTTCAGGAGTATTCCCGTTGTGGTCGTTTCCGCCGAAGAGGAGCCTCAACTGATTGATGACTGTAAGAAATTGAAGATTCAAAAATACCTGACCAAACCGTTCAACCCTCTCCAACTCAACGACCTAATAGATTCAATACTACTACCAAACAAACACTTAAACACAATTTAGCCCTGTTTGCACCTGGCTACAAAACAACACAACTATGAATGAGGTCTACACTCTGAGGCAAACCAACACCAAGACTTTTCTTGTTGTAGGTTTTGAGAACAACTTTATCGACCTAATCGCACCTCCGCCGGGCAGAGAAACTGATTTTCTCTACTTCGAGCGGATCAACAGTTCTTTCAGTGCTTTCAATTGGCTGCAGAGTTCACTCGACAAGGGAACTGCTCTGCCACATGCCATCATTGTGAAGTATGAATTCCTAGTACAAGATCAATTTTTATTTCTCGACTCTGTCTATCAGAATGAGGGCTTGCGCCAATTGCCTTTCATTGTCATCGGCGATAGGGATTGTAAGCCAGATATGGCTGCTTTGATCCAAAAGGGGGTCGACGATTATTTTCCTGGTTTTGTCAGAAGCCTTGACCTACAGAATCGCATCAACTTTCTACGCAGATATAAAAAAGATATTCTCGCTAAGAAATTGCCTGAGCGGGCAGAGGATTTGGAATTTCACATTCCACTCGGTAAGCGTTTGTTCGACATCGTCTTTGCTTCCGTTATGATCCTGCTGCTTTCTCCCATTATGATTTTTATTGCCCTGGCAGTAAAATTGGGCTCCAAAGGTCCAATCATTTACAAATCCAAAAGGGTAGGGGCTGGCTACAAAGTGTTCCACTTCCTGAAGTTCCGCTCTATGTGCCAGGATGCCGATGCTAAATTGAACAACTTCAAACACCTCAATCACTATAGTAGTACGGAGGATAAGAACGAAAATGCCTTTTTTAAGCTCAAAAACGATCCCCGAATTACAAAGATTGGTAGGGTGATTCGCAAAACGAGCTTGGATGAACTACCGCAGCTTTTCAACGTGCTGAGAGGAGAAATGTCCATCGTCGGAAATCGGCCATTGCCTTTGTATGAGGCCGAAAAGATGACAACCGACCAATGGGTCAAGCGCTTCTGGGCGCCAGCTGGTATGACCGGCCTATGGCAAACCTGCGGCAAGGGTAAAGACAACCTGACAGTGGATGAACGGGTCGGCCTCGACATCAAATACGCAGAGGAGTATTCTATGTTGGTCGATGCTCGGATCATCGTCAAAACACCTTTCGCAATGATTCAAAAAGAATCCTGATAAACACAAAAACACATCCTACACACTGGCTGCGGCCAACCCACTACCTCCCAAAAATTTGATCGATGTATGGCTTGGAAATTTATTTCCAAGCCTTGCGATAAAGCACTACTTTTGAACATGCTCACAGAGAAACGACCCTTGGTCTCAATCATCTCGGTTAATTACAACCAATTGGCAGTGACCTGCGAAATGCTGGATTCCCTGTTTAGCCTGGACTTTCAAGACTTTGAAGTGCTACTGGTCGATAATGCTTCCAAGGAAAATCCGGCCGCTCACATCGCTCGACATTATCCGCAAGTTCGCTTCATCAGAAGTGAAGACAACCTAGGATTTGCCGGTGGCAACAACCTGGCCATCGAAGCTGCACGAGGAGAATACTTCTTTTTTGTCAACAACGACACCCTGCTGACCAATGGTCTGATGGAACATTTACTAGCTGCCTTTGATACCATACCAAAACTGGGCGTCGTCAGCCCGCTCATCTGCTATTATCTGCCAGATCGCCCCGACGGTGATCTCATCCAATATGCCGGTGCCACGCCCGTACACGGCCTCACTGCCCGCAATACCATCATCGGTGAGCAAGTACCAGACCAGGGCCAATACACCCAACTGCAACCTACAGCTTATGCTCACGGAGCAGCCATGATGATTCCGCGTAGGGTCATCCAAGAGGTGGGGCCGATGCCAGCCTATTTCTTTTTGTATTACGAAGAACTGGATTGGTGCGAGCAAATTCGCAATGCAGGCTTTGAAATCTACCTGGAACCCAATGCTAAAATATATCATAAGGAGTCAGTTTCCGTGGGTCAGTTGAGTACGCTGAAAACCTATTACCTGACGCGCAATCGGATTCTGTTCATGCGTCGAAACCGCTCGGCTGGCCAGCAAATGGCGTTCTTCCTATTTTTGCTTTTCTGCACCCTGCCAAAATGGGGGCTGACTTATTTACTCAAAGGGCAAACCGCTCATTTGTCTGCTTTTTTGAAAGGCATCGGCTGGAATCTTCAAAACCCGGCTTTTCCGGCAGCAGAATTTCCGGCAAGCAAATTGAATTCTTTATATTCCCCATCAGAATCAAAGCTTTAATCCCTTAAACACACAACACCATGCTGATTCTACAATGGATATATCTGACAATAGTGGCCGTCCTGGCGCTCTTCTTATTGCTGCCTTTTCTGACGGTTCTTTTTTCCCGTTTTTGTAGAGAAAACATCCAGCGAGAAGGAACAGCAGAGAAACCCCACCGATCCTACGATTTTGCTTGCATCATCACCGCATATAAAAATGTCGACATCACCCGCCCACTGGTCGAGTCCCTGCTTCGCCAATCTCATAAAAACTATCTCATCTATTTGGTTGCCGATGAGTGTGACGTGTCAGGCTGGGATTTGGAAAACGAACGCTTGGTGTTGCTCAATCCCAATCCGCCACTACGCCTGAAGGCTAAATCCATTATACACGCCATTGAGAGCTTTCACCGATCACACGAATACTGTGTCGTTTTCGATGCAGACAACTTGGCTCATCCGGATTTTCTCAAGGAGATTAACATCTACGTCAACAATGGCTACCGAACGGTCCAAGGACAGCGCACGGCTAAAAATTTAGATACGGTTTATGCCTGTGCAGATTCTACCGGCGAGTTTTTCAAAAACTATGTCGAGCGCTATGCGCCCTATCTGCTCGGGACGTCTGCCGTTATTTCCGGCTCTGGAATGGCGGTCGAAACAGCGCTTTACAAGAGCTATCTCAACAGCCCGGAGATACAGCAGGGCAAAGAGAAATGGAAGAAGATGTTGCAGGAGGATAAGATTCTTCAAAACTTCTTGCTACATCAGAACGAACGCATCAGCTACGCTTGGAATGCCATTGTATACGATGAAAAAGTGACCACTGCAGATCAGGTCGAAACCCAGCGCAGCCGTTGGTTGTACTCTTACTTTCAAAATCTACCAAATTCTTCCGGTATTCTTTTCAAGGGCCTGAGCCGTTTTAGCTTCAATCAGTTTTACTTTGGAATGATTACCATCGCGCCGCCGCTTTTTATCTTATTGGGCTTGTCGGTGGTGACTGCCGTCCTCGGCTTATTCATCCAGCCTTGGGCCAGTGTGGCTTTGATCGTTGCCATGGGGATGTTCAGCCTGACCATTTTGTGGACGCTTTATTTGTCAAAAGTACCCAAGGAAATTTGGACGGCGCTTGGTGGACTTCCGCTTTTTGTATGGAAACAAGCCACCGCTCTGGTCAAAATGCGCAATCCCAATAAGAACTTTAAGCATACAGAACACAATAGGAAGTATTCCATAGAGGAGGTGATGAATACGGGCGGACAAAGCAACGAAAAGTCTTGACAACTCTGTAGATACTCCAAGGCAAATCCCTACTTTTATACCTTATGAAAAATGTGCTTAAAAATATGATTCAAGGGGTATTGGACCCTCGCTCTAAAGCATACTTATATCTCTATTATCGCCTGTATAAGAAAGAAAGCTTTCCTTCCGTTGGCCATTTGCTGAATGTCTATGGAAGAGCTCGCTCCGAAGTCAGTTTCCTACAAATTGGCGCCAATGAGGGCTCGACGGAAGACCCTCTGTATCCACACATTCGACTGCGCAACTGGAAGGGCATTCTAGTGGAGCCTTTGGCGGAGGAGTTCAAGCTGTTGAAGCACAACTATCAGAACAATCCCGGATTGATTTTCGAGAATGTCGCCATTGCAGACAGGGAAGAGTCGCGTACTTTGTATACCATTGACAAAACCACTGGTGAGGTGCCGTTTTGGGTCAGTAAGTTGAGTAGTTTCGATCCGTCCATTCCCCAGCAGGTCAAGCAGTCTTTCCCCAATGCAGTTGTCATCGAAAAGCAAGTTCCTTGTACAACCATTGAAAATCTTTTGAATAAGCACAATCTCGGCAATTTGCAAGTATTGGTCATCGATGCGGAAGGCTATGATTTTGAAATCATCAAAACGGTCAATTGGGACAATGTCCAGCCGGAATTGGTGATTTTTGAACATCGACACCTTTCGGAAGCAGACCAGCAGTCTTGCCAACAGCTTTTCCGCAACTTGGGATATGAAATTTACTGCGCCGATTTTGATACGGTAGTCTTTAAGGATGAAGCCTTGCGGAAGGTCTACCTCGATCACCTCTTGCCGTCATGAGCAAAAAAATCCTGATTTTTTCCCTTCTAGCCAATGGCTTTCTAATTCTGGCTTTCTTTTTTCTTATACAGAAACTGGGTGGCTTTCGATATGTGCTTTTTAAGGCAAAGCATCGGGGAGTCGCTGGCGTCTACGAACACAAAAAGAACATGTACGAATTGTTACCCATAGGTCCAAAAGACATCGTTTTTGTCGGTAATAGCATTACGGAACAATGCGACTGGGCAGAATTGCTGGGCCGGTCAGATGTCCGAAATCGAGGGATTGCGGGCGATGTGACCGCCGGTCTGCTCGATCGCCTGGACCCCATCCTGGAAGGGCGCCCAAGGCAGTTGTTTTTAATGATTGGCATCAACGATTTGATCAGTCATGGACCGGAATATATTTTGAGCAACTATCAAAAGATCGTCGATCGCATCCGAGCTACTTCGCCCAACACCCAACTGCTGCTGCAAAGTATCCTGCCGGTCAACAATGACGTTCGTCCATCCGGCATTTCCAACCAAACCATCCGCCAACTCAATACGGCCATCGCTCAAATAGCGTCGGATGCTGGTTTGGCATATGTTGATTTGCATGGACAAATGGTGGACAAGGAGGGGCGTCTCAAAGCACAATTTACCCGCGATGGCATTCATATTAATGGCGAAGCGTATCTGATTTGGAAAAATTCCGTATTACCGCTTATCGAATCGCCATTGGCACCAGAAACTGAACCGGAGAATGATATTTAACAGCTTACCTTTTTTTGTTTTCATCGGTATTTTTCTGCCGCTCTACTTTAGCCTCAAGGGCAAAGCTCGGCTGTTGCTGTGCCTGGCCGGAAGCTATTTTTTCTACGGTTGGTGGGACTGGCGCTTTCTGAGCTTGATCGTCATTTCAACCATGATCGACTTTTTGGTCGGCCTGCAATTGGATAAAACAGAGGAGGCGCCCAAGCGAAAGCAACTGCTGATACTCAGCATGATTGTCAATCTGGGGTTTTTGGGCTTTTTCAAGTATTTCAACTTCTTCAGTGATTCCTTCCAGAATATGCTGACCTCCTTTGGGGTAGAAGCCAATTGGCATACTTTAAACATCATCCTGCCCGTAGGTATTTCTTTCTACACCTTCCAGTCGATGAGCTATACCATCGATGTATACTACCGCAAGATTGCAGTCGAAAAAGATTTGATTCGATTTTCAACCTTTATCTCGTTCTTTCCTCAATTGGTGGCTGGTCCCATTGTTCGAGCCAGTGATTTTTTACCGCAATTCCAAAAGGACCGCTCCTTTCACTGGGATCGATTCATTGCCGGAACAGGCCAGGTTTTATGGGGCTTTTTCAAAAAGGTAGCGGTGGCAGATTCCCTGGCGCCATTTGTCGACCAATGCTTTGCAGCGCCTGGCGGATTTTCCTCTCTGCACCTAATCATCGGCATCATCTTTTATTCCTTCCAGATATATTGCGACTTTTCGGGTTATTCGGACATCGCCATTGGCTTGGCCAGAATCATGGGCTTTGATTTTCCCGATAACTTCCGAACGCCTTATTTCTCCAAAAACTTCAGTGAATTCTGGACGCGCTGGCACATTTCACTATCCAGCTGGCTGCGCGACTATCTATACATTCCCCTCGGAGGGAACCGCAGTGGTAGCTTTGGCTCGGTCTTTTTCACCTCCTTGTTTTTAGTCATCTCCATATTTTTTACTGGCTGGTATTGGTTGGCGGGCATCTATGCCCTGTTGGTGCCATTGGCCATCTGGTACATCCGTCGCAGTCAAACCAATGCCCAGACGGCCTTTACTTACATGAACTTGATGATTACGATGTTGTTGGGAGGGCTGTGGCATGGCGCCAGCTGGGCCTTCATCGTTTGGGGATTTTTGCATGGCTTCTATCTGGTGGTCCAACGACTGGCCGGCCCCCTTTGGAATCGATTGCTAGATACACTGAGAGTACCCGTCTTGGTCCAAAACCTCATTGCCATTGGGATGGTTTATTTCTTTACCTGCTTGGCCTGGATATATTTTCGCGCACCCGATTTTGACATTGCCAGCCAATACATTCAAGGAATTACGGCCTTGCAAGGCATGAGTTTTAGCACCGTTGTCAATAAGTTTTGGGTATTGAAGGGCGTCCTATTGATTGCTATGTTGGTTGGGGTAGAGTGGTTGGATTTGAAATGGCAATGGTACAAGGTGGTTTTGCGGAGCCCAGCATTTCGGGTGGTCTCTTTTGCCATTTTGCTGTGGCTGATCGCCTTTTTTGGAACCTTTGGGACCAACTCATTTATTTACTTTCAATTTTAATCTTCGTCCATTTTGAAACAGCTATATTGGATATTGCTCGTCTTGCTTGTATTCTTTGTCGGCGACCGGCTGGGCGGCTGGGTTTTGAAAAAACTGACGACAGACAGTCAATTTCGCTACTCCCGCCTGTACAGCCAACGAGCTGCTTCGGACATCTTGCTGGTGGGCAATTCCCGCGGCTTGATTTTCTACCAGCCATACATTGAAGAGCGCACTGGCAAGAAAACCTTTAACATCAGCTACAACGGCATGCCGATCAACCTAGCGCGCGTCCTAATCGAAGACTACCTCGAACAATACGAAGCACCCGAATTGCTGTTGCTGGATGTGAGTATGTGCGATCGGATGAACAACCAGCTCATCAGTGGCTTCAGCCCTTACTCGCCTTATTCCGATAGATTGCGCCAACTGATCGTCGACAGCATCCCCGAAGTGGGCTATGGCAGCCAGCTGAGTCACTTGTTTCGCTACAATAGCGAGGTATTCCAGCGGGCTTTGTACTATCGCAACCGCTCCGATGAAGATTGGCTACTGGACCGGCAGATCAACGATTTTATGATTCAAAATGTGGACAAGGAGGCTGCCCTAGACTTCGATCTGGAGCCTGCTTTGATGGAGGCTTTGCTCAGAGATTTAAAGGCCATCGTCGATTTGGCGCAGCGTAAAAACATCGATTTGGAGCTAATGGTCAATCCCTATTATCCTCCCTTTGCCAAACGCTTCCTCAAATTTGGGGATTGGCTCCGGAAAATCGAAGCGACTACTGGCTTGAAAGTGCGGGATTACTCCCTGGCCATCCGGGCTACTGAAGCTTTTGGCGACTACCAGCACCTCAATAAGGTCGGCGGTAAACAATTCATTGATCGCATGATTGAAGATGGGGTATTTGAATCGGCCAAAACGGGCGCCATCGGGATCAATCGCTAGCTTGGGACCGGTCGCTTTTCAGAGAAGCTAGGAGACTTCCAGCAACCTTTTTCCAGAAAATGGAAGCCACATCGTTACTTTTTCGAATTTCAAAG
>JBCCSZ010000193.1:0-15206 GCA_039199225.1 Bacteroidota bacterium
AACAAAAATCCATCATTTTTGAAAAGTCTAATTGTAATGGCAATTTACAAATTGCTCCTTTAGTCTTACTGAACCTCTTAGAAAACGCCTTTAAGCATAGTGATGCGCTATTAAATGACAAGGGGTTTATTAAGGTGAGGGCCAAGGTAGATGAACAAGATGTTTTACATTTTCAAATATCCAATAGCGTCAAAAAAAATGGTAGAAAAGAAAGCCAAACTGGTGTTGGCCAAAACAACATCCGAAAGCAATTGGATTTGATCTATAAGCATAAGTATGATTTAAAAACTGAATTATCCAATGATAGGTTTCATTTGAATTTGGATATTCAATTAGATAGAAAAGACGGATGACTACCTACAAAACCCTCATCGTTGATGACGAGAAACCTGCCCGTGAGTTGCTCAAACTACACGTCGGAAAGGTCAGTGAATTAGAACTCATCGGTACTTGCTCCAACGCAATCGAAGCAAAGAGAATCTTGTCTGAAAATACAGTTGACATATTACTGCTGGATGTTCAAATGGATGAAATTACAGGACTGGATTTATTGCGTATGCTAAAAGTTCAGCCAGCCACCATTTTGACGACTGCCTATTCGGAGTTTGCTTTGGAAGGCTATGAATTGGATGTGATAGACTATCTAGTTAAACCTATTTCCTTTCAACGCTTTTTCAAATCTGTTTCGAAAGCTATAGAATTTGTAAAGGCGAAAAAGGTACTTTCAAATCCGAATTTACCCACTACGCCTACAGCGGCAAATCATCTTTTTATCAAGATCGAAAATAAATTGGTGAAGATAGAACTCGACAACCTACTCTACTTAGAAAGTTTTGGAGAGTACGTCAAGTTTCATACTTCCGATAAAATGCATATGACCCTAAAGACCTTGACCTCCTTTGAAAAAAGTTTACCCTCCAATTCTTTTTACAGATTACACCGCTCTTACATGGTCAATCTCAATAAGATAGATGTCATCGAAGATGGTTCGGTCAAGATTGGAGAAAAGTGGATTCCCATCAGTCGCAAATTGAAAGAGGAGTTTCTCCAGATTTTGAAGCGGCGAGGGGTTTATAAATGAGTAGGAGGAGGTGGCTTTCTTCTTTTGTAGATGACCTTAAATTTTTTCCTGGTTTTCAGAAAATAGCAAATAAGCTAGCACTCCCAAGCCCAAAAATTTGGAGAGGCTACAAACGCAGCCCCTCCGAGTCTTTTTATCTAAGAAAAACTTTCTTTTGACTATCTATAATAGCACCATTGTCATCGTAGTAAATGTAGAACAAGACCTTGTTGCGAAAATCGAAAAGGTCCTGGAAGGAATCTTTTTCTTTTCCTTTAAAAAGTAAATTCCCCATGATGTCGTACACTTTTATATCAGGGTTTTTGAGCGGCTGTTCTAATTCTATCTCGTCGTAGCGCTCATCAAGGATGTGGCTGGGCGTTTCTGAGGTTGTTCTCAGATCGTAAAATTCTGCGCACGTTGGATCATCTCCCTCGCAGTCAACAAGCCGTATTCTGTGACTTGTTCGACTTTGTAGCCCAATCTGTGGCGCATATACATAGATTCTCTTTGTTCGTGGATAGTAGTTGTACTTGGGCCAATCTGTAACAAATAGTTGAGTGCCTCTGTATTTGTTTCCTTGGCGTTGGCCTGCAATGGTCCACTCATTGGGGAAAGTCCAGGAATACACTACATTGGGCTGTGGATTAGAAATACTAAAGACCAGATTATCTGACGATTCCTCGCAAATCCAATCCAAGCCTTGAATGGTAAAGTCGCAACTGTAAGCTGGTCCGGCGCACACAGCATGCCAGGCTTTACCAATGGCGATGGCTTCTTGGGAACATCCACCGTACTCTCTTTGTGCCGTAAACAACACTGCATTTTTAAAGTCCTTATAGTCGCTGCCTTGGCCCAGGAGATTGAGTGATTCTAACACAATGGTAATGGCCCTTTCTACACCAATACCAGGAATGTTTAGAGAACTACTTCCCTCGCTGATTAAATAAAACCAATGTCCAATAAAGGCACCACGCTCGTGGTCCTCTCCGCTTCCACGTTCTGTCGCACAATCCCATATTGGGTTTGCCAAATCTCTGTCTACCTTGGAGGTTGTACCAGAGTGATCATCTCCTATTACCCAATCAACTGAATTACCTTGGAATTTGTATTCGGCATATACACTGAACATATCAGCCAGTGCTTCATGCAATTCACCTGAAGGATTATTTCTACCAGTAAAAAATTCATTGACAATGGTATGTCCAATTTCGTGAGCTACTATGTCAAAAACGGCCATTGTATTAAATATGCCATTAGAGCTGGAAACCAAGCGGCCAAGTTCGATCAATCCTTCCTCAGAGATTTTTTCTGAGCCATATGCATTGTCTGAATTGGCATTAGCAGCTACTTTTATAGTGCCTACCTTTATGCCCAATGCTTTGTAGTATTTTACAGCTTCTGTTGCTGTGTAATGAGCTTGGTATACACTTGGAGCTGCAATGGTCGCATTCCATCCAGAACCTGTTGTGCTTGGAATAAAATACCTTTCGCCCAATTGATGTAAACCAATCGCTCCTGCCGTTGCTCTTCTATCTACATCATAGGTCATTACACAACCATCAGATGTTACTAACCTGGTGGCACCATCCAACATACTGTCGTCTAATTGTACAATGCCGTAGTTTTCTGTGGGTGCTGCTAGAGGATTTTTATTATCATGCATTCTGATGATGGCTCCTGTGTTGGCATTGACCCATGCTGTTTTATCAACGACATCGGTAAATTCTGCTCGCCAAGCCAGCATGTAAGCGCAACTACTTTCCATATGGTGGGTAATGACCAGTTTTCTATCAAAGGTAAATTGGTCATATGAAATAGCGGGAGTATCCAAGGTGTTCCATAAGATAGATTTTAACTGTTCTGTACCAACGCCTGGGTCTACTTCCATATCTATTCCTGAGCCAATGATTGAGAATATTGTCTCGGCCCTGCAAGGGTTGCGATTGCCGCCACCCGGGGTGCCGCCGCCAATGATTAAGTAGCCATTGCCCTCAACCTCGACATTTTTATAGTACTGTTGAAAGCGCGAATAGACTACATCACTATTCGTGTAGCTGTTGGTCTCTCTATCAAAAACAAATGAATGGTGTTCGTTGGGAGCCAAAAAGGTTTCTAATTCTCTGATGCCGTCTAATTCGTCTGTACGTGTTTGGTTCAAAGCAATGATACCATTCGGGTAAATAGAATCTGCATAGTACTTCAAAGAGTCGTAGTAATTTGTCTCCATGAAACCATTGATGTTGGTACATTCCGATCTGGGGATGTAAGTGTCTTGTGCATATATACTTCCTCCGGAGAAAAAAATACAGCACATAAAAAAGAAAAATACTTTAGAAAAAAAGGTTTTCATAATCAATATATTTAGTGATAAATAGATGCAAAAGACTACCTGCTTTGCCCATGCATTTAGACAAAGTATAGACATATGTAAGATGCCAATAGACGATGCTAATGTCTATTAGAAAATAACATATCAGGTATTTAGCAAATACGTAATGACCAAAGACTACCTACTTAGTAGACTGGTTACCATAGAAATATCCCAACAGTTGAACAGCTGTCAACTAGAAATATATTTTTGAGGAACTCAAAAAGCCAATCGTATTAATCTTTGGTATTGCTAATTAAATGGAATTAAGAAGAGTGATGAAATATTTTTTGTTGCTTTTTAAAAGAAAGGTATTTTTCTAGCTTCAATATACAAACGAATAATTACAAATTTTAGTTTCCATCAAAAGCTATTAAATTTTTTTTATCATCTCCTTTTTTCTTTACCTACCTCTAGTCTAAATTGTGACTTTCCACTACTGAATCGGATGAGCATCCAAAATAAAGCCTCTCCAAAAAATACTTGCCCTTAAACCAAGGGCTTGGGCTGTCAATAAAATGACAGATGATGCTGTTGATTGATTGCCATGTGGTACCGATCTAAAACCAATGGATAAATTTAAATTTGAAAAGTTATAAATGCCCCCAGAGCTTACCCTTAATATACTGAGGTAAAAGTGACCAAACCCATCAAATATCCAGCAAGTAAATATCTGATGGGTTTAGGCATCCACGAAACAGGAATTTCCTTTTTCTACCTTTGATGGTCGGTGAGTATATACAACTGCACCACTGCAATGGCAGATAAAAGAGGCTGCTTTGCAATTATTTAAACTGTAGTGTCGCTATATTCTGACCAACCTTGATGCCTTGATCAATGCCAACATCAATGGCTGCTCGGTAGTGAATACCTCCATAGAGGCGGCTGATGGCCGCTTCATCTGCAAACTCATAGAATGAATCGAAAGACCTTGGAGAGCCGTCTATGTCGGTACGATTGACATGTGTTCTATCCACGAAAGAATAATTTTCTCCGAATAAGTCCGTCAGAATTTCGGCGGTAGCACCTGATTGAACGGAATGTCCAGAAGTATATTCAGGAAAAGGTGGCGTTGCCAAAGGAATGGACCACGTATTGTCAATGTATTCATGGATGTACGTGATCGGCCTTATCAGATTGTAGTGGTATTTTGCCTTCCAACACGATACAAAGGCATCGTGAATTCCCATTCCAAGCTTAGCATATACTTCGGCAGTTCGCGCCAAGTCTGCTCCTTCATCGGAAAGGACTTGCATCATAATGGAATAAGAATGGCCCGGAGGGGTGGCAGTGTTGCCAGGGTCATCACTCCAAAATTCGGCAATCACCTTTTGTTCGGGAGTCAAATTGAGTACTGCCTCGTATACCTCGACGGCTTCTAAGTAAAAATTAGAGCTGGTATCTGTTGAGTAGGTAGGAGGAGGTATTGGCAATAAATCATCAACATTCTTTTCCATAAAAGGTCTGACATCGCCCCAATAGGGTTGCAAAGGAATGGGGGTGGAAGAACTTGTAGGCTCCCAAAGCCCATCCCCGGTCGGTACGACATAAGATGATGGAAAATTATTATTGTAGCACTCTGCCTGTCCATCGCTATTGGCAAATGTGAGGACAACATTCCCAACAGACTCCCCATACGCTATGGACCGATTGATGACATCATCAGAAGCCTCTGTTCTAAACTGATTCTCATATCGCGTTTCTAGATCGTCGATCAAAGACAGATTATCGGTTGAAGTTGTCTGAAAGCAACTTTTCAGAAATACGCTCAAGATGGCATTAGCCACCGCCCCCCAATGATACTCTTTGCTTCCATCCACCGCAGGGATGGTGCCAACGGCAAAGTCGGTCAGTTGCCCCTCCAGCGATCTATATCCTGGCATTCCAGACCTGACTCCTTCATAAAGCGCCAATCCTGAATACCCATATACACGGGCCGCAACAGGAGGCGTGTAGCCAGCTGTTTCCTCTGTCAGTTGTAAAGTCAGCTCAATCCAATCCAAGACGACATCTGAAGAATAGTCGGATGTCTCCAATATCGTGGGCTGATCGTCGTCTTTTTGGCAACTACTTAAAATGAAAATGACTGCAAGAAGAGGGATTAAATAGAGATTGATTTTTCTCATTGTCAACTACTTTTGATTTTTAAATGACGTCCTATGCACTTAGGCTCTACAAACTTGATGCTAGTTCCATGTACCTTTGACAGGAATTACTTTACTTTGACAGTAGAGTGCCTAATAGCATTATTTAGAAACCAATCGTACCGGGGAATAGATGCATTCGTCCCCTAATTTATTGTAAGTATCTGGACAAAACCGTGTTATCCTTAGTATGAAGGTGAAAGTCGTTCAAAAGAAGTCATTATTCAATTTGTGTAGGTACTTATGCTATTGTTCAAATTTTGTTTTGTCTTTAAAAGGGATGGACTGTTCATCGAAAACAATGAACGTACAAGCACAGGGCGCGATTTGGTTTTAGATTGAGTATAAGCACAGCATAAACGGTTTTTTCTACCATCTCCCATTTTCTTTGCTTACCTTTATTTGAAATCGTGATTCCTGGCCAATGAATCAAAGAGCATTCAGAAATACCCCATCACTCGAATGCCGAGTAAAAATTGAGAATTTACTTTATTGCAATTTGAGCTACCTCTGATATATAAACATCATATGAACATTCCACTTATAACACATAGAGATATTCTGGCTGATGTAATTCATACCAACCATCGGGTTTTAATGGTACTGGAACGGATGGGGATAAAGCTGGGCGTTGGTAATAGGACTATTGAGCAGATCGCCGAGACAAATGGCATCCAGCCAGGGGCGCTCGTTGTTATTATCAATTTGTTTTGCAACGAAGTATATACCCCAACTGCGAATAGCCATTTCGACTACATTCCCGATTTTTTGAAATATCTGAAGAAGTCCCATCAGTACTTTCTGACAGAAAAGATTCCTGCTATCCAAAGACAGATACAACAACTGGTACATCTGCTGCACGACTCTAAAGCCCATATGGTAGAGTCTTTCTACAATGAGTATATCGAAGAAGTGACAGAGCATATCGAGTATGAGAATGAGACCGTATTCCCATTTATTGAAGAGATGTATGATGCCTTTTTAAACAAAAGAGATACCAGCCTACTCTTAATGGAATATGATATCGGGATTTACGACGACCAGCATGGTGATGTGGAAGATATGTTGAAAGACCTGAAAAATGTCCTCATTCGCCACTTGCCACAGACTGAGGTAGGGAGCATCAGAAGGCGGGCCTTGGAAGAGCTATTCGAGTTGGAATCCGACCTTTCCAGCCATACTCGTATAGAGGATGATGTATTGATACCTCTAGTGAAAAAACTGGAAGGAGAAATGCGTTCAATGAGCAAATTGGTTTGACAAATGGGCTTAGTTCGTGAGATTAAATGAACGAATACTTTGCATGAAAGCTTTTCCACATACTTCCTTTAAAATACGCACTGATGCCATGGCATCGCCTGCGTTTTTGGTCTTATCCACAAAAAATCTCTCCAACTTATTATTAACCCAATAGCTATGAGCTGATTAACTTTTTTGGTTTGAAAAAGAAGAGTGTTAAAATATTGATTGTAGACAAGTCGGAGATTATCCTACAGGGATTGTCTGCCTTACTGCTAGACAAAAACAACACTTCTCTTGCCATTGAACATTGTCGAGACGAAAGCAAAATTCAACAGGCAATCCACAAAGTATCCCCCAAAATCTTAATAGCAAGTCCTAGCGTCTTTGAACAAAACGCCAAACAACTCACCCCCCTCAAAGAAAAATATGAAATCCTTTCAATCGGCCTGGTGTATTCGTTTCAGCATCCCAACAGCTTGACAGCATATGAGGGGCTCATCTACCTGAATGATGACGCTAAGAAAATTCAACTGACTGTAGATGAGCTGCTCGAGAAACACAGTAGGTCAATTAGTACCCCACAAAGTGATGCCTTAACCCCTAGAGAAAAAGAGATCCTCAAGTTATTGGTCAGTGGAAATACCACCAAACAGATCGCTACAATCCTTCACATCAGTACGCATACCGTTAATGCCCACCGCAAGAATATTATGCGAAAATTGGGGGTCAAAACCGTATCAGGGCTTACCATTTACGCAGTTATAAACAACATTATCACGCTGAAAGAGATATGATTACTCCCAACTTCTACTCACAGTTTTAGGGTATAACTACTAATCTCAACCACGCGATTTGTACATTTTCTCGCCAAACCATACCTATATGTAGCTATTGTAGCCCTCAATCCCCCCTCTTTTAGCTATTGTCTAGGTGCATCTTGCTGCTGAATTTTGCACTCAATTAAAGGCTTATGTGTAGGACGGTCTCTAGCATTAAGACAATACCAAAAGCTTCCATCAATTTTTCGGTACAGACCGCCAAATAGTTTCTTTAGTTAGTTGTTCATAGGACAAACAAAACACCCTCCGTAAGTAGCTTTCTATCTAAATCAAAATTTATAAAACAAGTTTAACAATGAAAAACTTACATTTTACCTTAATCTTCGTTTTAGCAGGTGCGCTTGTATTTTCAGCCTGCTCGAATGATGATGATGTTCAAATCGTGACGGAAACAGTTACTGTGACAGATACTTTGGTAGAGCAGTCCGTTGATGCCTTGAAGGCTGGTATCCAAAGTAACTATGCTGATCTTGTTTATACCAACTACTTGGATTCTTACAATGCAGCTAAAGATATGCAAGATGTACTCAACGATTTCATCGCTAACCCAACAGATGTTACTTTAGAGGCAGCAAAGCAGGCATGGTTGGTTGCTCGTGAGCCCTATGGTCAGACAGAAGCTTTCCGTTTTGCCAGCGGTCCTATTGATGCTGATGACGGCCCGGAGGGATTGTTGAATGCTTGGCCATTGGACGAGTCTTACATCGACTACGTTGAAGGTAACCTTACTGCAGGTATCATCAATAACACAACGGAATATCCTACTTTAGACAAGGCACTGTTGGAGTCTCTGAATGAGATCGGAGGTGAAGAAAACGTCTCTATCGGTTACCACGCTGTCGAGTTTTTGCTGTGGGGACAAGATTTGACCGATCCCTCTGAATTGCAAACAGGAATGCGCCCTGTGACTGACTTTACCTCTGCACCTAATGCCGATCGTCGCAAGCAGTACTTGAGCATCACTGCTGAGTTGATCCTGGATCACTTGCAATTGATGTTGGACGAGTGGGACCCATCCATGTCCAACAACTACAGAAGTGAGTTTATGGCACTTTCTACCGATCAGGCCATTACTAATATCCTTACTGGTATTGGTACTTTGTGCAAGTCAGAGTTGGCTGGCGAAAGAATCTTCACTGCTTACGACAACGTCGATCAAGAGGATGAGCACTCTTGCTTCAGCGATAACACACACCGCGATACTAGATTGAATGCCATCGGTATCCGCAACGTATACACTGGTTGCTACATCCGCACAGATGGTATCTCCAAAGTTGCTGGTCCTTCTTTGGTTGATTTGATGAACGTCATTGATTCAGAATTCAGCAAAGATGCCAACAACCTAATGAACGATGCCCTGGCAGCCGTTGAGGCTACAGCTATTCCTTTCGATTTTGCAATCTCTGATGCTGGTGCCAGACCTGATGTATTGGCTGCTGTCAACAAATTGCGCGAGTTTGGAGATAAGCTGGCAGAGGTTGGAACCAAGTTGGGACTGACGATCAACACAGACCTCCCTGGATAATTGAATTTCAAATACTTGGCTGAATGTCTAACTTGGCCTAGTATTTAGCTACTCGATACCTAATACCTAGCCTAATAGTCTTTCCATTTGCTGCTGTCAAGTGGAAAGGCTATTGGCTTTAGTTGCACCAAATAGTTAAGCCAGTAGCTTGCCTGGCGCATTCAATGGATTACACTCGTATTGATATTGGGAGCAAACTGGCATCTAATACTCAGAGGTACTAACTTTGGTAAGAATGAAGAATCAACTCAAAGGATAATATGAAGAGGTTCGCACTATTTCTATCGTTGGCACTTGCCGTTTCGAGTTGTTCCAAGGACGACGATACTGCCTCTAGCCAATGTATGTTCGATGTTGTTTTTAGTGCGCAACAGTTTGTGAATGGACCTTCCGATGAGTTGAGGATCAATCATTTGACGGTAGAAAATGATTGCTTGACAATAGTTTTTAGTGCTGCTGGATGTACAGGCGATACCTGGAAGATCAATCTGGTAGATTCTGAATCTAGCCTGGATACTGATCCGGCGCGCCGGTCTTTGAGGTTAGTACTCAAAAATGACGAACTCTGCGAGGCACTCGTTCGCAAAGAAGTATCTTTTGATTTATCCATCTTACAGGATCACATGGCCAACAGTGTTAGCCTGCTCATTGTGAATTCCAATGATGTGGTTTTGTATGAGTATTGAAAGGATACTGTAATAAGATGGATGGTTTCAAAGTATCTAGATGTATGTCAACATTTCTTATTGATGTGAACTGACAGCCCCAGACAATAATACCAGCTTTCATTCAGTATATTTGTGTGAGAATAGGACAAAACTTTGGTTAAGGTGAATAATAATGTACGCTATCTGATTTTTTTATTGTTGCTCAGTCTATTTGTCTGGCAATGCCAGTCCGACGATGACATGGAGATCATAGGGCCACCCGAGCCAACGGTCTTGGAGGCCGAGGAAGGCGAAGAGCTATCAGGTGGACAAGCAACTGTATTTGATATTTCTGAAAATGCCTTTGGCTTTCAGGCACCCGGCTTAAACAACCAAAATCAGCTGCTATTTTTCGTTGGTAATTCTTTCTTTAATCAAAATTGGGTGACTGCCCCGGCCTCCACGACGGCCAGAGATGGCTTGGGACCTTTTTTCAACGCTCGATCTTGTGCTTCTTGCCATTTCAAAGATGGGAGAGGAGAGCCGTTTCTGGATGGAAATACTCAAAAAGGGAGAGGGCTCTTGTTGAGGGTGAGTGTACCTGGTGAAAATCAATATGGTGGACCCTTACCCGAACCGACATATGGAACTCAAATTCAGGATCAAGCCATTCAAGGGGTAAGCAGTGAGGCGACTTTCCAAATCTTATATGAAGAGCAGCCCGGCCAGTATCCGGATGGTGAAACTTACAGCCTTCGAAAGCCCAATTATGAGTTGATAGAAGCCTTTTATGGTGCCTTGGACCAGCAAGCAATGATTTCACCTCGAATTGCGCCGCAGATGATTGGCCTCGGATTGCTGGAAGCCATCGATGAATCTACACTATTGGAAAACGTGGACGAGTTTGATGCAGATGGTGATGGCATCTCGGGCAAGCCCAACTATGTATGGGACTTTGTCAATCAGCAGGTAAGCATTGGGCGATTTGGCTGGAAGGCCAACGAACCCAATTTATTACAACAGACAGCCGCCGCATTTCTGGGTGATCTGGGTATTACGACACATCTGTTTTCCGATGAAAACTGCGTCAATGGCTTTGATTGCGGTAGCCTACCCAATGGTGGGGAGAAGGAGATAGATGATGACGATCTGGAAAAAACGGTTTTGTATTCTTCTTCTTTGGCCGTACCTGCCAGACGCAATTGGAAAGATCAAACGATTTTGAGAGGAAAACTTTTATTCAATCAAATCAACTGCTCCTCTTGCCACGTCTCCAAATATACGACGGGTGAACACCAGAAGTTTTCAGCTTTTTCCAATCAGGTCATTCGGCCCTATACCGATTTGTTGCTCCACGACATGGGACCTGGGTTGGCGGACAATCGGCCAGAATTTAAGGCCAGCGGACGCGAGTGGCGAACACCTCCACTGTGGGGTATCGGACTTTTCCCAAATGTCAACGATCATAGTTTTTACCTTCACGACGGTCGCGCACGCAATTTAGAAGAAGCCATCCTATGGCATGGCGGAGAAGGTGAAGCCAGCAAACAGGCATTTATGAAGCTCGAAAAGGAAGATCGAGATGCCATTATTCAATTTCTAAATTCTCTCTAATGCAAAGGATTATCTTAAGCTTCATGGGGCTTGCTTTGGTGACAACGCTCACTTTCGTTGCCTGCGATTCAGAAACGAAAGAAATGGAAATAGAAGTAGAGCAGCCAACTCCAGTTGATCGAGTGGCGATGTTGACCAATATTTTTGACAATGTAGCCCTACCTGCTTACGATGCATTTGAGCTAGAAACAAATAAACTGGTAGAAGCCGCTACCGCTTTTCAAGCAAACGTAAATGCTACAAATTTGCAAGCCATTCAAACACAATGGCAGAACACGAAGTTGGTGTGGGAAGCTGCTGAAGTTTATGACATCGATCCGATCAACAACCTATTCTTACACAACAAAGTGGATAAATATCCACTCAACCAGGATTTTGTAGAAAGAAACCTGAATAAAGAGGCCGAAATGATCGATGAAACGCTCGTGGAGAATTCTGGCTCTACGACCAAGGGGCTACCTGTGCTGGAGTATTTGTTGTTTAGAGCAGAAGACGGTAATGACATCTTGACGCAATTTACGAGTGGCCCTAGAGCAGCCCAATATACGAAGTACGTCCTGGCACTCAGCCAAAACCTGAAGGCACAGGCCGCTCTTTTGAAGAAAGAATTTTCTGATATTCGTGAGGGCTTCATCAGCAATACGGTAGATGGTATCAATGGCTCTGTGAACCGCCTGGCAAATGTACAGGTCGGTTTACTGGAAGAAATCCTGCGGGCCAAGCTCAATAAACCCCTTGGGAATGAGGCTGGTGGTGTTGCACAGCCCGAAAAGGTGGAGACGCCATTTGCAAAAACTTCTCTACAAGCCATTCGACAAAATTTAGTAGGTGTCCGCAATAGCTTTGTAGCCGATGAAGCGCAAGATAATCTCTACGATCTCCTGGATGAATCACACTCCGGAACAGGAGAAAAACTATCTGTCGTTATTTCCACAGCCTTTGAGGACAGCATAGCCGAATTGGATAAATTGGACGAAAGCATTGCAGATATGGTCGTCTCTAATCCCGACGCCCTGACGCCTTTGAACGATGCCATTACACGCCTGGCAGTTGCCGTTAAAGTAGACATGGCCAATCAATTGGGGCTGACCATTGTCTTTAACGACACAGATGGAGATTGACAAATCGATGCTTCTCATCTTTCCATGAATGTAAAAAGCTATCTACAACGGCAGGTCCCTATACTTCCTCTAGCCATTTTTCGCTTTGCCTTCGGGCTGCTACTATGCATTTCTCAAATTCGTTTTCTAGCCAAAGGTTGGGTAGAAGAACTGTATCTCGCACCGGTCTTTCATTTTACCTATACGGGCTTTGATTGGGTTACGCCATTGCCGGAAGGCTGGATGTATGCACTGGTCTGGGCAACCGCTTTGCTGGCCCTTTTTATCAGCCTTGGACTGTTTTACCGACTCTCCTGCATTTTGTTCTTTTTGGCATTTACTTACCTGGAACTCATAGACAAAGCCTACTACCTCAACCATTACTACTTTGTGTCCCTAATGGTTTTTTTGATGATTTGGCTACCAGCCAATAGGCAATATGCTTTGGATCGCTGGCTGTTTCAATTCAAGGAAGAACGAATTCCTCAATGGTGTATTTTGGTGCCTCGTCTGCAACTGGGCATCGTCTACTTTTTTGCTGGCATCGCCAAGCTCAAGTACGACTGGCTCATCCTTGGACAACCACTGAGAATTTGGCTCCAAGCCCGGGGTGATCTACCCCTTATCGGCCCGATCCTGGCCTTGCCATTTATGCCCATTTTGTTCAGCTGGGGTGGAATGCTGTACGATTTATCGATTGCTTTTCTATTGTCCTTTCGACGCACCCGATTCTTTGCATATATTGCCGTAATTGGCTTTCACCTACTCACCTTTGTGCTATTTTACATCGGGATGTTTCCATGGATAATGATTGTATCGACATTGGTCTTTTTTGAATGGAAAGATTGGAAGCGCCTGTTTCCCAAGCTAATGGTGCCAGCTCTTCAGCCTACTTACAACTTCAAACCTTTTATCCAATACCTGCTCATTCCCTATTTTCTGATTCAAATCCTACTGCCCATTCGCCATTTTTTTTACAACGGTCCGGTCCTAGAAAATGAGAAAGGCATTCGCTTTGCCTGGCATGTCATGGTGATGGAAAAAACTGGATATGTAGAATACGAGTTGACTGATCAGGAAACTGGACGAAGCTGGAAAGCCTTTCCCTCCTCTCACCTGACCCGAGCACAAGAAAAACAAATGAGCCATCAAAAGGATATGATTGTTCAGTACGGAAAATTCCTCAAAGAAAACCACCTCCAGCAAACAGGCAACAACTGCAAAGTCGTTGCCCGCAACTGGACCTCGCTCAATGGGCGTCCTTCCGCCCTGAAAATTTATGAAGCAAAGGAATTTAAATGATTCCATCTATCGCCAAAAACAAACAAGGCAGAACTCATCGAGTCCTGCCTTGCAGTTTTTGGTTTAAATTGTGGTTCCCGTCTAATCAACCGGCTAAGTATGCTGAAAAAGCTTTTCGTCTCTACCCAGCTCGATGGGGTCACAACTTATTTTATTTAATCAAAACAAGTGCGAATGTTTTTCTAGTTCGTTTTCAAGAAACGCTTTATCCAGCTCTTGTCTGCGGAGCGAACTTGTAGGTAGTAGATGCCATTTGGCAGTGACGATACCTCGATAGGTGTCCAACCACTAACCTGCTGTTGCTGCATGTAAAGCGTGCGTCCGAATTGATCGTAGATCAAAACTTCTTTCTCTTGCAATTGATCAACTTCCAACGACCAGTTCAGGGTTGTCGTAACGGGGTTTGGAGCAAGCTTCAAAGCGTTATCTGCTGATTCCAAATCATCGGCAGAGGTAACTACCGTACCGAAGTTCCAAGTAATGTCAATATCCGTTCCGCCACTATTAATGGTAGAGGTGGATGTCTTGACGCCTGGTTGGTGCTTCAATACGACTCTGAACGTTCCATTGGTCATGGCTGCCTTAGTCGTCCAGTCTGTAGACAATCCGACGGGTAGGCTGTTTCTATCAAAGTCGTTGTAGTTAATGGGGTCGTCGCGGTTATCCGCATTTCCATTGCCCGTAGGAGAATCAAAAAGGTCATTTGTGAATTCAAAGAAGAACATGTGCTCATCGTCTTCCTCCATGATTTCCTCTGTGATGTCTTCATTATCGACAGAGTTGAACAAGGTAACAGACATTTCATATTCCGTATTCTGAACCAGCTGGATGTCTTTGGTGACCTGTATTGGCAGTGGTCCGAGTCCATCAGGGTCTTGAGCCGTAGCTGTCAAAACATCTCCACCATCAGTCGGTGTAAAGGTCAAAGTAACATCGGTGATGACTTCTTCTTCGTTTTCACAAGGTGGTGCATCGGTGTCTTCATTGATTTTGATATCCCAAGTCAGGTCAATATCAGTACCACCGTTGTCGATGGTAGAGGTGGCTGTTTTGACGCCGGGCTGGTGCTTGAGAACAACGCGGAAAGTTCCGACAATTTCGTCATCCTCTATACACTCCGTTTCCCAGTCGGTAGACAATCCAACAGGGAGGCTATTACGGTCAAAATCATTGTAATCGATGGGGTCGTCCCGATTGTCAGCATTACCATTACCAGCAGGGCTGGTGAAGAGAGAGTCTGTGAACGCAAAGAAGAACATGTGCTCATCATCTTCTTCCATGATTTCTTCTGTGATGTCCTCGTTCTCGATGGAGTTGAACAGGGTAACAGACATTTCGTACATTGTACTTTCTGTCAGCTCG
>JBCCSZ010000194.1:0-15193 GCA_039199225.1 Bacteroidota bacterium
CGGAGGCGTCCCAATGTTGCCACCTACCGGAGGCGCAACAGGTGCCGTAGAAGCCAACTGAGCCCAAAGGGAACTCACCATACGACCGATCACTCTATCGGGATAAGGCATAGCGTATTGTTTAAGGTGTTGGTGGAGCCAAAGGTCCGGTTTTAAAATGGTTCAGCAAGCTCGTGGCATTGGCCGTGTTGGTCATAATCGTCTCCAAGGAGTTGTTGCTGAACAACTGGGCTCTGATGTTGTCGACGATCATCTTCGTGGCTTTGAGGCTTGCTTTGGGAAAGCGCAGAACATTGAACAAATCGATCCGATGATTTTCCGAAAGCGCAGCAAGGGCTGCTCGAATGCGCGTCAGGGCCGTTTGCAGGGCGGCATCATCTTGCGGTAACAGCTCCCAGGGAATGAGGGGGCTGGCGCCGCTTTGGATGGTCATGGCCAATATCTCTGGGCGCAGACGGCAGATGCCGGCCCCGGGTGCTGCGTCCTGAAAAAAGTTAGCCGCCTGGCCTCCGTTGACGTGGGTGCGCAACTGGCCGATCAGCCGATCGCGCGCTGCCTGGTCGTGGTCATTGGCCTCGATGTAGGAAATCCCAAACAGCAAGCGGTTGAGTATCTCGTTACTACTGGCATCGGCAATATCGTGCAGATGTACCAGTAGGTCGTTGATGATCTCCCGGGAAGTGGTGGGGTCACCAGCGACCGGGTGGGTGGCATCGTCCAGCTCGATGAGATTTTCCAGCTCTTGATTGACCGGAGCGACTACCTGCGTCAAGGTCAACGTCTCCAGCTCTACATTGGAATTGTCTAATAAGGTGACATTCAGCTCGAAGGAACCTGTGTCGGCGGGCGTAAACTCCCAGACAGTCTCTTGGTTGGTAACATCTTCGTTGTTGACCTGCCAGCGGATGTTCTGCAGGTTTCCTTGCAAAGTGGGATTGGTGACGAAAAGCACGTAAGTCTGTTTGCGCCCTTGTGCAAGCGGAGAAGCGTAGTAGCTGACGAGCACAGCATGGCCGTTGCCTGTAGCAACCGTTTGGCCCAGGTCGGCAGCCTGGAAACTGAATGGTAGTCTGGTTTCTGCCTTGGGGACAGGCATAGGGGGTCTGTTTTTAGGGTCAATGACTAAATTCCAAGAATAAGGATGCGATCAGAAATGCCTTCCGATGTCGCTTAGTATTTATGTATTAGCAGCTGTAGAATTTCAGCTACTGAGGAGGTAACTTTGACAATATACAGACAATGGAACAAATTACAAAATATTCACATAGGAATTAACGGAATAAAATTCGTCCATTGCCACTGCAAGCGGTGGTTTTGAATGGCAGAAGCATTCATGGGATGGATGAATTATCTGAAACAGGGGCGATCATTATCAGAGGAAGCTGAAAAAAGAGTATTATTGGCCCTGCAGCAACTTGTTGGTTGCCCTTGGGTTTATTGACACACAACAATTGAGTTTATGGTCTACATAGTATATGGTGTATCTGGGGTTGGAAAGACAACCATTGGAAAGGCTTTGGCGGAAAAACTCCAACTGCCTTTTTACGATGCAGATGATTTCCATCCGGAAGCGAACGTTGAAAAAATGAAGAATGGTCATCCCTTGAATGATGCCGACCGAGCGCCTTGGCTGGCGGAATTGGCGCAGCAGATGCTCAGCTGGGAGCAAAAGGGAGGAGCCGTATTGGCTTGCTCGGCACTGAAAGAAAAATATCGAAAAACCCTTCAGGGAACGGCGCCATTCAAATGCTGCTTTATCTTGCTGAATGCTTCGGCTGAACTCATTGGGAAGCGTTTGCAAGCGCGCAAAGACCATTTTATGGACCCTGGGCTGTTGAGGTCGCAATTCGAAACCTTGGAAATCCCCGACTATGGCATCCAGGTGGATGTCGGTGCATCTCCGGCGGACATCCTTCAAGCAATACTATCCAAGCTTTAAGAACAATGCAAAGTTTCGGAATGGAAGACCACAAACACATCAAGTTTCAAAACCGCCAAAATCCGGATGCCACCTTTGACCTAATGAGGCTGGAAAAATTGTTTACGTTAAAATTTCCGGACCACTCCCCTTTTCAATTGCATGTCGTAGAATTTTACATCATCCTTTTGATCGAAGGAGGACAAGGATTTCACACCATCGATTTTACCGATCATGCCTACCAAAAAGGAAGTTTGCTAACCATCCGAAAAGACCAAATCCACAAGTTTCACAAAGGTGAGTCCGTAAAGGGTATTGCACTGCTTTTTACCGACGACTTTTTGGTCAGTTACCTGGAACAACTGGAAGCCTTAAAATCGCTTCAGCTCTTCAATGAGCTTTTGGGGGTTCCAAAAATACAGTTGTCACAAGACGAGCTAAAAGAAATTTCCAGCTTGGTCGAGCGAATCAAAACCGAGTACTACGAGACAAACGACGACTACTCTCTAGGCATCATACGCAGTGAACTACACATTTTGATTGCCAAGCTATACCGCATCAAGTCACTCAACAATCAACTGATCGTGAACCGCAAATACCTCAGCGAGTTCATTCAATTTCAAAACTTAGTTGAAAAACAGGTTAAGACCCACAAAAAGGTGCATAATTACGCCAAAATAATGGGCATCAGCACCAAAACCCTCAATACTGTCAGCAGGAGCATCGTCCACAAATCTGCCAAAGAGTTCATCGACGATATATGTACCAAGCAGATCAAGCGACTGCTCATCAACACGGAGCTTTCCATCAAAGAGATTGCCTACGCTATGGGCTTTGAGGAAAGTACCAACTTCTACAAATACTTCAAACGCCAAACCCAGCTCACGCCAGAACAATTTAGAAGCAGCACTCGATAATTTCCCATTTTTACAGTCTTAAGGCTTTTTCTTATATCCATTTACACGGCTGAATCACTCATCTTTGTCATATCAATATTCTTAAAAATACAGAAGATGAAATCACTACCTCTATTTAGTCTATTAACCCTCTTGGTCGTTGTAATTTCTTGCAATGCAAACAAAAATTCAGTTTCACCCTCAAAAGATTCAGCAAACATGGAATTAACCCAAAAAGAGAAAGCCGTAGCCCTTATTGAAAGCCTGGAAACAGGCGACCCAACCCCTGTTGGCTACATCAATCCCAACAAGTACATCCAGCACAACCTCTCTGTCGAAGACGGTCTGGAAGGCTTTGGAAAAGTAATGGCCAATGCTCCCGAAGGTGGCTTCAAAGCAAAGGTCGTCAGAGCCTTTCAAGATGGCGACTATGCCTTTTTGCATGTTCAATACGACTTCTTCGGCCCCAAGGCAGCTTTTGACATCTTCCGTTTCGAAGATGGAAAGATTGTGGAACACTGGGACAATCTCGCCGAAATTACCCCACCCAATCCCAGCGGTAGAACGCAATTGGACGGTGCAACAGAAATTGTGGATACAGACAAAACTGAAGCCAACAAAGCATTGGTCAAAGCCTTTGTCACCGATGTGTTAATGAATGGCCAGGTCGATAAAGTCACAGACTATGTGAATCCAGAAAAATACCTTCAACACAATTCAGGCATTGCCGATGGCCTGGACGGCTTGGGAAATGCGTTGAAATACTTCAAGGAAAATAACTTGCTGTTGCAATACGACAAGGTACACCTGGTACTGGGCGAAGGAAACTTTGTCTTGACCGTCAGCGAAGGAAAGTTTGGCAAGGGCGATCATGTTTCCTATTACGACTTGTTCAGAATAGAAGATGGAAAAATCGTAGAGCACTGGGACATTATAGAGTCCATCCCCGCCAAAGAAACATGGAAAAACAGCAATGGTAAGTTCTAGCTTATCTTTTTAAAAAATAGCACATGCGATTCGGTAGCAATTGATTTACTGAATCGCATTTTGTTTTTAATACTTCAACAATTTAATGCTGTGGACTTTCGCGCCAATCTGAATATTGAGTACATATCACCTACAGATAAATCGGCTCCACTTAAATAAATTTGATTGGTGCCACCTTCGGTAATCAACTGTTGATTTCGAACTATTTGTCCAGCCAAATTATATATGCGAATTTCTGCTTTCGACGATTTTTCGATCCAATAAGTCAGTTGAATATTGCCAACGAAAGGATTGGAGCTCACTTTCAGCAGGAAAAAGTGATCGGCAGTATTTTCTTGCTCGAATACATCTTCTGGAATTAAGTTTGTCGAATTGCAATTGCTTGTTTTGATAAATGAATATTCCTTTGGATTATCAAAAAGTAATGTGCAATCAACGACTATTTTAAAATGCTATTGCCCTTTCGATTGCTTCGACAAATTTTTATTTTTCTTCCAATGGCAACTTGTACTATTGATGATTATCACTTATATTTGTCAGCACGCCACTGGAAAGGAAAATGTTAAAAGTCTTTGACGAAACCCTCGACGATCAATTTTAGCATAACTTGAAATCAATTAATTACTGCGCTCCAAGGACGAGTGCTTTTGATCTACTTTCTACTTTTGATTGCAACGAATTTTGGATTCATTTTTTCGATGCTACTCAACAAATTGACTTTTTTCACGTTTACTTGAGGAGGCTAAGCCTTTCTGCCGGATTGCGCTTCGACTAAAGTTTACATCCGGAATCCAATTAACGTTTGCACACCTAAAGACAAGTTGTCGATTTCAATCGAAACAAACCAGTCTGTCGTTTCCCTCTCGAATAGCACTGATGCATCGACATCGGTAGTTATAAAGACTGAAAGTTCGTCGTTTAATTTTTCGGTCCTGAAAAAGATCGTTCAACATTTAATCGATAGATGAACAAAAAAACACTAATGCTTTTATTGCTTTTGGTATCCAACACAGCAATGGCCCAATTTACCCTCAGCGGTACATTGACGGATGAGGCACAGAATCCGCTCGAATTCGCCATCGTGCGTTTACAATTGGATTCGCTGCATCCGGAAATCGCCATTACGGATAGCAGTGGCTATTATGAGATCAACAATCTGCAAGCTGGCAACTACAGCTGCCTATTTCAATACGTATCTTATAGGGATACAAGCTTTAATTTTTACCTACAAAACGACAAAATCCTCAATCTGCAATACCAGGGTTCGTTGACCTTGCCAGAAGCAATTGTTACGGCTAAAAAACCCGTTTTACAAAGACAGATAGACCGCATTCGCTTCAATGTTGCCGATACCGATATTTCCTTTGGCAGCAGTGTCTGGGAGGTGATAGAAAAAGCGCCTTTAGTGAATGCCTCCAATGAGGGAGAGCTGTCGATCAGCGGCACCGATGGTGCAGTTGTTTACATCAATAATCGAAGAAAAATCCTAGCGGGAGAAGCTTTAAAAAATTACCTCAACAGCATCCCCTCTGAAAACCTGGAAGCCATTGAGGTCATCACTACGCCTCCTAGCAGATACGAGGCCGAAGGTGGTGCAGGGATCATCAACATTGTGATGAAAAAGAATAAGGAGGAAGGGCTAGAGGGCAATGCTGGCTTTCGTACGACGCAGGCGACTTTGAACTCTCAGGCTGCCAGTACTTATTTGAATTATCGACAAGGAAAGTGGAATGTTTATTCCAGTTTTTACGTTAGCAATCGCAACCAAAGAAGGATATACAATAAGAATATTTTTTATCCTGACGATTCATTCGATATTTCTAACCGTTTGATTCGCACCGTTTTAGACGACCGAAACAGGGATTACGGTGCCAGTGGTGGGATCGATTATGAGATCAATAAAAAGCATACGATTGGAATGCTGTTTGACTACTCAGGCTCTAATTACGACGACACGCGAAGGGCAACCAGCATGGATGATTTTATTGCCAGCGACTCCCTTTCTGTAACCAACAATACAGATGATCAGACGATTAATACGTACTCGGCCAACTTGAATTATCAGGGCAGTTTAAACGATAAGGGAGCCAGTTTAAACATCGATCTAGATTATCTAAACCATCAGTCGGACATTCAATCTTTGAGTATTACGGAGATACTATCTACAGAAACTGATAAGGTTTTATACAATCGGAATTGGTTTAGAAGTGCTTCGCCTCAACGCATTGAAAACGCATCGGCAAGGGCCGACTTTGAATGGCCGATCAACGATAAACTGTCTTTTGAAGGCGGCATTAAAAGTTCCTTTTCAAGGATTGACAACGATCTGCTTTTTGAAGATCGCATTGGCTCTGATGGTTGGCTGAGGGACCCTCTCCGATCGAATTTGTTCCGCTACGACGAAGACATTCATGCTGTCTATGCGGTCTTTAATCAAACGCTGAATGAAAAGTGGGCTTATCAGATGGGCGTGCGGATGGAAAATACCATTGCACAGGGTTGGTTGGAAGGCGAAAAAGTAGTGGATCGCAACTATACCAATTTTTTTCCGACGGCCTTTTTGAAGTACGTACCCAGCGATCAAAGTAGTTATGTACTGGCAGTTTCGAGTCGCATCACCAGACCCAGTTATTGGGATGTCAATCCTTTTCGAACGTATACGACAGACAATGCTTACTTTGAGGGGAATCCCTTTTTGCTGCCGGCGCGTTATTACCGACAAGAATTAAACTATACCTTATATAAACCAAGCGGCACTTATATTTTCCAATTGGGTGCCAGCCAGCTATTGGACGAATTTTATGCACTCCCCTACAATCCGGAGGAGAATGTCATCGCCAATCGAAAAACCAACTACGGAAATAAATTTGCTTTTTTTCAAGCCACCACCTTAAGCAAGCAGTTTACGCCCTGGTGGAAAATTACGGCCTCTTCCTTGGCGGCTTATATTTTATCTCAAGGAGCATACGAAGATGTCATTATCGACAACCGCTCCTTTTTGCTCAATCTCAGCACCAATCAAACTTTTACCCTTTCGAAGGAACAGGGATTGTCGCTCACTGTCATTGCCAATAATGCTTTTCCGGTGACCATCGTCAACACTCGGATCGGCAACCGCTTCATCACAGAAGTGAGACTTCGCAAATCAATGGGCAGGGTTAATCTGAGTCTATACGCCAGAGATTTATTCAAGAGCCAAAAAGATAATTACGATATTCAGCTAAACGATTTGAACATTATAGACGAAAACTACCACGACACCCGAAGCCTTTCCTTTGCCATTAGTTACAGCTTCGGTAAGTCGACTGTAAAAGACAAACGTTACAGAGAAACTGGAAACAGTTCCGAACAACAGCGGCTGTATTAAAACGCAATAAGTCGAATTTCCTTTCGGAGTCTATCCGGCAGCCGACTGTATTTCGCTCAGACTTTATTTGATTGTGATGGATCACATTCGAGCGTAAAAGTACCTTATACCTTTGCGACCGTAGGAGTCATCACCAAATAAAGCTAACCACTAAAATTGCACTGCTAGTTAGGAATCAGGATACCTCTTTGAGGTGTAATCGGGTGAAGCCTTCATTACTCGACCTGTTATTCCTATGACCATTATCGATGTATACGCTCCTCTAACGGATTTTTATGTGTTGCACATGATCCGAATGGAAGAAGTATGCCAGATTAAAACAGCTTTTTTCATGGTAGGGTTTGCATTCTGCGGGATACAAACACCCTGACGACGCTGTGTCCCTACCGTACGTTTTATATTTCTTAACCTTTAATCTTTATGTTATGAGTAAGCAAGTGAAAGTCACTGCAAATGCAAAGCAAAGAGAAATCTTGAGCGATGCCTTGAATTCATCTGAAAACGAACAGTTGGATCTTTACAAGGCCATCTTTGGTGGTCGTGGAGCAAGCTGCCCCGTTGTTGCAGTCAGTAAGCTGCGCAGCAGAATCTCTGCCTATGACAGACACGACACCTTCTTGAAGGCAGCCGTGTAATGCATTGCCGGATAGCCTATTACCATGCGGGGCTATCCGGCTCGTTTTCTTTCATTCAATTGAACATTCGACATGAAAAAAGTAAGCTCTTTTGTACTCAAGATAGCTAGCCGATGCAACCTCAATTGTTCCTACTGTTACATGTACAATTTGGGGGATAAAACCTATATGGGCCAACCCAAGTTTATGTCTCTTTTGACGGTTGCCAACTTTGCCCAAAAACTCAAAACTTATTGTGAGAAAGCGGAGGTCCGACAGGTACAAATCGTATTTCACGGTGGTGAACCACTGCTGCTCAAGCCAGATTACTTTGTACAATGTTTGAATATTTTCAAAGCAGCTGCACCAGACTTGGACATCCGATTTGCTGTACAGACCAATGGCGTGACCTTGGATCAAGATTGGTATACGCTGTTCAATGAAAATAGAATTGCGGTAGGCATCAGCCTGGACGGCCCTGAAAAATACCACGACAAATATCGAGTATTTCACAACGACAAGGGCTCCTACACTCAGGTGGCACGTGCTGTACGCCTGGGAAAAGAGAATGAGTTGGCCGGTATTCTCATGGTGGTCAATACGGCCATTCCTGTAGAGGAGTTGTATGAGGAGATCAAGCAATTGGGTGCCGAACGTTGCAACCTACTTCTGCCCGATGGACACTACCACCAGCTGCCCGACGGTTTTGATCCAGCGCAGTTTGGCAGAGAGAATTACACTCCCTATGCGGATTGGCTCATTGACTTGTACAAAATCTGGAAAAAAGATGTTGACCGTCCAAAGATTCACTTTTTTGAATCCTTAATCGAAATGGTGGCTGGTGTGGAAGGACTTGGCAACCAACTCATCGGTCGACGTGTCAATGGCGTCATCGGTGTAGAGACCGACGGTGGACTGGAAATCGCAGACTCCATGCGCGCCTGCTACGAAGGCATCACCAAAAACGACATCAACATCAATAAAAACAACATCGAAGACCTTTTTGAAGAGGACATCTTTGAGCTTTATTACCACGCCCATAACAAGGTCTGCGAGCAGTGTCTGAACTGCCCCATCTACGATATATGTGGCGGAGGTTTCCTGGCACATCGCTATGCCCAAGACAATGGCTTTGACAATCCGACCATGTACTGCAAAGATATGATTCGATTGGTCACCTTCATCCAAAACGATTTTCTGGACAGCCTTTCAGAGCAAGTGGTCGAACAACTCGGTATCGAACGCCTCACCTACCAGGACATCATGGAAGAACTCGATAAACCATCCCTCAATTTCATAGACGCGGAAACCCGTCAAAATCTAATTTCCTACAAACAAACTGAAATGGTATGAACTTAAAAAAAGGACTGAACGTCTACAGCAATTTGTCCACCATCGCCGATCAATTGTCCATCAACAACGGCACGGTGGAAGCCATCGACATCGCCGGACTAAACTATGAAGATGGCGCACACATCCCCCAGAAAGGTTGGCGAAGCCTCAATGCACGCGAGCGAAAGTTGCTCATTGCCAAAGCATCCGACGTACACTACAGCAAGAGCCTATACGTAGGCGAAATACCAACCAAACTCAAACACTTGCTGCAATCACTCGGGTTGGATCAATGCACCCATCCCGATCAGGTATTTCCAAAATTTGAGGAAAACGAAACACTGGTCAAAAAGGTTACCAAGGAACTGAATGGCTTCCTCCGCCACCTCTCTAGCAATCAAGATTACAAGTTTCACCGAATCACTCGGGCCATGCCCAACCGGGAAACCATCACCTGCCACTACGTCGATGAAGCATTCATCTACATCGGCCTACACATCGACCAGAGCAAGCACTTCACCATTCACTCTGCCTATAAATCTGGCAACCGCATTTCCATCAATCTCAGCAAAGAAACCCGAACCCTGGCTTTCATCAATCTGACGTTGATACAGGTATTCAACATGCTCAAAGAAAAAATAGACACCCACAAAACCATCGTCGATCCAGACAACATCGCCCAGCTTTTTTTCAAATACTACCCAAATTATCCCACGACCAAAGTAGCCCTGAAACCATACCAGTATTACGTCGCACCAACAGACAATTTCCTCCACGACGCCTCCACCGTCGGCAACAAGGAAATCGACATCACCCTAGTGTACACCGGCTTATTCGACATGCCCAAAATCTTCGATTGACCGCAAACAATAAGCAAAATCACAAAACCACCAACCACAAAACCACCGATCACTAAATCTCTAAATCACAAAACCACCAATCACAAAATCACCAAACCACCAACCACTCAAATGAAAATAAAAAAAGGCATCATGCTCCACAATCAATTACCAGACGGGTTCGAGGCCATCAGCATCAACTCTGGTACGGTCTTCCATACGGAGCAGGAGACAGACGAGGTTCGTTTCGGCGAATGGGCATTTGTGCCACAGTATGAGGAAGACGCTTATGTGACCAAGCGCGATTGGAGAAAGTTGACACAACAGGAAATCCGCTGTTTGCAATCCAATGACAATCGAAAAGATCACAATACCATTTATGTAGGAGACATCCCGACAAAGCTTCGGAAGCAATTTGAGCAATTCGACTTGTACGAATGTAAAAATCGGGAAGAGGTACTGCGTAAGTTTCGCGAAAGTCCAGAGAAAACGCATGCTATGAGCAAGGCGATGGATGAGTTTTTGCAGCCGCTATCCGGTGGTAAGCCCTTTCATTTCCACTGCCTGGCAGCCAATCTTCCCAATATTGAAATGGTCGCCTGCGATACCACTTCCATGCCCGCCGACCACAGTGAGCTGGATAAAAAATACATGGGTATTCACAACGATGGCACCCAGTATGTAACGCCTTATGCTACACATAAATTGGGCAACCGACTGACCATCAATTTGGGAAAAGACACTCGTTCGTTTTTATTTGTCAACCTCTCTTTGGCACAAGCTTTGAATATGTTGAAGAAAAAAATCGATGTGGTCAAACACCAAATCGACATCATCAATATATCAAAATATTTTTTCAAGTATTTCCCGGACTACCCAGTGATTAAAATCCGACAAAAGCCCTATCAATATTACATCGCTCCGACGGACAATTGCTTCCACGATGGCTCCACCCTTGGCAACAAGGAATTGGACATCATCATTGTTTATTTCGGCGCTTTTCAGTGCTGATACAATTTTAAAAATAATCTAAAACTATAGACCATGAAAATGCGAAAAGGCATCACTTTGCACAATCAATTACGGGATGGATTCGATGCCATCACCATCAACTCAGGAACGGTGTTCCACAAGGAGCAACAGACCGAGGAGGTCAATTACCAGGGCATGCGCTTTACACCACTTTACGAAGAGTTTGCTTATGTCACAAAAAGGGATTGGCGGCCACTGAAAGCACAAGAGATTAAAACCATCCAAGCCAACGGCAATCGCAAGGATTACAACACGGTTTTTGTCGGAGATATTCCGCCTCACCTCAGAGCACTTTTTGAGGAACTCGACCTGGCCAATAGTAAAAACCGCGCAGAGGTTTTGGATAAATTTGGTGCCGATCCTAATAAAACCATGAAGGTCAGCCAGGCCATGGAAGAATTTTTGACGCCATTGGCCAACGGTAAACCTTTTCATTTTCATTGCATCGGCGTCAATCTACCCAACATCGAAATGGTCGCTTGCGATACGACCCGCCTACCTGCGAACTTCCAAGAGCAAGACAAGCGCTTCATGGGCATTCACAACGATGGCACCCAGTTTATGACGCTCCACACAACTTATAAATTCGGCAATCGCATTTCCATCAACCTGGGAAAGGAGACGCGCTATTTTTTCTTCGTCAACTTGACCATGATCCAAGCGTTGAATATGCTGAAGAAAAAAATCGATGTCAAGAAACACGACGTCAATATCTACAATGTTCCTCGGCACTTTTTCAAGCACTTCCCAAATTATCCAGTCATCAAGATTCGGCAAGAGCCCTATCAGTATTACATTGCTCCGACGGATAATTGTTTTCACGATGGATCAACGCTTGGGAATTCTTCGCTGGATGTTACAATCGTATACTTCGGTGCCTTTCAATGTTAAGAGAAATACGCTTTTTCTCGAAATGTCATAAATAAAGATAAACTGAATGTTCAGCAGATACCCTTTTCACAAGCAACTAGATGGCATGGACTGCGGCCCGTCCTGTTTAAAGATGATTTTGGAATTTTACCAAAAGAAGTTACATATTTCTGTCTTGAGAGAATTGTGCAACACCTCTCGTTTGGGTGTCAACATCGGAGACATTATTTATGCAGCCCAGCAAACCGGTCTAAATGCCATTGCCTTCAAAACAACCACCAATTACCTTTCGGATAAGCAGCCTTTGCCCTGCATCATCCATTGGCGGCAAAATCACTATGTGGTACTTTACAACATTCGAAAAGGCAAGTACACCATTGGAGACCCAGGACATGGCATCATCAGTTTGTCGGAAAAGGAGTTTGCAAAAAATTGGGCAGATGAATCGGAGAAAGGCATTGCCGTATTGCTAGAGCCTGGCGAAGAAATGGACAATTTGGATATTTTTCAGAATCCAACACATGGGATCGTCCAGAAATTTAAAAGTATTCTGAAGCCCTACCTCAAGCAGATTTTTTATTTGTTCCTGGTTATTTTGGTGTCTACTGCTTTTTCTTTCATCATTCCCAAAACGATCGAGTACATGACCGATGCGGGAATCGAAGCCAAGCAGGTCCACATCATCTGGAAAGTATTGCTTTTTCAGTTTGTGCTATTTGCCGGAATCACCCTCGCCAATTATGTACAGTCCTTTATTCAAAATAAGCTGAGTACCCGACTGAGCATTCACATCATTTCTGATTTTCTGAAGAAGTTGCTGAACCTGCCCATCTCCTTTTTTGATACGAAGAACCATGCAGACATCTATCAGCGCATCGACGACCATTCTAGAATCGAGACTTTCTTATCGACGAAAATTGTCACTTTCATTTTTTCGGTTTCCCTATTGGTCGCTTACACCACCCAACTATTTTTATTCGACCTGTACATTATGCTGGGATTCGTCGTACTGACCATTTTTTCATTTATCTGGTTTTTCTTATTTCAAAAAAAGCGACAGGAGCTGGACTATCGCCGTTTTGGATTGGCCATGGAGGAACGCACCAAGCTCAATGATCTGATCTCTGGAATGACAGAAGTCAAAATCAACAATGCTCAACCCAAGCAGGTCAACCAATGGCAAGGCTTGCAGATGAAGATGTACGACCTCAAACTGAGCAGCTTGCAATTGACCTATTCCCAACGCATCGGTATCAGTACCATCAATCAAATCAAAAATATTGTCGTTACTTTTCTGTGTGCCTACTGGGTCATCGAAGAGAAAATCACATTTGGGGTAATGCTTAGTGTGGGCTATATTGTCGGGCAGCTCAATGTACCACTGCAGGAGATTATGGGCTATTTTCGAGACTATCAAGATGCGCGCTTATCGTTTGAGCGCTTGAACGAAGTACAGCTGAAGGAAGACGAAAACAATGCCGAGAAGCGCCATTTTCCAGCTGATTTCCAAAATGGCTTTTTGTTAAAAAATGTATCCTTTAAATATCCGGGCAGTTACAATCCTTATGTGCTCAATCAAGTCAACCTCTTCATTCCCAAGGGAAAAACAACGGCTATCGTGGGTACGAGCGGCAGTGGAAAAACGACCCTGTTAAAGTTATTACTGGCCTTTTATCATCCACAAGAAGGAAGCATTTTATTGGACGACATCGACCTGAAAGACATTCATACGGATGAGTTGCGGGAGCAATGCGGTGTGGTTATGCAGGATGGTTACATCTACAATGCCTCTATTGCTGAAAACATCGCCTTGGCCGATGCGAAGCCTGATTTAGAGCGCGTTCACCAAGCCCTACAAATCGCTTGTCTGTACGATTTTGTGATGTCTTTACCACAGCAGGCAGAAACCAAGTTGGGTGACATCGGGGTCGATATGAGTGGTGGTCAAAAACAGCGCATCCTGATTGCCAGGGCTGTTTACAAAAACCCACAAATCATCTTTTTCGATGAAGCCACCAGCTCCTTGGATTCGAACAACGAAAAGGAAATCATGCAAAATCTGAGTCGCTTCCTGATTGGTAAGACGGTCATTGTGATCGCCCACCGGCTCAGCACCGTCAAGAATGCCGACCAAATCATCGTACTCAATGATGGCGAGCTGATAGAACACGGCAGCCACGACCAGCTGGTCCGCAATCGAAGCGATTACTACCGCCTAATCAAAAATCAATTGGAATTGGGTGTTTGATGGAGCTCAGTGGTGTGGTATTGAGAATGTGCCATAAAGTATTTATATTTCTCTATCGAAAGGCTTATTGGTCCAAACAACCAATCAAACGAACGATACGTGAAATCCCCTCTCCTCCTGCTGTGCCTATTGATGTTGAATGCTTTCCTGCCAGCGCAGGACCTACACTTCGAGCATCCCAATGTTCCCTCCAATTTGCTCAGAAACCGCATCAACGACCTGATGCAAGACCAGCAAGGATTCATTTGGATTGCAACAACCAACGGACTGGGACGCTATGATGGTGAAAAGATACTGGAATTCCACCACCACCAAAACGATACAACCAGCATCAGCGATGAGTATGTCACTTGTCTGACCGAAGACCAAAAAGGCAACATCTGGATCGGTACCCGTCGCGGATTGAATCTTTACGACCCCCAAACTGCGACCATTCGATCCTATGATCTGACAACGGAGGGCGATCCACTGGAAACACAGAAAATCCAATCCGTACTAGAAGACCACAGGGGCTATATCTGGGTGGGGACCTATGGTGGACTTTTTCGTTTGCAGCCCGCACAGCAGCAATGCCTTTATTTCAACAATGATTCTACCCGACATCTGCGCCCCCTATCGCACAACAACATCTACGACATCATCGAAGATGCCCAGCACCGCCTTTGGCTTGGAACCATCGGTGGGATCAGCTATTGCGAGAACAACGACTCTTTTCATTTTACCAATATCCTATACGACCCCGTCTCGCCCAACGGCCTCGATGGCGACCGTTTTTTCCGCCTAGTCGAACTGCCCAACGGGCAACTATGGGCAGGCGGTCACGATGGTCTATTCCAGCTCATCGAAAAGGACGGCCTCCAATTTATCCGCCATCAACACCAAGCCGACCAGCCAAATAGCTTATCCTATAACTTCATAGAAGACATACAAGTCGATGGAAATGGCAAGTTTTGGATCGGCACCTACAAAGGTGGCCTAAACGAAGTGTTGCTGCCCGAAACGCCGGGCGACAGCCTCCAATTTATCCACCACCGAAGCAATCCTTCCGTCCCGTCTAGTATCAGCAGCGATCGCGTCAGGGCTGTTCTCA
>JBCCSZ010000195.1:0-15146 GCA_039199225.1 Bacteroidota bacterium
CTGGAAAAGTTGCAGGCAACAGGTGTCAACGGCGTTGTGCTGGATTTGCGCAACAATGGTGGTGGTTCACTCCGCGATGTCGTTCGCATGTCTGGTCTGTTCATCGAGGAAGGACCAATTGTTCAGGTGAAATCAAGGTCCCGCCGTCCGGAGGTACTCGCAGACGAAGACCCTCGCGTTCAGTATGGTGGGCCACTGGTTATTATGGTCAACTCCTTTAGCGCCTCCGCTTCCGAAATTCTGGCAGCTGCTCTGCAAGATTATGGCCGGGCCGTGATCGTTGGGGCAAATTCTACCTTTGGTAAAGGAACCGTTCAGCGTTTCTTTGACCTGGACAGAGCTGTCCGTGGTAAGAGCGACATCAAGCCATTGGGCGAGGTGAAATTGACCATCCAGAAATTCTATCGGGTCGATGGCGGCTCTACGCAGTTGAAGGGTGTTACCCCTGATGTTATTCTGCCAGATCGTTACCACTACTTCAAAATGGGTGAAAAAGAAAATGAATACGCGATGGAATGGACGCAAATCCCTTCTGTCCAATACGCTCAGAATGTAACACGTCTGGAAAGCTTGGACGACATCAAGGCGGCCAGCGAAAAACGCGTTGCTTCCAACGAAACCTTCTCCAAGGTGCTGCAGAATGCCAAGCGTCTTAAGGAGTTGAGCGACCAATCCAGCTATTCTCTCAACCTGAAAGCCTTCCAAGGCAGTGAGAAAGAGCGCCAAGCAGAGGCCGAGAAGTACAAGAACATGTTTACTGAGATCGATGGTCTACAGGTGAGCAACTTGAAGGAGGACATGGAAGACATCGAGTCGGATGAGTCCAAAAAAGCCCGCAATGACGACTGGGTTAAGTCCATCAAGAAAGATGTATACATCGAAGAAGTACTGGCCATTATGGGAGATATGATTAAATAACTCCTATCTGACAGATTCTTCTGGTGACAGCCCGCTATTTTCAGAAAGTAGCGGGCTGTTGCTTTTTAATGAGTTCGTTCGAGCGACGTGAAAGACCTTCGAGGCAGTATTGATTTTTTTGTATTTTTGTTGGCTCAATTATTCTTCTCCAATCTTAATCGTTTTGCTCGATGAATTATTTGACGCTTGAAAATGTCAGCAAATCCTATGGGGATAAAGTCCTCTTCGATCAGATCAACTTGCAAATTGGCAAGGGGGAGAAAGTGGCTCTGGTGGCTAAGAACGGTACTGGAAAGACGACCCTCATGCGAATCATTGCCGGCCAGGAAGCAGGGGAGGGGGAAAGCAGCCAGGTATGGATGCGCAAAGACATCCGCATAGGCTTTCTGGAGCAGGAGCCAGAATTTCGCGATGGTCAAACGATTATCGAGGCCGTTTTTGAATCTCCCAATGAAATGATTCAAGCGATCCGAGCATATGAGCAAGCCATGCTTCGGCCCGAGGAAGCGGAGGCCATGCAAGCTGCGCTCGTCCGGATGGATGATCTCAAAGCATGGGATTTCGAAGCTCGTATCAAGGAAATTCTCAGCAAACTCAATATCCGCGATCTCGATCGCACGGTTGCCATACTCTCGGGAGGACAACGCAAGCGCCTGGCACTCGCCAAAATATTGATAGAAGAGCCAGAGTTTATTATTCTCGATGAGCCCACCAACCACTTGGATTTGGATATGATCGAATGGTTGGAGGAGTACCTTTCACGCTCGACACTCACCGTATTTATGGTGACGCACGATCGCTACTTCCTCGAAAGGGTCTGCGATTTGATCGTTGAGCTGGATGGTGGACAGCTTTATCGCTACCGAGGCAACTATTCTGAATTCCTGGAAAAGAAAACGACCCGGCACGAAAATGAAGCCGTAGAGTTGGACAAAACCCGCAAATTGCTGCGCAAAGAATTGGAGTGGGTCCGTCGCATGCCCAAGGCCCGTGGAACCAAGGCAAAGTCGCGGGTGGATAAGTTTTATGAAATCAAGGAAAAGGCTTCCCGAAAGATCGAAAAGCAGGAGATTCAGATCGACATGAAAAGCAGTCGGTTGGGCAGTAAAATCTTGGAAGCCCAATACATCAATAAGTCCTTTGGTGATCTGAAGATTGTCGATAATTTCTTTTACAAATTCAAAAAGAAAGAGCGCGTAGGGATTGTCGGGCCAAATGGGGTAGGCAAAACCACCTTCATTAAATTGCTGACCAAGGAGATTCGTCCTGACAGCGGTAAAGTCATTGTGGGAGGGACAGTTGTTTTTGGACATTATACCCAGGAAGGCATCCAGTTGCTTGAAGACAAGCGCGTCATCGATGTCATTCGGGACATTGCTGAGTACATTCCACTAGAAAAGGGGGCCAAGCTGACAGCGCCTCAGTTGCTGGAGCGCTTTATGTTCAGCCGCAAGCACCAGCAGGTTTACGTTTCGCAGTTGAGTGGTGGTGAGAAGCGGCGGTTGAAGCTGCTGACTGTATTGATGCAAAATCCGAACTTCTTGATTTTGGATGAGCCCACCAACGATTTGGACATCATTACCCTCAATGTACTGGAAGAATTTCTGATGGATTTTCCAGGTTGCTTGCTGGTTGTGACCCACGATCGCTATTTTATGGACAAGTTGGTCGACCACCTCTTCATCTTCGAAGGAAACGGTAAAATCAAGGACTACAATGGCCGCTATTCGGAGTACAGGGATAAGAAGCGGGCCAATGAGCTGGAAACCCAGCGGCAGGAGCGGGCTGAGCGCAAGGCGCGGGAGAAAGTCAGCCGAGAAAAGGAAGCCAAAGCAACTTCTGGCGGACTGACTTACGAGCAACGCAAGCAAATGGGGCGTCTCGAAAAAGAAATTGGTAAGCTCGAAAAGAAAAAAGCGGCGTTGATCGAGCAATTCAACGATGCCAGCCTGACGCCAGAGCAAATCGAGCAGTTATCCATTGAATTGGGCGCCTTGAACAAGACGCTCGAAGAGAAAGAAATGGCCTGGTTAGAGCTAGGAGAATTGGAGTAGCATGCCGTAAAAAACAGCTCTTTTACGCTTGGCAAATTTTATTTGGCTAGAATGTAGAAAAAAGCAAGCCCAGTTTTCAAATGCTAGATAATATCATTACCTTTGCAGTCGATTTTTGAGAACTATTAAAAATCATGCAGTGAGTAAATCATTCATCAGTATTCCCAGACTGTTCCTCCTCGCGGTGTTAGCCGCCTCTGTCCTCCTCTCTCACAACGCTTTTGCTCAAGATGGTCACAACCACGACGGCCATGATCATAGCCAGCATCAGCACGATGGTCACGATCACAGCCAACACAATCACGATGGTCATGATCATGCTAAGCACGAAGGGCATTCGCATGGCAATCATGGATGTGGAGGAGATGGCGACGGGCCTTACGATCCAGTCGCAACAGCGATGCACCACATCAGTGATGCCAACGAGTTCCACGTTTTGGGCGATTTCCACATTCCGCTGCCCGTCATTCTCTATGCACCAGATCAAGGGTTGACAACGGGGCTTTCCAGCATGTTCCACCACGGCCATACTGCCGTTGATGGTTATGTCTTGGATCACGGTCGGGTTAAGCGAGTGAAGCCAGGACAAGGATTCCCAACGCAAGCTGTAGACCACGACTGCATAACGCACGAAGAGCGTATGGTAATGGTCCTTGGAAAGGAAAAGAAACAAGAGGTTGGATTTGTTGAATATAAAGGAAAGAAATACGAGCTAGAATCTTCCAGTACCTTGGACGGTGGCTTGTTTGGAGGAGGATTTACCTCTTACTACGATTTCTCCATCACGCGCAATGTCTTTGCGATGTTGTTGTGTGCGATCATCTTGGTCTTTTTGTTCTTGCGAGTAGCAAAGGGCTACAAAGATCGTAAAGGGATGGCACCCAAAGGCTTACAGTCTTTTATGGAACCATTCTTTACCTTCATTCGGGATGAGGTATCTATTCCGATGATTGGTGAAAAGCACTACGAGCGCTTCCAGCCATTTGTCATGTCGCTGTTTTTCTTCGTCTTGATTCTCAACCTGACAGGCTTGGTGCCTTTCTTTCCAGGCGGATCAAACGTAACGGGTAACTTAGCAGTAACGATGGCTTTGGCTCTTTTGACTTTCATCATTACAACAGTCAATGGAAACAAGCACTACTGGGAACACATCCTTTGGATGCCTGGGATTCCTGGTTGGGTAAAGATAGTTTTGACACCTGTAGAGGTGTTGGGTATGTTCATTAAGCCTTTCTCTTTGATGATTCGTTTGTTTGCCAACATTACGGCAGGCCACATCATCATTTTGAGTTTGATTGGTTTGATTTTCATATTTGGAGACAACGGAAACAATGTGGGTGGCGCTACGGCTGGTGGAGTTGTTGGTGTTGCCTTCACGGCCTTTATGAACCTGATCGAGTTGATCGTAGCGTTCATCCAGGCGTTCATTTTCGCTACGCTGTCAGCCTCCTACATTGGAGCGGCTGTTGAAGAAGCGCATGAACACCATTAATTGAAAAACATTTTATTCTATAACCCATTAAATATTATCATTATGGGAGCTATTGGAGCTGGACTAGGTGCACTCGGAGCTGGATTGGGAGTTGGAATCATTGGTAGCAAAGCCATGGAAGCCATCGCTCGTCAGCCAGAAGCAGTTGGTGATATCCGTAACAACATGATCTTGATGGCAGCCCTTGTAGAGGGTGCTGCATTGTTTGCGATCGTTGTTGGTCTGCTTGCAGGATAATCCTGGTTGTACCTAACCGAAAAAGAAAGGCTGGGCCGCAACGGTTGGTTGTCGGCTCGGCCTCACTCAAATTAACATTCATTTTCAATCTCATAAAGCATCATTAAAATGGAGCTTACTCTTTTAGCAGATTTTTCCGTTATCAAGCCAGATGTAGGTCTTTTGTTTTGGACAACAATCATATTCCTAGGTGTCTGGTTTATGTTGGGTCGCTTTGCCTTCCGCCCAATTCAGGAGGCATTGAAGGACCGCGAGAATTCCATCCAGGACGCATTGGATGAGGCCAAGAGAGCCAAGGAGGAAATGTCTAACCTCAAGGCAGAAAACGAACGCATTCTTGCGGAGGCTCGCGAAGAGCGCGCCAAGATTTTGCGGGATGCCAAGGAAATGAAAGACAGCATCGTCAACGAAGCTAAAGTAAAGGCCAAGGAAGAGGCAAAGCGCATTGTGACTTCTGCCAAAACGGAAATTGAAAACCAGAAGATAGCAGCGATGGTCGATGTGAAGAACCAAGCTGGTTTGATGGCCTTGGCCATCGCAGAAAAAGTCATCAAGAAGCAGTTGACAGGCGATGCTGAGCAGGAAAAGTTTGCCAACAGCTTGATCGACGATCTGAAGCTGAATTAAACACTTTTACACTAAGCCAATATGTCTGTAACAAGAATTGCCTCCAGATATGCAAAGTCTCTGATCGACCTGGCCATCGAGAAAGATATCCTCGAGCCGGTGCTGAGCGACATCAAGTCGTTCAAGAAGGCAACCGAGAACAGAGACCTTTATTTGTTGTTCAAAAGCCCCATTGTCAACCCGTCAAAGAAATTAGCTATTTCTGACAAGTTGTTTGGGAAAAGCTTCAACGAGCTGACGATGGCTTTCATTCGCATCATCATCAAAAAGAACAGAGAGGCTTACTTACCGGATATCGCCGATCAATTTATTGCTCAGTACAAGGCACAGAAGAAAATATCTACGGTTACGCTCACCACTGCTGTACGCATGAGTGAAGAGCTGCTCAGTAAAATTAAGCAGCAGTTGGTTGCTAGCTCTGTTACAGATGATCATGTAGAAATCATAACGAAAGTAGACCCCGAAATTTTAGGTGGTTTCATTATTACTTTTGATGACAAGCTGTACGATTCCAGCGTAGCGCACAAGCTGGAACTGCTCCGCAAGGAATTTACGAAAAACGAATACGTCAAAAGCTTTTAGTAAAATATAAAATCATATCAAGATGGTTGATGTAAAACCTGATGAGATATCAGCAATATTAAAGGAACAGCTTTCCGGTTTCAAAACTGCCGCCGAACTTGAAGAGGTAGGTACTGTTTTGCAGGTGGGTGATGGTATCGCCCTCGTTTATGGACTGACACAAGCACAGGCTGGTGAATTGGTCGAATTTGAAACAGGTGTTCAAGCTATTGTATTGAACCTGGAAGAAGATAACGTTGGAGTGGTTCTGTTGGGTAGTGGTGAAGGTATCAAAGAAGGTTCTACTGTCAGACGAACCAATCGCATTGCCTCCATCGAAGTTGGAGAGGGCTTTGTCGGTCGGGTCGTCAATCCACTCGGACAAGCCATCGATGGTAAAGGAGCCATTGTTGGCGACAAATACGAAATGCCATTGGAGCGCAAAGCGCCTGGTGTAATCTATCGTCAGCCAGTAGCAGAGCCACTACAAACAGGTATCAAGGCCATCGATGCCATGATTCCGATTGGAAGAGGCCAGCGGGAATTGATTATTGGTGACCGCCAGACTGGAAAAACGGCGATTGCGATCGATACGATCATCAACCAAAAAGAATTTTACGACAGAGGGGAGCCTGTTTACTGTATCTACGTTGCTTCTGGCCAGAAGGCTTCTACCGTCGCCAACGTAGCTAAGACATTGGAAGACAACGGTGCCTTGGATTATACCGTTATCGTCTCTGCCTCTGCTTCTGATCCGGCTCCTATGCAGTTCTACGCACCTTTTGCTGGTGCTGCCATCGGAGAATATTTCCGGGATACAGGCCGTCCTGCACTGATTATTTATGACGATCTTTCCAAGCAGGCTGTAGCCTACCGCGAGGTATCCTTGTTGCTTCGCCGCCCTCCGGGACGTGAGGCCTACCCTGGAGATGTATTCTATCTGCACAGCCGCCTATTGGAGCGCGCTGCAAAGATCATCGCCAATGATGATATTGCACGTAATATGAACGATCTGCCAGATGCGCTCAAAAATGCCAAAGACGACAAAGGCAATCCACTCGTAAAAGGGGGTGGTTCTTTGACGGCTCTTCCAATCATTGAGACACAGGCTGGTGACGTTTCTGCTTATATTCCAACCAATGTTATTTCCATTACCGATGGTCAGATTTTCTTGGAATCCAACCTGTTTAACTCTGGTGTACGTCCTGCCATTAACGTAGGTATCTCGGTATCTCGGGTAGGAGGTTCTGCTCAGATTAAGTCCATGAAGAAGGTTGCTGGTACATTGAAACTGGACCAGGCGCAATACCGGGAATTGGAAGCTTTCTCTAAGTTTGGTTCTGACCTCGATGCCGCTACACTTTCTGTACTGGAAAAGGGTAAGCGCAACGTGGAAATTCTCAAGCAGCCTCAGTACTCTCCGGTATCAGTCGAAAAGCAGGTCGCTATCATCTACCTTGGAACAAAAGGTTTGCTCAAGAACGTGCCTGTAAATAAGGTGAAAGAATTCGAAGAAATGTTCTTGGCTTCTCTGGAAAAACGCCACCCTGAAGTCCTCGAAACTTTCAAGAGTGGTAAGTTGACAGATGAGGCTACCTCTACTGTGACGACACTGGCGAGTGAAATTTCTTCTCAATACAAGTAAAATTAATTTCCATAAAGGATGAGTGGACAATTAAAAGAAGTACGCGAGCGGATCAAGTCGGTCAAATCGACACAGCAGATCACCAAAGCCATGAAAATGGTTTCGGCAGCCAAACTTCGCAGAGCGCAGCAAGCCATCGTTCAAATGCGGCCATACGCCAATAAGCTGAACAGCATGCTGACCAACATCCTTTCCAGCCTGGAAGGAGATGCCTCTACAGACTTTGGACAGGTGCGCGAGGTAGAAAATGCGCTGATCGTCGTCGTGACATCAAATCGGGGATTGTGTGGAGCCTTCAATACCAATGTGGTAAAAGCAGCTGCCGCAACCATCGAGTCAAAGTACAGCGAAGTGCTCAAAAATGGCAACTTGTCAATTCTTTGCGTTGGTCGCAAGGGACATGATGCAATGAAGCGTCGCTACAAGGAATGTACGTTCATCAATGATTATGTCAATCTTTTTGATGATTTGTCTTTTGATAATGTCTCCGTTGCAGCTTGGGAGCTGATGGATCGCTTTTCTGACAAGACATACGATTCCATTGAAATCTCTTATGGCCGTTTCAAAAATGCGGCGATGCAATTTCCAGAGACAGAAGCTTTTCTGCCAGTTGCTAAGTTGGAGAAAAAGGAAGGTGATGCTCGTGTTGACTACATCTTTGAGCCGGACAAGGTGTCTTTACTCGAATATCTGGTTCCGAGTATCCTACAAACCCAGTTCTACAAATGTCTGCTTGATACCCATGCCTCTGAGCACGGCGCTCGAATGACAGCCATGGACAAAGCCTCTGAAAATGCAGAGGAGATGCTAAAAGAATTGAAGATTTCTTACAACAAGGCCCGTCAAGAAGCTATTACCAAGGAACTTTCCGAGATCGTTGGTGGAGCCGCTGCGCTGGAAAGCAGCTAGTTGTAGGTCTCCTTTTAGAAAATATAAGAGCGGCCCTGCTTTGGATTTTCCAAAGCAGGGTTTCGTCTTTTTAGAAAAATTGTGCTTGAAATAGGGAGAGATTTGATTGGTTAAAGCTTAAAATCACAGATTTTCTTCTTACCATTTTGATTTTCTCTCATTCATCATCACCTGAGTTGCTTAAATATCTTATATTACGTGTCCCTTTAATCTGAACCTTACGGCCTTTTTATGAAAGCAATCATACCTGTTGCCGGTGCTGGTACGCGACTGCGTCCTCACACGTATACACAGCCTAAGCCGCTGATACCTGTGGCAGGAAAGACCATTATTTCCTTTATCATCGATGAGCTGAAAGCAGTCGGCATTCGCGACTTTGTCTATGTGATTGGCCACCTAGGGGAAAAGATTCAATTGTTTGTGGAAAAGAGCTACCCAGAGCTCAATAATCAATTTGTTTACCAGAATTCTCGGGAAGGATCAGCACATGCTCTTTGGGTTGCTCGCCAACTCATCAAAGGGACGGACGAAATCTACATCGTCTTTGGAGATACCATCCTAGATGTCGATTTTGGAGCACTCATCAATCAGCCTTATTCCTGCGTTGGGGTCAAGAAGGTAACAGACCCCAGAGAGTTTGGGGTGGTTGAACTTGGCGAAGACAAATTCATTCGGAAAGTTGTTGAAAAGCCCAATATCCCCAAGTCCAACCTAGCAATGGTCGGGCTTTACAAAATCAAGGAGGTCGACCTTTTACTAGATGTGATCGGCGATATGATCGAAAAGGGCAAGCAGACACATGGTGAATATCAGCTAACGGATAGCTTAATGGGAATGATCGACCGTGGGATCAAGCTGACGACCGTTAATGTAGACAACTGGTTTGACTGTGGTAAAAAGGAAGTATTGCTCGAAACGAATGCCATGATGCTCGACAAGGAAGGCTACGCTTCCTCCGGCCTACCTCCATACGACAATTCCATTATCATCCATCCGGTAAGCATTGGCAAAGATTGTGAAATCTCCAATTCCATCGTTGGTCCTCACGTTACCATAGGTCCGCATTCTAAGATTCGAAATGCCATCGTCAAAGAATCTATCATTGGTAGCTACGCAACCATCGCCGACATTGTACTAAAACATTCAATCGTTGGAAGTGATGCTGCCATTACCGGCCTCAGTCAAAGCCTCAACATCGGAGACAATACCGAGATTGATTTTAGTTGAGTAGCTCAATGCCTTTGCCAGTGATGTGCAAAGTTTTTAGCTCTGTTGTGCGCTCCTCAATTTCACTTCCATTTTCCAGCCTCAATACACCTCTTGGGCATACTGCTGCGCATATACCGCAACCAACACAGGAGGCACGAACTATATTTTGGCCTTTTTGGGCGTAAGAACGGACGTCGATGCCCATCTCACAGTACGTACTACAATTGCCGCAAGAAATACATTGGCCACCGTTGGTCGTGATGCGGAAGCGAGATTTGAAGCGTTGGACAATGCCCATAAGCGCAGCAAGCGGACAGCCAAAGCGGCACCAAACCCTGTTGCCCATGATGGGGTAGAAGCCCGTTCCAACAATTCCGGCAAACATTGATCCTACGAAGAAGCCATACCAAGAACGCAGGCTGTAGCTGTCAAAGAATAACACTTTTGAGCTGCCCGTCCAGTAGGTATACAGCACCATTCCTGTCATCACCACTGCAAATGCCAATACGCCATGGATGATGTAGCGTTCAGCCTTCCAAGCTGTCAAACTTTTGTCGGATAAGTGGCGGTAAGGGTCTCCCAAAGTTTCGGCCAGCCCGCCACAGCCACACACCCAAGAGCAGTACCAGCGTTTTCCATAGAGGTATGTAAACAAAGGCACAATAACGAGCGTCAAAACAATTCCCCAAACGAACATGATGGTCCCTACGCTGGTACTCCAACCGGCAATGGCAAAGGGTGTTCCACCACCTACCATACCATCGATGTTGTAATCAAAGAAAAAGGAATAGTTGAGTGGCCAGGCATTTTTGAGGTCCATATAAGGCTGATTCAATCGTACCAAAAACTCGGGGATCAAGAAGGCAAATGCCAATTGGAAGAAAATAACAGAGCTGGTTCTGACCAATTGATAACGATTGTGGCGGTATTTGATGAGCATGCGAATGCCCATGACGATCATAATAACGGTGTACAAAAAGCCATATAAAAACCAACGACTGGCTGGGTAGCCGCTCAAACTTTCGCTGATGGGATCAAGCATAAGCGTCCAATTGGTCAAATACTGTGGATAAAAGTACAGCAGAACGTAAAAGCCGATGAAGTAGATACAGGTCGCCAATCCAATCCAACCCAGGCCCTTTGTAGCTGTAACCGTCCGGGATTTGCGGGTATCGATATTTTTTTTCTTGTATTTGCGGTAAATCAGAAAGATGATAATGGCTCCTGCGACAACGGTCAAAATGGCGGGTAGTACCGCTTTGAAAATACCAGCTATGGCTGTTGCAATCAATACAGCTATCAAAAAGACCATTCGGATGGAAAAGGTCACCCCTCTGGTAGCCGTGCTGTCGTAAATTTGATTGTTCTTGATGCCGGGGATGAGCTGGAGGTCTGTTAGGAAATAGAGCAAGGCACCCAAGGCTCCAAGGATGAAACTGAGCAAAAAGAACAGTCCTGTATTACCGGGCAAAAGTCCTACAGCAGAATATTTCGTCAGTGAAAAAAGATAGCCTTCAATGTCTGAATCGCTCATTCGATAATCCCATTCGGAGACGCCTTCCGGTAGGTTGACTGCGTTCCAAACGTTATTGGCTGGGTCGACACCCGAAGCTTTTTCCAGGGCTTTTTGACTTTCTACTAAGATGGGTTTTAGGGCAGAAATAAATGCGACATTGCTCCCGTATTCCTCTTCCAGTAGGTCGCCTGCTTGTTGTTGGATCATCTCTCGGTGGTATTGCTTACCGATTTGTTTTTGCAGGACATCGGCGGTCAATTGGTGTTGGCTGAGGCTCAGCGACAGCGTAAAAATGACAATGGCTGCCAGAAACAGAAAGAGTCCGAGATTTTTTATCGTTTTCATATAGGTAATGAGGTGTAAGATTGTCTAAAAAGTAGTTTGGTTTTGGGTAACTGCTATCGGCCACTAAGGAATTGTAATACCCGGTTGAGTTTGCGTTTGGATTTCAGTTGGATGTTTCGGCCGCTTTGCTTGTTGTAAAGGGCGATGACATCTCGTTCGTATTCCTTGTAAAACTCAGGATCGAAATTGGCCATCGACAAGTTTTGAAGTACTTCCTCCACAGGAGGCTTTTCGGCCAACCACTTTTCGCAGACCTCGTGGCGGTAGCGTACGCCCATGAGGTTGAAGCCCAAAATCCGCTGGTCGTTTTTATCGTAGATGATTCGGATGCTCTTACGGCCATCTCGATGCTCCCAGTAGAGTGATTGGTGGTTTTCAGGAGCCTTGGCGCGAACATCGCCATATACTTGGTATTCGATGTCTAGAAATTTTGCGGAGTTGAACCAAATGCCTGGATCGTAATCGACAGCCTTTTGACAGATGTTGTAGGCAACTGTTTCCCCCATCATTCGTCCGGTGTACCAAATGGCTTCAATTGGACGGCGGCCAGGCTGGGGCGCTCGCATTTGGGCGCAATCGCCTATAGCGTAGATATCGGCTATGTTGGTTTGTAGGTGCGCATCTACTAGAATGCCTTTTTGTGTTTCAATGCCACTCCCTTCTAAAAAACCGATGTTTGGTCGAACACCTGCTGTCAGGCCCACATACTCGCATTCGATGCGTTCGTCTTTGCTGGTTATGACAGCACAGGCGCGTCCTTGGCCATCGTCGACAATTTCCTTCAATTCTGTGGATAGTCTTAAATCGAAGCCATGCTCTTGGATATGTCGATTGATCATGGCGGATTCTTCTGCCGGGAGTACGCCACTCCAATAGCTCTTTTCCCTCACCAGAAAGGTCACTGGAATGTGCCGGGAATGAAACATTTCGGCCATCTCGATTCCAATCAATCCTCCTCCAACAATGACAGCTCTTTTTAGCCCCTCGCTGTATTTTTCCATGTTTTCGAGGTCCTGATAGCTGTAGAGCCCTCCCACGCGTTCGAGGTCCTGGCCGGGCCAGCCAAATTTATTGGGTGTGGAGCCGCAGGCGATGATGAGCTTGTCGTATGCCATTTGTTCGCCCCCCTGTAAGTGCAGCTGCTTATCGTTTGGGTCGATGTTTTCGACATAGGCTCGCTTGAGGTCGATGCGATTTTTTTCCCAGAACCAATCTTCATATGGCTTGGTATCTTCAAATCTCATATGGCCCATGTAGATGTACATCAGGGCTGTTCGAGAGAAAAAGTGGTCTGTTTCGGCGGAAATAACAGTGATCTGGTGGTCACTCAGTTTGCGGATAAAACGAGCAGCTGTGATGCCGCTGATGCCATTACCAATAATTACAACATGCATTTTAGGTGGCTTTAAGTTCGCTGTAGTTACATCGGAAGATAGCCAAATGTTCGGGAATTTTGACGACCTGCCCGCATAAATAGGGATTTTAGGGGTTCTTGTCTGACCTAGGACAATTGCATAATATCTGGAAAAACGCCTCTAATGGGAGGGAGAACATCCTGAGAAAGAGAGGTGATTTTGAGCAAAAAAGTTACTTTTGTTTAAGTTTTGCATGCCCTTTTTTCCACAATACAGAGCATTTTTAGATAAAATTAGGCGAGAAGTCTTTCAGGCGTCAAATCGACGTTAAATATGAAGCTTTCTTCATGCTTGAAACAAAAAATTTGTCCCGCCTTAGAGTACATACATTTTTTTAGCTAAATTTATAATTCAGACAAATAAAAGTGTCCTTTTAACCCTATTTACATTATCAAATAAAGTAGTAGTAGATATGAAACAATTATACCTCCTATTGGCCTGTGGCCTATTTTTCTCAACGCTTTCCTATGGGCAAGTGCCTAGGACGATCATGATAGAAGAGTTTACAAATGCTTCTTGTCCGCCATGTGCTTCCCAGAATCCAGCATTCAACAGACTCATTTTTGATAACTATGATAAGATCGTAGCACTCAAATATCAGTGGGATTTTCCAGGTTTTGATCCTATGAATGAGCAAAATCCTACAGAGCCGGATGCGCGTATTCGGTACTATCGCGAATCAGGTGTTCCTGTTGCAGCAATCAACGGTTTGGTGCCAAGTGGTACTTATGGTGGCGGTAACTGGTCCGGTTATGATGGTGGACCTTATGGCTTCAACCAGGCAGTCATTGACTTTGAGGCAGATAAAACGACGCCCATCAAGATGGATTTGAGCCATGAACTAAGCGAAGCGCTCGACTCTGTCTTCATCAACTTGACAATCGAAAATGTTACGACGGATGACTTCACATTAGGAGATGGAAGACTACACGTCGTTATTTATGAAGAAGAAATCATCTTTTCTACCTCCCCAGGTAGCAATGGCGAAAGAGATTTCTACGATGTGATGCGTAAAATGCTGCCAAATGTCAATGGTTTTGACTTGCCAACGATCAAAGCAGGTGAAACTTTTGAATTGAATTATGCTGCCCCACTTCCCACCTATTTTTACAATTATGGAGAGGCAGGTATCCTTTCTTTCGTTCAGGATGATAACACGAAGGAAGTTTGGCAATCAGCTCGTAGCCAGCCAAAATTGTTAGAAGGTTATGGCGATGCAGAGTTGGCCGCTATCAGCGATGTTTTACCGACTATCTGTGCTGCAACGGTTGTTCCTTTTGCAGAAGTTCGCAATGCAGGTGACACAGACATTACCGAGTTTGTTCTCGAATATACTTTAGATGGTGCAACGCCCCTCGTTGAAAACTGGACTGGTACACTTGCTCCTGGCCAGAAGGTTAAAATTGAATTTGAGGAGATTTCCGTTGCAACGGAATCACACACTGTATTATTCGACATTGTATCTGTCAATGGTAAGGCGGATTACAACCCTAGCAATGTTTCTCGTACCGGCGCCAGCTTGGCAGGTGTTCCAGACATGGCCATCGGCGATCGCATCGATATGGATGTAGATGATAAGGAAGTTGGAGACTATCCGGATTTTGCTTCCATTATCCCTCCAGTACCTGCTGGCCAAGAAGGCTTCGGAACCTTTACCATTGTCGGACCTTCTCACCCAATCGCTGGTGGAAACAAGATGGGCGCTTATGCGGAGTCTGACAACTCCATTTTCATCAACTTCTATGAGTGGAACCCAAATCTTGCTACCAATAGAGACGAAGGGACATTGACCTTCCATAAAGTGGATTTGACAGATGCTACTGACAGCCACATCATCTTCGATCGTGCTGGTGCGCGAAGACCAACACTCAGCCGCGATATTCTTCAGATTCTGGTTTCTACCGACTGTGGTGCTACCTGGAAGGAAATCGAAGAGTACAGAGGTCGCGATCTGGCAACCGTTCCCAATACCAATACTTTCTTTGTACCAGACGATAATGACTGGATAACGGACGAGCTCGATATCAGCGAATTTGATGGTGAGTCTGACGTCATCGTTCAGTTCAAGGCGATCTCCGATCGTGGAAACAACAACTTCCTCGACAATATTATGATCGGATCGAAGTTGTCTACCGGTACTCAGAAAATCAATTTGTTGACTGGTAAAGTGGATGTTTTCCCTAACCCGACAGCAGATGTAGCAAATATCCAATTTGAA
>JBCCSZ010000196.1:0-15085 GCA_039199225.1 Bacteroidota bacterium
AAAATCTCTGCCACACAGTGGATGTTGATGATGGAAGAACGATGTACCCGAATAAAAATTTCCGGGTCTAACTTTTCCGCTACTTGGCCGATACCATAATTACTTAAGTAGCTTTGCTGGGCAGTTACCAGACGAGAATAGTCTTTTTCTGCATCTACCCAGATGATGTCGGAGACGTTCAGTGCGGTGAGCTTATTTTTGGTTTGCACCAATATTTTCGATAGATACTTTGACTGAGCCGCATTTTCTATCAGTAGGTTTTCAGCAAGTGCTTTTAGTTTTTGTAGATTTTCATCGCCCGAAGACAACACCTTTTCGATGGCTTTGGCAAAGCGCTCTTTGGTGTAGGGCTTGAGAAGGTAATCGACAGCATTAACCTCGAAAGCCTTTAAGGCGTATTGATCGTAAGCTGTTGAAAAAATGATCTGCGGAACGTTCTGTAGCTTTTGCAAAACTTCAAAACCCGTCATTCCTGGCATCTGAATATCCAGCAAAACAATATCGGGCTGAAATTCGCGGATGAGCTGTATGGCATCAACCCCATTGTTGGCCTCACCGATGATGACCAAGCTCGGGTAGTCGGCCAAGTAACCCCGCAAAAGGGATCGGGCGGGCGCCTCGTCGTCAATTATGGCTATTTTCTTCATACTTCCACAGACGTTTTAAGGTCAACAATGGTCTCCACACGGTCTGTCGACAATGGAATTTTGAAAGCAACCGTAACACCTCCCTGATCATTTTCGTCCATCTGCAAAGTGACATTGTACATTTTCTCCAATCGCAAACGGGTATTCTTCAAGCCAACACCATCGGGATTTTCCTTTGACTTTCCGTTCAGCCCGACTCCCGTATCGCTGACCTCGACCTGCATAAAATCCCCCTCTTCATCGATTTTCACAAGAATCTCTCCTCCTTGGATTTTTGGAGCAATGCCGTGCTTGACAGCATTTTCTACGATGGGCTGGAGAATCATGGGTGGCACCATTGCAGCACTCAGGCCAGCTGACAGTTCGAAGCGGTAGCTCAGGCGGTCTTCAAATCGGGCCTTTTCGATGCTCAGATACTTTTTGACAAAAGCGATCTCTTCTCCAAGAGGAACCAACTCGGTCTTTGAACCTTGCAACTGATAGCGAAACAAGTCCGACAGGGTAGCAATCAGTTCTCGGGTACGCTCCTGTTCTGGTGGGACCGAAGCACTGATGGTATTGAAGGTATTGTACAAAAAATGTGGATTCAGCTGTGCTTTCAGCGCTCGCAGCTCACTTTGAAGAGCTATTTTCTCTAAGGCAGCCTTTATCTCTCGTTGCTTTTGCAGCTTCATATAGAAATCATAGACGTGGTAGGCACCAAATTGGACGGCATAAAACAAACCAGGAATGTAAATATCCCACCAAGAAGCCTTCCCTCCCAGGTGAAAATAGCCCAATTGGTCACACAATAAATAATAGGTAGCTCGCCACAAAAAAACATAGACCGGCAAGAAGAACAAGTGGAGCAGCACTTTTTGCCAGATCATCCAATGGCTCAACTTGCGAAACAACAGCCACCAAATGGGAATGGTATAGATCGCCTTGAGGCCATAGTCAAAAAGGATATTGGGCATAAAACTGGACTGCCCTCCCGAGGTTTTATAAATCGCCATATTGTAGGCCGCTCCAAAAAAGGCATAGAACAAAGAGAGCATTCCCAGCTCCCGAAACCGAATACCCATAAAGCGCTTTTGCCAAATTGTCGAAGATTCCATGCAGATTTATTTAAGCCCAAAGTAACAAACACCTACGCTCATTTCACAAACAGTATCGACGAACTGCAATATAAGCAGACGAATGGAAAACGGGCCATTCGGCGAAGCATATGACCACTCATCGAAATGCAGGGGTATGGACTCTGCGGTTGATCTACATTTGTAATCGTAAGAATTAATCACCCAACAAATGCTCTTTAAAAAAATGCTTAGCTCAAAATTAGGAACAATGAAAAAAATCCAAATATCCTCCCGTCTCGTAGTTGAAATGAATACAAACATTCAAAAAACCACCATCATGAAAAATTTCTTACCAATCCTTTTCCTCCTTTTTTTCAGCCTTACTCAACTATTTGCTCAAAGTTCAACCGGCGGCACCATTGTCGGTAAAGTCTTCGATTCCGAGGGAGAAGCCGTCGCCTATGCAAATGTTCTGCTCTTTGCAGCAACAGATAGTTCCTTGGTAAAAGGAGAATATACCAATGAAGATGGTACTTTCAGGCTGGCAGGAATAGCAGCAGCCTCCTATTGGGTACAAGTATCCTTCGTGGGCTTTGAACCTTTCAATACCACTACTTTCAAATTGCAAGATGGCCAAAACCTGAATCTACCAACCATCAAGGTAGAAGCCGCTGCCAATCAATTGGCGGAAGTGGAAGTGAAAGCGGAACGCGCAATGATCGAAGTGCAGCCCGACAAGACCGTCTTCAACGTAGATGGCAACATCAATGCTACAGGCAATACAGCCTTTGAGCTGCTGCGCAAATCACCGGGCGTCGTCGTAGACAACAACGACAACATCATCCTGAGCGGTAAAAATGGCGTGCAAGTATACATCGACGGCAAGCCAACCCGACTGAGCAGTGCCGATCTGGCCGATCTGCTTCGCTCCATGCAGTCTTCCGAAATCGATGCCATTGAAATCATCACCAATCCATCGGCCAAGTACGATGCCGAAGGCAATGCCGGGATCATCAACATCCGACTGAAAAAAGACAAGCGGCTGGGCCTAAATGCGAATGTGAATCTAGGTTACAGAAAGGGCATCAACCACCGCTACAACACCGCCACCACCTTCAACTATCGCAACAAAAAAACCAACATATATGGCGCCTACAACCACAACAATGGCAAGTCCAGAAATTGGATGGACCTCTACAGAATACAACAGGGGATGCTGTTTGACCAAGAGACCGAAACCATCCGCGATGGTGCCAACAACAGCCTGAGACTGGGGACCGACTTTTTCATCAATAAAAACAGCACCCTGGGAGTTATGGTCAAAGGTTTTGACAACAACAACGATTGGACAAATACCAGCGTCACCCCCATCACAGACTTGGCCAACAACCAATCTACCTCTATTCTGGATGCCATCTCCGTCAACGATGGACGGCGCCAAAATCTCACAGCCAATGTCAACTATTCATTCGACGACCGACAAGGGAAAAGTTGGAACATCGACGCCGATTGGGCTTACTTCAAAAACCAGAACGATAGCTACCAACCAAATTACTATAAAACACCAAAAGGAGAGCAAATTGTGGATGAGCGCATTTTCACCAGCCAGGCACCAACAGATGTTCAAATCTATTCGTTTCGCCTGGACCATGAGCGTCCTTTACTAGGCGGAAAGCTGGGCAGCGGCGCTAAGTTCTCTTACATTAGAACAGACAATACCTACGACTTTTTTAGCCTAGAAAATAACGAATCCATCCTCGACATCGACCGCAGCAATAGCTTTGTGTACGATGAAAACATCAACGCCGCTTATTTGAGCTATACGAAAAAGTGGAAGAAGTTCAACTTCAACCTGGGCCTGCGCGCCGAGCAGACCAACTCCAAGGGGGTTCTCACCGCACAAAAGGCAACCAACAACCGAAGTGTCAAAAGAAACTACCTCGACTTCTTCCCATCTGCCGGCCTCTCCTACCAGCTCAATCCAATGAACCAAGTCCGCATCAACTACAGTCGCCGCATTGATCGCCCCAACTACCAGGCCCTCAATCCTTTCGAATTCAAGTTGAGCGAGTTGAGCTACTCGCGTGGCAATCCATTCTTGCGTCCTCAGTACACACACAACATCTCTTTGTCACACACCTACAAATACAGCCTAACCACCAGCCTGAATTACAGCTATACCAAAGACTTTTTTGCCAGCATATCCGACTCTACCGAACAGATCAGAAGTTTTTTGGAAACCATCAACCTAAGCTATCAGCAGGTGCTGAGCCTAAGCATCAGCATGCCTTTTAGCCCTAATGATTGGTGGAGTACTTACACCAGCATCAGCGGCTTCCATACGCACAACCACGGTGACCTCGGCGAAGGCCGCACGGTAGACATCAAAGCAACTGTCGCAAGCTTTTACCACCAATCATCCTTTAAGCTGCCCAAAGACTTCAGTTTGCAGCTATCGGGCTGGTACAGTTCACCATCCATTTGGGGCGCTGTCTATGCCACCGACGCCGTTTTCAGCATCGATGCAGGTGTTCAGAAAAAACTATTCGGAGGGCGGGCCAATTTAAAAGTCTCTGTCTCGGATATCTTCCTAACCACTCCTTGGCGAGGCGTACAAGAATTTGCCGGCTTCTATGTGGAGGCTACCGGAGGGTGGGAAAGCCGCCAACTGAGGGTCAACTTCTCTTATCTGTTGGGAAATGACCAGGTCAAGAAGTCACGCAGACGAAAAACGGGCCTCGAAGATGAAGCCCAACGCGTGAAGTAAGATGCTGAAAGAGACCACCAGGCTGAGCACCTGGTGGTTTTTCTTGTTTTTGCTAAAAAAATAGCTGATTTATACCCCATTCAACGCTAAATTTATAGGGCCAATAATTGCGAATCCCTTCTTGATAGCAGTCGGATGCCACATTTTGAGGCAATTATCGTATAAGAAAACTATCTTGTGAGTTGATTTACAAACAAAAAGTAGAAATGAAATTAAGCGTTACACTCATCCCTTCAGCATTTTTTGCTCTTATACTTTCTTGTTGGACCTATCAAGTTCAAGCTCAGGAAACTTCTAACCACGGAAATAAATTCGAACAATTGGGCAGTTTGCTCGATTCGCCTAACAACTTTAGAGGCATCGACGGAGCCCCCGGACCAGACTATTGGCAGCAGCGAGCCGATTACGACATCGAATGTACCCTCGATGTAGATGAACAGCGTCTCGACGGTAGCGAATTGGTTACCTATTACAACCAATCTCCTCAAACTTTGCGCTACTTGTGGTTGCAACTCGACGAAAACCAGCACGCTGCCGATGCAGACAACCATCGCTTCAACCCCAGCAGCATGAGAGACATTATGAGCGAGCAATCGCTCCGTCAACTGGAGCCCTGGCGAGAGTTGGAGAAATATGGCCACAAAATCCAGAAGGTAACCGACGATCGCGACAAGCCCCTCAAGTACACCATCAATAAAACCATGATGCGCATCGACCTGCCGGAACCATTGGCACCGGGCGAACAGTTCTCCTTCCGGGTGGATTGGCACTACTACCTCATTGACCGGATGAATTCTACCAGCTGGGGCCGAGGTGGATATGAATATTTCAAGGACGATAAGAATTACATCTTTACCATCGTGCAGTGGTTTCCTCGCTTGTGTGTTTACAGCGATTTTGAAGGATGGCAGAATAAGCAGTTTACCGGCCGTGGAGAATTTGCCCTCAACTTTGGCAACTATGTCGTTAAAATGACGCTCCCTTCCGACTACATGGTTGGGTCTACTGGTGAATGTCTGAACTATAAGACCGTGCTGACAAAGACGCAGATGGAGCGGTACGAAAAAGCAGAAAGTGCCAAGGAACCCATGGAGATCGTCACACTGGCCGAAGCAAAGAAACTCGAGAAGAAGAAGCGGTCGAAGGAAATGAAAACCTGGATTTTCAAAGCAGAAAATGTGAGGGACTTTGCCTGGACAGCCAGCCGAAAGTTTATCTGGGATGCCATGCCGCACTTTACCGAGGACGGCCGCAAAGTCATGTGTATGAGTTATTACCCCAAGGAATCCTACCCTATCTACAATCGCTACTCGACCAAGACCGTGGCACATACCCTCAACGTGTATTCTAAGTACAGCATACCCTATCCATATCCTGTGGCCATCTCTGTGGAGGCGGCCAATGGCATGGAGTATCCAATGATTTGCTTCAACCCAGGCCGGGCGGAGGAAGATGGTACCTACACCGAAGGGGCTAAAAAAGCAGCCATCACGGTTATCATTCACGAAGTCGGACACAACTACTTTCCGATGATCATCAACAGCGATGAACGTCAGTGGGCCTGGTTCGATGAAGGGATCAATACCTTTGTTCAGTTTTTGGCAGAGCAGGAATTCGACAACAATTACAAGTCCGGAGAAGGGATTCCAGAGTTGATTACCAGCTACATGAAGCTGCCGAAGGATAAGCTGGAGCCCATTATGACCAATAGCGAAAACATCGTCAAGTACTTCGCCAACGCGTACGACAAACCCGCTACTGCGCTGAACATCTTACGGGAGACCATCATGGGCCGGGAGCTCTTCGACTTTGCCTTCCGCGAATATTGCCGCCGGTGGGCCTTCAAGCATCCCACACCTGCCGACTTTTTCCGTACGATGGAAGATGCCAGCGGTGTAGACCTTGACTGGTTTTGGCGAGGATGGTTCTATGGCATCGATGCCGTCGACATTTCTCTGGACAGCATCAAGTGGTACAAAGTTGATCTGGAAAACAATCCAGAAAGAACGGAAAAATCTTATCCACAAAAGGCGCAAAAGCCAGTAGAACATCTGTCGCAAAAGCGCAACCGGGAAGCAAAGGTTCCTTTTGCCGTCGACCAAGACCGCAGCCTGCGCGATTTCTATACGGACTACAAGCCTTGGGAGACCAAGGACTCCGTCTATGACTTTACCATTTATTTGTACGATGAGACTTTCGACAAAAAGGAAAAGGAGAATCGATACGGCAAAAACAATTATTACCAATTGTACTTCAGCAACAAAGGCGGCCTGGTCATGCCGGTCATCATCGAATGGACCTTTGAAGATGGTACCACAGAGATCGAACGCATACCAGCAGAAATCTGGCGCAAAAACGAAAATGAATTTACCAAGGTTTTTGTAAAAGATAAGGTGGTCAAGGGCATCCGAATCGACCCATTCAAAGAAACGGCCGACATCGATGAAAACAACAACAATTGGCCGGTCAAGGAAGTCCCAAGCCGTTTCCAGGTTTATAAAAAGCACAAGACCAAGAAGCAGCCAAACCCTATGCAAAAGGCTAAAAAGAAGCAGTCGATCAAGCCATAGGTGGCATTTTTAGACAGCGCTTTTTAAATCAGCGGGCAAATTCCAGTGCAACCAAGTGGAATTTGCCCGTTGTCGTCCAGGCTACCAAGCCCTGCACTTCTAAGAACTTTGTTTTGGCTGGTCTGTTTTATCTTGTGTACAAACATTCGATGCAATGGCTGTCAAAACAATTCAACGCTACCCCTATCAAAAGACCGGATTGCAAGCAAAGCAATTTTCCGGCTTCGAGCTCACGTCCATCCGTCTGAACACCCACTGCATTGCACACGAAAATGAGATTGCCGACCACTACAAAATCTATTGGATCGAAGATGGGTCGGGGAAGTACCAAATCGACTTCAAACCCTTCGAAATTCAAGAAAGTGGCTTGTTCTTTCTTTCGCCCGGTCAGGTCCTGCAAGTAGAAACCGAGCAAGTACGGTCGGGCTTCCAGATCAGCTTTGACAAAGAGTTTTACTGTGTAGAAATGCACGGCAAGGAGATTGCCTGCAACGGGGTGTTGTTCAACAATGTCCATAAAGCCACCATGATTCCGCTGACGGCAGCAGAGTCGCCTGCTTTTCAGCAGATCATCCAGAATATAATCGCCGAGGTCGAAAGGCCCGGTCCGGCCCATCGGGAGATGCTCGAAACCTACCTTCGGATGTTTCTCATTCAGGCATTGCGCAAGTTGGAAGAACTAGGACAGGCCACCCAGCCGACCGCCTCGGAGGGCAATCGTCTTGCCGGCGACTTTATTGCGCTGGTCGAAAAGCACTATCAAAAGATACACAGCGTTTCAGAATACGCAGAGATGTTGTTCGTATCTCCAAAGTCACTGGCCAAACGGCTCAATGCCCTAGATTACAAGACACCAACAGAGATCATCCGCGATCGGATTGTTCTTCAGGCCAAAAGAGACCTTCGCTACACCAACAAATCTGTCAAAGAAATCGCTTTCGAACTAGGGTTTGAGGACCCGGCTTATTTTACGAGATTGTTCAAAAAATCGGAGCAGTTGTCCCCACTGAACTATCGTGAAAAGCATTTCGGAGGCAGCAACTAACCAACCGTCGGCTTACCAAAATGGCTTCCTAAAATACGCCCACTGGCACATTTGTCCAATTGTCCAAGCATTCGGAACCTTTGTCCATTCTCAACCCTACGATTCCCATATAATTTTGTAATCGTATTCACCGAACCTTAAAAACCTTAGTTCAAATGAGAATGTTCAACCTTTCCGCACTCCTACTCTGCATCGGTCTACTCAGTGGCTGTATTGGCGACGATATTATTATGGATACGGTAGAAGAAAATCTTCGCATCTCCGCTTCCATCGATACCCTTGGCGTAGGAGATACCTACCAGTTCGAGGCCATCTATACCAACAATGTCGGCCAGGAAGAATCCACCAATATTGATTGGAGTAGTTCCGACGAAAATCTACTACGAATCGACGCACAAGGCTTGGCAACTGGCATCGCCCAAGGAAGCGTCAGCGTAACAGCAAATGTAAATTTGGCAGATAAAACAGTCACCGATGTTTTTGATCTCCACATTGCCGATAATACGGTAGTGGCTGCACCCCAAAATCGCAATGGCGCCTTGCGCACCACCAGCTCCTACGTTTTGCAAGGAAACTTTGTCCTCCGCCCAGATGGAGACGACCTGGTTTTGTCGTTCGACGATTCTTATCGCGCTTCTTCCAGCCTACCCGGCTTGTATCTTTACCTGACCAACAATCCTCAGACAACCAGCGGTGCCTACGAGATTGGAAAGGCCACAAGCTTCTCCGGATCGCATACATACACCATCCCAGGAGGAGACGCCACCTTGGAACAGTACACGCATGTCTTGTTCTTCTGCAAGCCCTTCAATGTAAAGGTGGGCGATGGTGCCTTTGAAGAATAGGATTGCCTTCCAAGATTTAATCACAAAACCATTTATCAACTTTCTCAATCATTTGAATCATGCAACGCTTCATCATATTACTGTTTTGTCTTCTCGTTTTAAATATCCAATGGGCTGAAGCCGGCGGCTGGCCGCAACCAAAGGGCAATGGCTACTTTAAGCTTTATCAGTGGTGGGTAGTGGCAGACCAACACTTTACCGATGCGGGGAGAATCGACCCCAACGTAACCAGTGGCATTTTCAATACCAGCCTCTACGCCGAATACGGCTTTACGGACCGAATTACAGCTGTGGCCAACATCCCTCTTTTCAGTAGAGCGTACTTCAACAATACCATTTCCGGTACGACCGGTGCCACCCTCATTCCTGGCGAATCCATCAACTCCATCGGCGACATCGATCTGGGCATTAAATACGGCCTGATCACCAAAGGTCCCGTGGCCATTAGTGCCACCGTATTGTTCGGATTGCCACTGGGTAATGAAAGGGGCGGCAGCGAAGGAAATTTGCAAACCGGCGATGGGGAATTCAATCAGATGCTGCAACTTGATGCCGGAACGGGCTTTAAAATCGGTAAGCTTCCGGCCTATGCCAATGCTTACGCGGGTATCAACAATCGAACAGAAGGTTTTTCAGACGAATTTCGCTTTGGGATCGAGGCAGGTGTCAATTTGTTCAACAACAGACTGTGGGCCATCGGCCGCCTCTATGGCATCCAATCCCTACAAAACGGCGACCTCAATCAGGGTATCAACAGCACCAGCGTTTTTGCCAACAACAGCGAACACCTGACCTTTTCACCAGAATTTGCATACAGCATTACAGATAAGTGGGGCGTGTCTGCCTCCTTTGGAACGGCACTCAGCGGAAGAATTATTTTCGCCAATCCATCTTACTCGGTTGGGGTGTTCTTCAACCTAAGATAAAAGTCTACACATAATAGCTTTACCCCCTAGGCAATGCCCCATACACATCGGCGGGCATTGCCTTCTATTTTAATCACTTCAGCCGCCGGTTGGCCTTTTCCGACAAGCGCCTCATCGCTTCACTTTCCGGCAAACGCTCCTTTTGATAAGCAGCCCGCATCTTCAAGACGTTCAGGCGCTCCTGCTGAGAAATGCCCTGCTCCATCAACTCTGCATTGATGATTTCCAGATTGGCTAGGATGGCCAACTCCAAGACGCTGGCCTGGTCGCGGATGTTGCCCGTGGCATTGGGATGGGCATTGCGCCACTGACGGGCAGTCTGGCCAAACAGGGCCAAATTCAGTAAATCGGCCTCACTGGCTTGAGCGATGGCTTCACGCTTGGTACCATAAGCTACAATGGGAACCCGATTGTCTCGCACGGCATCGGTATGTAGCAAGTGATTGGCCTTGGCCAACTCCCGGCGGACAGTCCAGGAATTCCCAAGCTTCTGTGCCTCCTGCTCCTTGAGTCGCTTGAATTCTTTGATGAAGTAGACCTGAAAGGCCGGACTGAGCCAATAGCAGAAATTGAGGGCGATTTCCTCCTGGGCAAAGGTGCCTCCATAGCGCCCCTTGGTAGAGCGGATTCCGATGGCATTGGTTTGTTCGATCCACTTGCTGGGCGTCGCCGAAAAGGGCTTTTCGAAGAACTCATCTCTAAACGTGCGGAATCCCGCACCTTTAAAACTGGGGTTGTAGTTTTTCTCCCATTCCCCCAAGTAAAGTATGGTCCCACGAGTACTCATCCAGTTTCGAACAATGAAACGGGGTTCATCGCCCGACTGCTTGGCGATATCCGTTATGCAGACGTATCCGTCGGTATCATATCGAACATCGATGTCTTGTACTTTGATCTTCTTTTTTGCCATAGTGTTTCTTCTTTTCGGCTCAATTACCAGTTGGTTTTACTTCAAATTTACGAAACTATCATCTAATCTTGATTTAATTGGATGGGATTAAACAAGTATCTTCGCTCGGAAACAGCAACTGAGGCGGAACAAATTGAATCCGTCCGTCGTAAACCGCATACACCATTGAAACAGCATACAATGAATACATACGTCGCCATCATGGCCGGTGGCATCGGCAGTCGCTTTTGGCCAGCCAGCAGAACGGCCAGACCCAAGCAATTCCTCGATATCCTGGGGGTTGGAAAATCTTTGATTCGACTGACTTTCGAGCGCTTTTTGAAGCTCTGCCCGGCAGAAAACATCTTCATCGTGACCAATGGCTTGTACAAAGACCTGGTCAAGGAACACCTACCTGAGCTGTCAGACAATCAAATTCTCTGCGAACCTTCGCGCAACAATACCGGTCCTTGCGTCGCCTATACTGCCTTCAAGCTCCAACAACTCGATCCAGCGGCCAACTTCATCATAGCCCCTTCGGACCACATCGTTCTCAAGGAGGAGGTGTTCATTGAAGCATTGCGCAAGGCCCTCGATTTTACCAAAAGAGAAAACGCCCTGCTGACTTTGGGTATTCGCCCCTCTCGCCCAGATACCGGCTACGGCTACATCAATTATGCACAAGAACAGGTGGAAGCACCCCACAGCAATGACAATATCGGTGGTGTTCACAAAGTGATACAGTTTACAGAAAAGCCCCAGGAAGAAAAGGCGCGGGCTTTCTTGGCCAGTGGTGACTATCTGTGGAACGCCGGTATTTTCATCTGGCGCGCCCAAAGTATTCTCAAAGCCTTCCAGAAACATGCTCCAGAAATATACACCATACTGGAAAAGGGAAGAGCACAATACAATACACCCGAGGAACAAGCTTTTGTCGATCAATACTATCCAACCACCCCTAGCATCTCTGTTGATTATGCCATCATGGAGCAGGCGGATAACATCTATACCATTCCGACAGATTTTGGTTGGTCCGACCTTGGTACCTGGGCTTCGCTGCACGTGGAAAGCCCCAAAGATGAAGGTGGGAACACAGTCAATGCCCAAGCGATGCTCAACGATGTGACCAACTGCCTCATTCGAGCGCCAAAAGAAAAGCTGGTCGTTTTGCGCGACCTGGATAATTTCATCGTCGTAGACGAGGAGGATGTGCTGCTGATTTATCCCAAATCAAAAGAACAAGAGATCAAGAAGCTTACTGCAGATATACGGACAGAATCCGGTGAGCAATTTTTGTAAGCTTTGTCTTAATTTTAGTATTATTGCAGTCCAATCAGAGATGAAGAATCAAGACCGTTAAGATTAGCCACTTGCACGCAGAAGTATACTGAAGAAGCAGCATTACAATGAAACCACCAAAGAAAATCGCTTTTGTTGCCAATTCCAGCTGGAATATTTACAATTTCCGACTCAACTTAATACGTGCGCTGATCAACAAGGGACTAGAAGTGATTGTCATTGCACCGGTCGATGAATACATCCATTATCTCAACAAGGTACCAGGCATTACCCACATTCCCCTTCGGCGATTGTCTCGAAACAGTACTAACCCTTTTCGCGATCTGATTTTATTCACCGAATTGCGTAGAATTTATCGCCAGCAGTCGCCCGACCTCATCGTTCACTACACGGTAAAGCCCAATATCTTCGGCAATTTGGCAGCGCGTTCTTGTGGCATTCCCTCCGTTTGTGTCGTGACCGGTCTGGGTTATACCTTTCTCAGGCAGGGAATCGTCAAGCACATCACCCTGGGACTGTATAAATTTTCCTTTCAGTTTGCCGATCGGGTTGTATTTGAAAACCCCGACGATCAGCAGCTTTTTGTCTCTGAAAACATTGCTGCTCCGGAACAATGTACTACGGTGAATGGCTGTGGGGTGGATACTCAGTTTTATCAATGCCGCAAAAAAAGCAAGTTCAAATCCAATATCGTCTTCACTTTTATAGGCCGCTTGCTCTACGATAAAGGTATTGTGGAATATGTGCAGGCGGCAGAGCAAGTCAAAAAGCGGGTACCCAATGCCATCTTTTGGGTCATTGGAGAAATCGACGAGGGCAACCCCTCTTTCATCTCCAAGCCCCAATTGCTCCGCTGGATAGAAGACCAAACCATTCGCTACTTCGGCACCACCAAGGATGTCCGCTCGTTTATTCAACAGTCTGACTGCGTCGTGCTTCCTTCCTATCGGGAGGGTTTGCCAAAGGTCATACTGGAAGCCATGTCGATGGGAAAGCCCATTGTCACCACCGATACGGCCGGTTGTCGCCAAACCGTGGATCAATCTCAAAACGGCTTCATTGTTCCCGTCGAAAATGCGAAAGCCCTTTCGCTGGCCTTGGAGACCTTTTGTGGCTTAAGTCAGAAAGAAAAGGAAGAAATGGGTCAAAAAAGCCGGGACAAGGCAGTTCGAATGTTCGACGGAGCCATTGTAGTCAAACAGTATTTTGACCTCATCAAGCAGATCATCGGCAACGACAGTATCCCCGCCCAAAATCCAAAGTCGGCATCCAGAAGATCCTCTACATAGCAGGCTATGGTTGGAGTGGCTCAACGCTTTTGGAACGCATCCTAGCCACCCATACCGAGCTGACTGGCTGCGGAGAAGTACACAATTTCCAGCTGGATTTTCAGATCAAGGAGCGCTGCTCCTGCCAGAAGAGCGTCGATCAATGTCCGTTTTGGGGACCTGTCTACCTGGATGATTCACCATTGGATCAATGGTCGATATTCGAAAAACTGGCCCATGCACATCCAGATAGGGGACAATTTTTCATAGACTCCTCCAAAACAAGCTGGAAAACCATGGGTCGACCCTGGAAATTACACAAACGCTACGACGTATATGTACTCCACCTGATTCGCAATGGCGAAAGCTGCCTGTACTCTAACCTAAACCGAAAAGCTTCCGATGACGCTAAGCCAGCTCGTCTGTTCAAGTCTTTGACGATGGGAATCCATTGGACAATGGCCAATTTGTCAGCCAGCCTATTTGGTCGACTATACCCCGAGCGGTATCACCTCCTACACTACGAATCTTTAATCGCTAAACCTGCCCAAAGTGTTCGAGGCATATTCAAATGGCTACAATTAAATCCAACCGAAGTAGTCGAGTTGCTACAATCAGAGCAGGACATCCCATTGGCCCATCAACTCTCTGGCAATCGCATCCGCCATCAGCAGGGGCTGAGATTAAAAACACCTCCTCCCCGACCCTTGGAAGACATCTATGCAGAGCGGTGGTGCTTCCGCTTGGCGGCCTGGCCCATCTTAAAAGCCTTTGGCTATTGAGCCTTCAACCAATCGACCAAGCCACTCATTTTTTGGGTCCAACTCAGTGCTTGCTCCGCATAGCTGCGCATCTCCTGCGAAACAGTCGGAAAAGACAATCCATCGTAGAAAACCATCAGCTCCGAAATGTCGATGGCAGCTTCCGAATCGGCAACGTAATGCACAAAAGGTAGCTCAGATGGAAAATCCAGGTCGGTTCTGGATAAGAAAAACGGTAGGCCGCTGGCACAGTACAAACGATGCTTGAGCGAAGAATCGATCGCAACCTCCTTGCGATGCATCCCCAGAGTACCAACCCCCATATCTGCCCACTCAATATGCTGATGAAGTGCTGCGCCACTGCTTGGCGGTAAGAATTCGATGAAGGCTTCCAGTTGGAGCAATCGACTTTGCTGTTTCAGTGAAGCCAATGCCCTCCCCTCTCCAATCACCCTCAGTCTGACCGGCCTTTCCGCTCCTGCTCCGCTTTGCTGATGGTGCGCCAAACCGACGATCAACCGATCCAAAGCATGCCAATAACTCCAATTGGCAATAGCAATCAATCGCAATTCCTTCTTTCGAGGCTTTTTCGGTGTAAAAGGCACCTGATGTATCTCTACGCCATTCCGAATTCGAAGGGTTGGAATACCGTAAATCTGCTGTTCTTGACCATAATGCAAAATCAAATCGACATAGGAAGATAAGCGACTGCGATACCAACGGTCCATCCACAAGCTCATCCGATGCGGTATGGATTGCGGCTCCTTATCGTAGGGCCAGGTCGGTATTTCCAGGACAACTTTTAAGCCGTCCCTTTTGGCCTTTTGAAGCAAGCGCATCAATAAGGGGTGCATCATTGGGTAGCGAATGTATAGAAAATCATAGTCCGCCAGCTTCGTTTTTCGCCAGCTAATGGCAGGCCATTGAAGGAAGTAAAACAAAAATGTCAACCAGCGGTGCTGTAAAACCGGCCAGCGGAAGCGATGGATCAGGCGCTCATTTTGGTAGAC
>JBCCSZ010000197.1:0-15030 GCA_039199225.1 Bacteroidota bacterium
ATTACAGCAAATATCAGGTACAGAACGAGCAGGTTCGGTTGCTAATAGCCATTCATTATCTAACCATCCTTTACAATCAGCAGTATTTGATTTGATGGGAAGTGTTTTCATCCAACAACCTCCTATTCACCGACTCAAGGAGAATGCTGTGTATTACTAAGGCAATACGCCATTGGCCTACTGATTATCCTCCCCCGGCAACTCATCCATCAACTCCTTGGGCGCAGTGCCGGAAGCAGGCGCAGCTGGGTCTGGCGCCGGTGCTTTGCAAATCAATGCCAGAATATCGTTGTACCAAAAGACCTGAAGGATTCTTTGCGCCTTACCCAGGTCCTGGCAAGCTAAGCTGAGGTCGTTGTTGTTCAAAAAGGCTTGACCTCGATAGGAGAGCCATTCAGCGTTGTTGGGAAATAAGCCAATGGCATTGTTCCACTTGGCGATGGCCTCTTCCGCATTGCCCGCTTCGAAGAGGGTCACCGCTTCTTCCGATCCTGCCTTGGCCGTCTTGTATTCTTCTACACGCTGCTTGCAGCCGTCCGTCGGAGGAGCAAAAGACAAACGCAGGGTTTGGGTTGTTCCAACCGGGCGCCCCGCCTTCTGAGCCACCTCCCACAGGCCATGGGTCCGATGGGTCATCGCAATGGCCTCATACAAAAAGTCGATGCCCGTCCCAGAATAATCCAGTATGTCAACCACCTTCACCCGACCATTGGGCAGGACGAGTATCTGAACATCCATTTCACCAATCATGCACTTGCCCACGCCCTCTGTTGGATAGCGGAGATTGTTGCTGATGAAGTCTTGTAAAGCTTGTTCGCCTTGTTTGAAAGACGATGGCGTGTCGTACTTGAGCCAAATAGTATCCCGACCATCAAGGCTGAACTCTGGCTCTTTGTACTCCGGCAGCTTAAAGCGAATCGGCAGCGTAAAATAACTTCGGACAAATTCGCCATTTTTTTGACCCGCCGTCCAAGACTGCGACAAGCCATTCATCGCCTCCACAATGCGCACAACCTCCTCACCACAGCCGCCGCCAATGTCGCGCAATATTTCTGCATTGGTAATCCGACCGTCCTTTTCCACGACAAACTGAACGACCACCTGCCCTTCCAAGCTATCTTCCAAGGCCGCCAACGGATATTGGATGTATTTGTACATAAAAGACAACACCTGCTTGTTGGTGCAGTCCAACTTTTCGCGATTGTCTCCCTGGACGTTCTCACAACCCGGAAAGAGAGGTGATACATCGGTAATCTTGTAAATTTTACTGGTATCCGTAGTCAGGGAATCCGTTTGTGCAGTCAGCAGGCAGGACAACATCAGGCATCCTATAAACAATAGCAATTCTCTCATTTGTCGTTCGTATGATTTAGCTTAGGCGCAAAAATCGGAAATTTAAGCGAGAATCCACTCATCAGAGGTACATTCTGCATCCGATTTATACTAAGGAACGCATTTCAGGCCAGGAATGTGGCCCCTACAAAAAAGAAATGAAGCCTCTTAATGAGGTAAGACCACAAACTTGCCGCTGACTTTTCGGCTACCAGTCGTCTCCACGAAGTAGGTCCCCGGGCTATATGCGCCAACGTCGAGCCGGAGGGTCGTCTGGTTGGCCACCGGCACTTTTTGCACCAATCGCCCCTGCTGGTCAACAATCACCAATGCATCGACGGCAAGCTTGCCCAGCTCCAATTTTAGGGTGTGCGTGCCTGGATTAGGGTAGATGTGAATCTGTAAAGCCTTTTGTTGTTCGACAGAAGTACTGATTTGCTCCGCAAAAGGGTCGGACCAGCGCGGATGTGTCAGGATGGTTTCATTGATAAAACCCTTCTTGAGAAAGGTCAACAAAGCCTGCTTTTCCTCTGCTCCAAATTCATAACCACTTCCTTGAGGCGGCATAAAGATCGCTTTCTCGTGCTGGTGGACACTGTCACTGTAAAATTCAACGACCTGCTCCAAGGTTTGGTAGCGGCCATCGTGCATGTAAGGTGCTGTAAAAGCGACATTGCGCAAATGAGGTGATTTAAAAACGTCGTTCCAGGCATCATCTTCCCGGCTCAATCCAGCTCCTTTATCGAGGTAAATGGAATCTAGGCCATTGTTGTTGGGCTCTTCGTAAAAAGCAGCAGCATGGCATTCCTGACAAGCAAATGAATAAACGTCAAAGCCGAGACTCTCCTCCTCTGTCATCTCGCGGTTCAGAATGCCAGCATAAATGGAATCGGCCAGGGTCAGGCCAGGATCGGCAATCGACATGGTGAATTGCTCAAGGGCTTTTAAGATGCCCAGCTCTGTGATGTGGCGATGACCATAGGCTTTCTCAAACAGTTCTGGATAGTAGGAAGTCGAATTCATCATCGCAATCATCGTCTCGCCATCATAGCCGATCTCATTTTCGTCTTTGAGGGGCAATTCGATCATTTCGCGGAGGGTTCCTTGCTTTTTATCCCAGAAAAAATCTGCATCGCCTGCCCAAATCAGGTCATTGAGATGCTGAGAGTTTCTCTTGGTTGGCTGGCTCGTTCCCATGCTGAAAGCGACCGTATCTGCAAAGGAAGCAGACTGAATATGACAACTGCCACAGGATATTTTGCCTGTGCTGGAAAGCATTTTGTCGTAAAATAAAACCCTTCCCAAAGTCGCAATATCGTTGTCGATGTCGCTAATACTGTTCTCAATCTCGCCGGGATCGAAAAGAAAGCGATAATTGAAAACCAGCTCATGGATACCGTTCATATCTATTTGATAATCATAGGGTTGCTCCGGCAATGCCGGTACATCGCCATTGATGCCCCAAGCGATCAAATTGCGGTCGGGCGCATTCCAATCCGGTAGATAGGCGGCCAAAAAAACAAGGGAAAATGCAAAGCATACAATAGTGTAGACGACTTTTTTCATAGCAATAGTGTATATTTTATTTATATGACTAAATAAGATGCGATTTTTAGTTTGCAAATGCCAACTCCACTCCACTGCTCATTTCAATATATATATTTCAACAGTATACAGGCCATGTATCGGCCCTTTTTGACGACTTCCGGACAAAGAAACACACGCTTGTCAAACCGCATCTATTCCCACGCTCTCACGTATGAAATATACTTGTATTTTTACGTTAAACACTTGATGCTAAGATTTCTACCTGCAATATTGCTCTTATTGACTGCTCTGCAAGGTGCTGCCCAGAATGCTGAGCTGTCCAACTGGCGGACCCGCCCTTTGAGCATTCAACAGCCGGTAGATACACTGGATAGTTTGAGCATCATCCCCTACAGTCTCAGCGTGTTTGAGCGCTCTGGCCAAGCAATCGACAGCAGCCTGTATCGGCTCAACGGCCGCCAAATAGAGTGGGATACCTCTTTGATCCGCAAACCGCCCCTCCAAGTAGACATCCGCTACCGTGTACTCCCCTTTTACCTCGGCAAAACCTACCAGCGCATCGATACCAGTTTGATTCAAGCCGATGCAGATGGCAATTACATTGGTTTTGAGTACAATCCGTACGAGTCTTCTGGCGGTTTGATCGACTTCAAGGGGCTGGACTACAATGGGAGTTTCTCAAGGGGTATTTCCTTTGGCAACAGCCAAAACCTGGTTCTGAATTCGAGCTTTAACCTGCAACTGGCTGGCAAATTAGGAGACGATGTCGAAGTGCTGGCTGCCATCACGGACCAAAATATCCCTCTACAGCCCGAAGGCAACACCCAGCAATTGCAGGAATTCGACAAGATTTTTATTCAGCTCAAAAAGGAGAACAACGTTTTCATCGCCGGCGATTACGAACTTGCACGCCCCAACAGCTACTTTATGAACTACTTCAAAAAGCTGCAAGGGGCTACCTACAGCAACAGCAAGGACGCTTGGAATGGGCAACTGACGACCAAGATCAGCGGGGCGGTGGCCCGAGGGAAGTTTGTTCGCAACAACATAACTCCCATCGAGGGCAACCAAGGCCCCTACCGACTCAGTGGCCGGGAGGGTGAGCGTTTCATCATCGTATTGGCCGGAACAGAGAAAGTTTACATCGACGGTATTCTGCTCAAAAGAGGACTGGAAGAAGACTACATCATCGATTACAATCAGGCAGAAGTCACCTTCACCAACAAGCAACTCATTACTAAGGACCGCCGGCTCATTGTTGAATTTGAATACAATACCCAGCAATTTTTGCGCTCCCTCTACGCACTGAACACCGAATACCAGACCGACAGAATGCGCCTGTATTTCAACCTGTACTCAGAGCAGGATGGCAAAAACAGCGGGGGCATCCAAAACCTGGATTCCCTTGATCGGGCCATCCTACGCAACAGCGGCGACGCACTCGACAACGCCTTTGGCTCAGGAATCGATACGATAGAAGAGTTTAGTGAATTTCGGGTCTTGTACCGCTTGGCCGATACCACTTACTTGCTCAATGGCCGCCTGGCAAGCGAGCAAATTCTCGTCTATTCCACCAATCCAGAGACGGCCTTGTACAATGGCTCTTTTCTGGACGTCGGCCCGGGCAACGGCAATTACGTCATCGACAACAGCATTGCCGCCAACGGGCGGATATTCCGGTGGGTCGCACCAGACAGCAGCGGCCAGCTACAGGGGAATTTTACCCTGGGGCAAAAACTCATCGCTCCCAACCAACAACAGATGTATAGCTTGGGGGTCGAATACCAACTGAGCGAAAACACCCAATTGCAAACAGAAATTGCATTGAGCAATACCGACCTCAACCGTTTTTCGAGCCGGGACGATGGCGACAACCTCGGGGCGGCCGTATTCAGCAAAATGCGCCACCGTGCAGCTTTGGGTCAAAAGGAAAGAGGATGGACCCTCAGCAGTCGCCTTGATTACGAATATGTAGCCAGTAATTTTAATGCGCTCAACCCCTACCGACCGGCGGAATTTACCCGTGATTGGAACATCGGACTCAATACCATTCGAGCAGATTCTGCTGCCCAGGAGCAACTCATCAAGGCCGGACTGAGCATTGAAAAGCGGCAACTGGGGTCTTTGGAGTACAACCTCAACACTTTCCTGCGGGAAGACCTCTACACCGGTTTCAAGCACGACAGTCGGCTGCGAATAGGGGCTGGTGGCTTTCGCATCGATGCCCAAGGGAGCTATTTGACCGCAGATAGAGGCGATGAAAACAGCCGCTTTTTTCGACCCAGAATTGATATTTCCAAGACCTTCGAAAAGCTCCAAAATTGGCAAGTTGGCGCCTATGGAGAACGGGAACACAATGCGCGCTTTCGCAACCAATCCGACACCCTGCTGGCCACCAGCTTTTATTACGACATGTACCGATTGTATCTGAAAAGCCCCGAAAAGGAGAACTTTGGTTTTGCGGTCAACTACACTCAACGCTTTGATTATGCGCCAGTTAACACCCAATTTGAAAAATCTACCACGGCAGATGAATTCAACCTCAATGGCTATTGGAACCAAAAGCGACACTCCCAGCTCAAGTGGAACCTAACCTACCGGCAGTTGCGCATCGACGACGATGAACTGACCAATCAGGCCCCACAGGAAACCTTCCTCGGCCGAACCGACTACAGCCTTCAACTGATGAAAGGAGCCATTCGCTTCAACACCAGCTACGAATTGGGATCGGGACAAGAGCCTCGACTGCAGATCACTTACCTGAAGGTCAACCCTGGGGAAGGCACCCACATCTGGCTGGATTCCATCTACAACAACGATGGCCTGATACAACCCAATGAAATGGAGATTGCGCCCTTTCAGGACATCGCCGACTACATCCGAATCAGTACCGTCACCAACGAATTCATTCGCACCAACAACATCCAATTCAACCAAAGTTTGCGACTGAATCCTCGGAAATTGTGGTACAAGAAGAAGGGCATCCTGAAGATTCTCAGCAAATTTGCAACCCAATCAACCCTGCTGCTCAACCGCAAAACCCGCGAAAACGACGACATCGCCGCCTGGAATCCCTTTCAACTAAACGTTGCCGACAGCTCCTTAGTCGCCATCAACTCCCGCATCGCCAACACCCTGTTTTTCAATCGAGCCAATCCCGTCTTTGATGTTCAACTGGGCATGTTCGACAACCGCAACCGAACCGTGCTGACCACTGGCTTCGAAAGTCGCAGGCTGGCAGAACAATTTCTTCGGCTCCGCTGGAACCTCAACCAGAAATTTAGCAGCCAACTCTACCTCCGCCGCAATCGCAACTTCAACGATTCCGAATTTTTCGACATCCGCGATTACATTCTCGAAAACTTCCAAATCGAACCCCAACTCACCTACCTACCCAAGCAAAACTTCCGCCTAATCGCCTCTTATACTCATGGCCAGCGGAAAAATGTGCTCGAAGGAGGCGGCAACGAGTCATCCATCCAAAACGAATTCACCCTCGAAACCACCTACAACCAGTCTTCCAAAACCTCCATTCGCCTCAACCTATCCTTGGTCAGCATCGACTTCGACGGCGAACGCAACACCCCTGTAGAATTTGCCATGCTAGAGGGCCTGAGAAACGGACAAAACTACCTTTGGAATCTCGCCCTGGACCGCCGCCTAGGCCGCAACCTGCAAATGAGCATCAGCTACGAAGGCCGCAAAACAGGCATCGCACAGGTCGTACACGTCGGCCGCGCCCAACTCAGAGCTACGTTTTGAACATTGGGTGATTGCAGCAACGCTGCCTGTGATTGTCCAGCCTTCGGCGAACTTGTGATTCAGTGATCTCTATCCCATCAAACCACAAAATGACTCCCTCACCCCATCCCAAAATCACAAGATCACAAAATCCCACTCACCAATCACGAAATCACAAGATCACCAAATCCCGCTCACCCGATCACCGATCACGCAATCACCAAATCATAAAATCCCGCTCACCAGTTCACCCCTCACCCGCTCACCGATCACCGCTCACCGATCACCAAATCCCCCCCTTTCCCCCTATATTTGTAAAAATCGGAAGTCCAATGAGGAACGAAAACTGCTAGCATTACCCAAAGGGCGCCCCTCTTAGCCTTTTTGACGACAAATGTTCCGGACATCCTTTAAAAACAGGTCTATAGATTGTATTTTTGTTTGTATCAAACTGCCTGATAATTATTGGATTAGGACAGGAGATGATCACAAATCTCTGAAAGCCTGCCCGAACGCTTTATAAAACAAAAAATTCATTACAGAATGCGCCGTTACTTTTTACCATTTTGCCTGGGGATGCTCCTTGCCGGAACGACCTTTGCGCAACAAAACTATTGGCAACTCATAGAAGATTCAGACGTCTTGCTACCTAGAGGCAAAGAAGCGCCCTACATGCCTGAAGTACACGCCACGGTCCTGCTTGATCTACCGGCTGTCCACAACTTGTTGGAACGGGCGCCAAGGGAATTCACGCCAGAGGCAAAAAGTCGCCCTGTCAGCATTCAGCTCCCTATGCCAGATGGGCAAATGGAAACTTTTGCGATCTATGAAACTTACAATATGCATCCCGATTTGGCGGCCAAGTATCCGGGCATCCGATCCTTCAAGGGACACAGCATCCAAAATCCTCACCATGTGGTACGCTTGGGATACACTTACAAGGGGTTTCACGCTGCGATAACGACGCCCAAGGGTTACATAGCGATCGACCCTTATGTTGGTGGACAAAATCGCTTTTATTTTTCCTATCATGCAGATGATTACCTCGACGGGGAAAAAATCGTTTGTGGAGTAGAAGGAGATGTATTTCTTCCGGAAGACCCTCTGCAAAGTCTAGAAGTGGAAGCACCAAGGCCTACGGCCAGCCTGAGAGGAGCCGGAGAGCCAGTATTGATGCAGCGGTACGCCATGGCCTTGGCCTGTACCGGAGAATTTGCCCGCTTAGTAGGTGGAACCATGGAGGATGTGGTTTCTGCTTTCGATGTGACCATGAACCGCATCAACTTGATTTGGGAACAAGAACACGCCATTCGCTTCCAACTGGTGGCCAATAACGATCGCCTCATTTATCTGGACCCATTCACCGACCCATATGAAAATGCCGACATGGGAGGTGCGCTTTTGGGCCAAAACAAAGATGTACTCGATCGGGTGATCGGTTTGAACAACTACGACATCGGACACGTTTTCACAGCCGTTTGTAATGACGGAGTGGCCGGAATTGCTGGTGGTTCTACTTGTACGGTCGGAAAAGGCCGGGGAGTAACCTGCCACTTTTCAGACAACGTTCTCTTCCGCGTATCCGGCACCATGGCGCACGAGGTAGGACACCAATTCTCTGCTGGACACACCTGGGCCAACTGCCCTGGTATCTTGCAACAGTTGGCTTCTTCCTCTGCATTCGAGCCTGGCAGTGGCAATACCATCATGTCTTACTCGGGTGCTTGTGGTACTCAAAACGTGCCAGGTGGCCGTTTTACCAACTTCCACGTCGGTACACTCCAACAAGTTTACAACTATACACACACCGGTGGATTCGGTACCACTTGCCAGGATACCATCTTTGCTTCCAATATCACACCTGAGATTACCTTGAACTACGAAGATGACTTTTTCATCCCCATTGGAACGCCCTTCGTACTGACGGCAGAGGCCAGCGATGATGATGAAGACCCCCTGACTTATAGTTGGGAACAATATGACCTTGGTCCGGTTACTGAAATCGGTTCGCCTAGAGGAAATGCGCCGCTGTTTCGTTCTTTTCCTCCGCAAAACTCTCCAACCCGCTATTTTCCGAGGTTGAGCATTGTCATCGATGATGATCTGAATAATATTTCATCTGCCTCTGCCTATGAATGGCTGCCAACCTACAGTCGGGACATGACTTTCCGTTGTACGGTGCGAGACAATAATCCAGAAGTTGGTGGCGTCATCTGGGACCAGGTTGCTTTCAAAGCGACTGAATCAGCTGGTCCATTCCGAGTGTTGTCTTTCGATACCAGAGATACTGTTCGGGTTGGTGAATATGTCAACATCGAATGGGATGTAGCCAACACAGACAAAGCACCTGTTAATTGCCGGCAGGTCAACATCAAATTGTCAGTAGATGGTGGATTTACCTATCCTTACACATTGATTGAAAATGTACCCAACGATGGCCTTCAAGGTGTCACTTTCCCAGATGTCGACACCCGCGATGCCCGCATCATGGTGGAAGCAGCCGATAATATTTTCTATCAGATCAACAGAGCAGATTTCGTTGTTGCACCAACTTTGGTGCCTGGCTACACCCTCGACTTGGGGACCTCCTATCAACAGGTGTGCTTGCCAGATGCTGTGGAAATCGATTTGTTGAGTAGCTCACTACTGGGGTACGACAGCCTCGTTGCATTGTCGATCAATGGCTTGCCGGTTGGCGCAGTGACTTCCTTTGAGAAGAACCCCTTCATTCCGGCAGACGACAATAAGCTGACGGTTGATCTATCAGAGGTGACCGAAACCGAGGGCATTTTCGAATTGGAAATTGTGGCGGTTGCCCCTAGCTTGGATACTGCCTATCGCTATGTCCAATTGGATTTGGTCTACAACGAGTTCAAAGATATGGTGCCACTAGAACCCATCAACGGATTGAGTGGTGCTTCCGAGAAGCCTATTTTCTCTTGGCATTCCTCTCCTTTTGCAGATTCTTACCTCTTTGAATTGGCAACCAGTCCGGCATTCGGCAGTAGTGTCATATATTCTGCATTGGAAACACAAGATACTTTCTTCGTGACGCCTGACTTCCTGGACAAGAGTACAGAATATTTTTGGCGGGTGCAGGCCATCAACCGTTGTGGATTTGGTGCCTACACGCAGGTGTTTGCTTTCCATACAGAAACTTTCAACTGTAGTCTATTCGAAAGCCAGGACGGCCCGATTGTCATTTCGGGATCGGGTACACCTCGCATCGAATCGGAAATCAACATCAACAGCAGTGGAACGGTCAGCGATCTCAGTATTCCATACATAGAGGGGAACCACAGCCCGGTGCGCTTCATCGACCTGAAGCTGATTAGTCCATCTGGTGAGGAGGCGCTTTTGATGTCGGATTTGCGCTGTGGATCGCAATTATTCAAGCTTGGTTTTGACGACGATGCCACCGAGCCACCGCCCTGTCCGCCCAACGATAGCAAATTGTACCAATCAATAGACCCACTGTCCAAATTCATTGGAGAAGAAACCGAAGGTAAGTGGAAGCTTTCCGTCAAGGTAACCGATCAAATTGGTGATGGTGGACGCCTGGAAGGCTGGAACTTGGAGTTTTGTTCCAACACCAACCCATTGAGTCCATATTTGGTCAACAACGACACCTTGTTTGTTCCTCCTGGGTTGAGCAACCTGGTCACTCGTCCAGAGCTTTATGCCGAGGATGACGACAACACCTCTGAAGAAGTGCTCTTTACTGTGGTTGAATTGCCTGAATTTGGGGAGTTGTTTAAAGATGGTGTTTTGCTTCGGGCTGGCGATACCTTTTCTCAAGCATCTATCGACAATGGCAACGTTCGTTACCGCCACAATGGAGACGACAATCTTTTCGATGCTTTTACCTTCACCGTCAAAGACAACGAAGGAGGCTGGTTCGGTACACCAGAGTTCATCATTGCCATCGATGAGGATGCCATCGTCAGTACCAACGAGATTGAGAAAGCCAACCAATTTCAGCTCTTCCCGAATCCAGCCAGAGACGTGTTGAACGTCGAGTTTGCCGAGATTCCTTCCAAGCGCATGGCCATCAGCGTATTCAATGTACAGGGCCAGTTGTTGTTTGAACAGACAGAGTGGGTCGGTGCTCGCCAACTGCAACTGACGACAAGTGCTTTGAGCAGTGGCATCTACTTTTTGAGTATACAGACAGAAAATTCAAAACTGGTTCGCAAGTTTACGATCCAGCGCTAAGATTACCATAGATTTGTTCAGCCGCTTGTGCCGGTCGCAAGCGGCTGAACCAGACGCTTTTTTTCATCATTTTTTAAAAGAGAAAATACCCTAGTATGCGACAAGTTTTTTTACCCCTACTTTTGATGTGTTGCTTCTACGCAGCATCAGCCCAGTCGGGACAGCAATATTGGAGTTCCGTTCAAGAACAGGCCGTCTCAAGAGCCGTGCTTCAAGTTGATGGGGAATTACCAACAAAATACCGCAGTCTTCGCCTCGATGTAGACGGAATCAAGCAGTACCTCAGCAAAGCTCCTACGGAAACACAGGCCGAACGGGGTTCCAGCTTCATCATCTCTTTGCCCATGCCCGATGGCGAAATGGTTGATTTCGAAGTGTACAATGCCCCGATTTTGATGCCTAAAATTGCGGCTCGCTATCCAATGATCCAATCCTTTCGCGGAACAGCTGTTGACAATCCAGGCGTTATTGCTCACCTGGACTATACCGATCAGGGGTTCCATGGCGCTATCAGAAGTCCAAAAGGGGAAATTTATATTGATCCAGTAACGCGTGAAAATACGCCCTTCTATATTTCCTACTACACCAAAGACTATCCATCGCAAGGAGGCATTAGCTGTGGTGTAGATGGCGCCATCAATGTCGACGAACTCATCACCGGCAGCATTCACGAGCGTCCGATTGCCAGCTTTCGGGGTGGCGACAAAGTGGAGTTGAAAGAATACAGCCTGGTGGTCGCCACTACCGGAGAATTCGGCTTTAGAAATGGCAATAGCGTCCCAACTGTTCTAGGTATCATTAATACAACCGTCGGCCGCCTCAATGCCATTTACGAGGTGGATTTGGCGACGACCTTCAAAATCATAGATGACAACGATAAAGTCATCTTTCTCGATGGTGACGACGATCCTTACCAAAACCCACAGATTGGTGGGGGGTTGCTGCAGCAAAACCTCGAGGTGTTAAACGACATAATTGGATTTGACAATTTTGATATTGGACACGTTCTGACCATTGCTTGTACCGATGGCATCGCTGGTGTAGCCAGCGGTCAGGTGTGTGGCGAGTTCAAAGGTCGGGGGGTTACTTGTGACAACGCCAACAACTTATTGATATTGGTTACCCGGGTATTGGCACACGAAATTGGCCACCAATTTTCTGCAGGTCATACCTGGAACCACTGCCCACCGTCAGAAGGACAGTATGCGCCTGGATCGGCTTTCGAGCCTGGTAGTGGATCTACGATCATGTCCTATGCAGGTACCTGTGGAGGAGGCTCCAATGTTGCTTTCGACAACGATGCCTACTTCCACGTCGGTTCCGTCGTCCAAATGCTCACTTTTAGCCGGCAGGGGCCGGGAACAACCTGTGGTTCTTTGACAGAGACAGACAACGACTGTCCGACCATTGAACTGCCATACGACAACGACGAATTGTTCTTTATCCCAAGATTGACGCCTTTCAAATTGGTGGCTTTCGAATCTCCTGATACAGACAACGACGGGCTCACTTATTGCTGGGAGCAGTATGACCTCGGTACGCCAACAGCCCCTTGTACGTTCCCACTGCGTGGGCCATTGTTCCGCTCTTTCCCTCCTAACCCCAGCCCGGAAAGAGTCGTTCCTCAACTACCTGTTATCATCGATAATGATACTTTTGATGATCGGGCAGAGTGTTTGCCTGACACCAGTAGAGAAATCACCTTCCGCTGCACCGTCAGAGACAATATACGTCCAGGTGGTGGTTTGAGTTGGCAAGAGGTTAAATTCCGCGCCACACATTTGGCAGGGCCGTTCTTGGTATCAAGCCCCAATACAGGCCAGGAGGTGTGGACCGCCGGTACGACGGAGACCGTTACCTGGGATGTTGCCAATACCGATCAGGCGCCAGTCAATGCAGGCTTTGTGAACATTCTTTTGTCTACAGATAGTGGAAATCCTCCATACATTATATTGGCAGAAAGGGTACCAAACGATGGCAGCCACTCTGTGGTTGTACCAGACGAACGGACCCGGGATGCACGTGTTTTGGTAGAAGCCAATGGCAACATCTTCTTCGACATGTCCAACAACGACTTCGAAATCCGGAGTGCCACCAACCCTGGTGTTACTTTTGAGATCACACCATTTACACAATTGGTTTGCTTGCCGGAAGACCCTGAAATCGGCCTACAGTTCACACAGTTTTTGGGTTACGATAGCTTGGTAACGATGAATATCGATGGATTGCCAACAGGTGCTATGCCCAATTTCTCTACCAACCCATTCAAGCCATCCGATGGCACCAACCTGAGCATCGATATGAGCAATGTATCGGCGACAGGTAGCTTCCCGATAAGTTTGTCTTTGGCTGGTCCAAACATCGATACTTTTAGAAGAGAGATGGTACTCGACTTGGTCAGCAACGACTTCTCTGCTTTCGAACCAACCGGACCAACAGACGGTGCAACGGGCATCGGCGAATTGCCAACCTTTAGCTGGACAGAATTGCCCAATGTAGACGAGGTCTTCCTGGAAGTAGCAACCACGCCATTGTTTGGCAGCTCTATCATTGAAACGGCCACTGTAACGGGTAACTCCTATGTTTCGCAGACGATTTTGGATAAAAACACCCCCTATTACTGGCGCATCCGTCCCGTCAACATTTGTGGAGACGGACCGTTTTCTCGCATCCAGGGTTTCCAGGTAGAGACTTCCAGCTGTGCCATTTACGAGGCGAGCGAAGACCTCCCGCTAAGTATTCCTGGCACTGGCACCCCAACAGTATCGTCCAGTCTCAACATCCCTACAGGAGGTACGATCAGCGATTTGAACATCCTCAACCTCGAAGGTAGCCACGCGCCCATCCGCTTTTTGGATGCAACCCTCATCGCGCCGGATGCCACGCGGGTACTTTTGTTCTCAGATATTCTCTGCGGCTCTGCAGCCCTCAACATCGGGCTGGACGATGAAGCGCCAGACGAAATCCCTTGTCCTGCCAACGACCGGCGGCCACACAAGCCGCTCAACCCATTGGCAGCCTTCAACGATAAAAACAGTACTGGACAATGGACCATGGAGTTCACCGTGACCAACAACGTATCCAGTGGTGGAGAAATTCTCGGTTGGAGCCTGGAGATTTGCTCCAACGTCAACCTGAGCGGTCCCTTCCTGGTCAATAACGAAATACTAGCCGTGAAGCCTGGTTTGGGCAACCCCATCACACAGCCCCTGCTGCTGGCAGAGGACAACGACAATACGCCCGAAGAATTGGTCTTCACCATCGTAGAATATACGCGCTATGGTAGCCTGTTCAAGGCCGGTCAGCGCATGGACGTGGGCAGCACCTTTACGCAGCAAAGCATCGATGCGGGCAACATCCGCTACGTCAACGATGGAGACGATACGCAAACGGCAGATGATTTCAGCTTCACCGTAGAAGATGGCGACAACGGCTGGTTGAAGGCAACCTACCAAATCGAGATCGACGAAAATGCTGTCACTTCGACCAACGATCTGCTCAAGGAGCGCGAGATCAGCGTCTTCCCGAACCCTGCCAAGGACCTGCTCAACATACAGTTCCGCACCGTCCCCAAAGGCGAAATGGTGTTGAATGTGGTAGATGTACAGGGTCGTCGCCTGCTCCAACAGCGCACCTCCCAGGCCAACCACCAAATGACCTTGGCCACAGACGCATTGGCCAATGGCGTATACTTCCTACAGTTCCAGTGGAATGATTCCTTGGTGACCAAGAAAATCACCATCCACCGATAAAAACGCGCCGCGTTTGTTTTACGCATCAGGGCTTGCCGGGCATCCGGCAAGCCCTGATTGCTTTTGGGAGTGAGCGTGGAGCCATTCCTGGCTTGAAATATGCGGTAAAAGGACTAAAAAGAGCCATGCATTTTGAAATCTACCGCAAGAAGAATGACCCCCATTTTTATTTTCGGCTGTGTGATGAAAAGGGGAAAGTGCTGTTGTACAGCCAGCCGTATAAAAGTAAGTATGGATGTAAAAAGGGGATTGCTTCGGTTCGGCGGAATGGAGGGGATATTTCTAAATATAGAAAAAGAGTGGCTGAGAAAAAGTGGATTTTCATTGTTTGTTATCTGATTGCCAACTGATGTTAACAATATGGTAATATTTTTCTGCACTTGAATAACCCGTAATCCGTGCATTAAGGTAGCGGAATGCGTTTGCGGTGTGCAGGTCGCTG